>DATAQT010000173.1:0-7729 GCA_036264535.1 Paraburkholderia sp. | reverse complement strand
CTTGACCGACTGCTCGATCCATTCCATGCACAGGCGCGTGGTGGGGTGGCTGCCGGTGCCGAACGCGAGGCCCGGATCGAGTTCGAGCACGAGCGCCTCGGGGTCCGGCGCATCGTGCCACGACGGCACGACCCAGATGCGCTCGCCGATCTGGATCGGATCGAACTGCGATTGCGTGAGCCGCACCCAGTCCTGCTCCTCGACCTCGCGCACGGTGTACGCCGGCGCGGCATCGAGTCCAATTTCGTTGGCCGCGGCGGTCAGCAACAGGGCTGGATCGTGTTGCGGCGCGAGCAGCGCGATCACGCGCGAGCGCTGCCACGCCGTGCGATCCGGCGTGAGACCCGGCTCGCCGAACAGCGGCTGCTCGTCGGGCGTGTCGGCGTCCGCGTCTTCGACCGACACGGACAGCGCACCCAGCTCGAGCAGCGCGTCGGACAACTCCTCCGCGTGCTCGCGCGCCAGTTCGGCGACCAGTTCCCGATAGCTCATGACTTACGCTTCTTCCACGACCTGCTGACGCGCGGCCAGCCGGTTTTCGAGGTAGTGAATGCTGGTGCCGCCTTCGACGAACTTCGCGTCGAGCATCAGTTCGCGGTGCAGCGGGATGTTGGTCTGAATGCCTTCGACCACCATTTCCGACAACGCGATGCGCATGCGCTTGATCGCCTGTTCGCGCGTCGCGCCATAAGCGATCAGCTTGCCGATCATCGAATCATAGTTCGGCGGCACGAAGTAGCCGTTGTAGGCGTGCGAGTCGACCCGGATGCCGGGGCCGCCCGGCATGTGCCACGACGTCAGGCGTCCCGGCGACGGCGTGAACTTGAACGGATCTTCGGCGTTGATCCGGCATTCGATCGCATGGCCGCGGAACTGGATGTCGCGCTGACGGAACGTGAGCTTCTCGCCGGCAGCGATGCGGATCTGTTCCTGCACGATGTCGACACCGGTGATCAGTTCGGTCACCGGATGCTCGACCTGCACACGCGTGTTCATCTCGATGAAGTAGAACTCGCCGTTTTCATACAGGAACTCGAACGTGCCCGCGCCGAGGTAGCCCATCTTCTTGCACGCGTCCGCGCAACGATCGCCGATGCGGTCGATCAGACGCCGCGCGACGCCCGGCGCCGGCGCTTCCTCGATCACCTTCTGGTGACGACGCTGCATCGAGCAGTCGCGCTCGCCGAGCCACACGGCGTTCCTGAACGAATCGGACAGCACCTGGATTTCGATGTGCCGCGGGTTCTCGAGGAATTTCTCCATGTAGACCTGCGGGTTGCCGAACGCACGGCCGGCTTCCTCGCGGGTCATGTTGACCGCGTTGACGAGCGCCGCTTCCGTGTGGACCACGCGCATGCCGCGGCCACCGCCGCCGCCCGCCGCCTTGATGATGACCGGATAGCCGACCTGGCGGGCGATCTTCACGATCTCCTTCGGATCGTCCGGCAGGGCGCCTTCCGAACCCGGCACGCAGGGCACACCGGTCTTGATCATGGTCTGCTTCGCCGTGACCTTGTCGCCCATCATGCGGATCGTTTCCGGACGCGGGCCGATGAAGGTGAAGCCGGACTGCTCGACGCGTTCGGCGAAGTCGGCGTTCTCCGACAGGAAGCCGTAACCGGGGTGGATCGCTTCGGCGTCGGTGACTTCGGCCGCGCTGATCAGCGCAGGCATGTTCAGATAGCTCAGATTCGACGGTGCCGGGCCGATGCAGACCGCCTCGTCGGCGAGCTTCACGTACTTGGCTTCCTTGTCGGCTTCCGAGTAGACGACGACCGTCTTGACGCCGAGCTCGCGGCAGGCGCGCTGGATACGAAGCGCGATCTCGCCACGATTGGCAATGAGGATTTTTTCAAACATAGCGGGTTTTCGACTCATCAATGTGCGCCGGGTCGGTCACGACGCCGGCTGCCGCAGAGGATCGGTCGCGCGCCTCGGGACGAGCGGCGCGCGGGCGGCGAACAGTGCGTGCCGCGTTAGCCGACCACGAACAGCGGTTGGCCGTACTCGACCGCCTGGCCGTTTTCGACGAGGATTTCCTTGACCACGCCGGACTTGTCCGACTCGATCTCGTTGAGCAGCTTCATCGCTTCGATGATGCAGATGGTCTGGCCTTCCTTGACCGTGTCGCCGACCTGCACGAACGGATCGGCACCCGGCGACGGCGCGCGGTAGAACGTGCCGACCATCGGCGAGGTCACGACGTGACCCTGCGGCGCGACGGCGGCCGGCGTGGCCGGTGCGCCCGCGGCGCCCAGTGCTTCGACCGCGGCTGCAGGTGCGGCTTGCGGGTATTGCGGTGCAGCGTACGACGGGGGCTGTTGGACGTAAACCGGCGGCGCATTCTTGACGATGCGGACCTTGCCTTCGCCCTCGGTCACTTCGAGTTCGGAAATACCGGACTCCGAGACGAGGTCGATCAGAGTTTTGAGTTTACGTAGATCCATCAGGGTGCCCCTTTCAATGCGTAGTGTGCCGGCGTGTGCAAACGTGCAGTAGCCGGCTCAAATTGGACGTGTTTGGATTCAGCCGCGGGACGAGCCGGCCGCGAGGCGGTCGAGCGCGAATTCGAGCGCGTACAGATACCCCTTCCAGCCGAGGCCGCAGATGACGCCCTCAGCCTGGTCGGAGAAATACGAGTGATGCCTGAACGGTTCGCGACGATGCACGTTCGACAGATGAATCTCGACAAACGGGATGCCGACCCCCGCAAGTGCGTCCCGAATGGCCACGCTCGTGTGCGTGTACGCGGCGGGATTGATCAGGATGAAATCGGTTTTCTCGGTACGGGCGGCCTGAATACGGTCGACCAGCCCGCCTTCATGATTGCTTTGGAACGACGCCAGCTCGACGTCTGCGTCGGCTGCGCGGTCCGCCAGCGCCTGATCGATCTGCGGCAGGGTCACGCGACCGTAGACCTCGGGTTCCCGGGTGCCGAGAAGATTGAGGTTGGGTCCGTGCAGTACCAGCAGTCGCGTCATGGTCGCTTCTTTTTCCGTGGAATTGCGCGCACTTTAGCGCTGATTAGAGAAACTTGTCTAGTTTCGTGCGCGTACGCGGCGCCGGCCGACGCGGGCCGCGGCGCAGCCGTGGGCCCAACTTCACTCAAGTTCGGGAATTATCCGCGCATTTTTGCTCGTTCTGCACGGAATCGGATGCCAAAAAGCGCAGCGTCAGAAATAGCGAAATTTACAGCGCGTCGAGCGTCTGGCGCAGGGCCGCGGGGTCGATCTGGCCCAATTTTGTCGAGCGGATGTTGCCTTTTGCGTCGATCACGACGGTAAACGGCAAGCCGCCCGCGTTGTTGCCGAATGCGCGCGCGAGGTCGGCGCCGCCAAAGCCGGTCACGTAGATCGGGTAGGCGACCTTGACCTTCTGCAGGAAGGTCTGGATGTTCTTTTCCGAGTCGACGCCGAGGCCGACGAACTGGATGCCTTTTTTCGCATACTCGCGCTGGATCTGCGACAGCGCCGGCATTTCCTCGACGCACGGACCGCACCACGATGCCCAGAAGTTGACGACGATCGGGTGGCCCTTGAGCAGGCTCAGCGACTGCGGCTTGCCGTCGACGTTCGTGACTGGCGCGGCCCATAGCTGCTGGACGGGGCTCGTCGCATGGGTGTTGGACTGTGGACTGGACTGCGCCGCGTACGCGACGTCGGTATTGCGATTGAGCCAGTGATTGGCCAGCAGCCCGCCGCTCGCGGCGACCAGCGCGACAGCCGCGCCCGCCAGCATACGTCTCATATTCATCGTGCTCTGTTCTGTCTGTTCAATTCAATTGGTGAAGGACGGCACTTCATCGCCGTCGAGCAGCGCCTGCACCGCCTGCAAATTTGCCCGCGCCGTGCGGCCGCGCGCGTCGGCGCGTACCGCGCCGCGCAGGTCGTCGGTCTCGTACAGCGCGAGGTGGATGCCGACCGGCTCGGCGTCGCGCTCGCCCGCGGGGCGCCAGAGGAAGCTCAGCGTCTCCACGTAGCCGCGGCCCGCGAAGTGCCGGGTTTCCGACACGTCGTACTGGATATTCGCATTGAGCAGGTAGATCGCGACTTCCTTCGGGTTATCGCAAAACACCTGCAGATGCACATCCGAATGTTCGCCGGCCGTGCCGCCGAGCACCGCGCCCGTCAGATAGGGATTGAACGGCGCGAGCCGCTCCATCCAGTCGACCGCGACGACGCGCAACCGCCGCAGCAGCGCCGGCTGGCTGTCGCCCTGGAACAGCGACTGATATTCGCGGATTTCTTCTTCGATCTGATCGTTGTCCGGTAGCCATTCGCCCGCAACACGGGTCTCGCCGATGACCTGCCGGGCCGCCTTGCGCTTCGCGCTGGCGTAGTCCAGACCGTCTTCGGCAATCAGGCGTGCAGCCGCGATCGCGATTTCCTCGCGCACGCGCTGCGGATCGAAATGTGATTTGCGGACCATCCTTGCATGATACTCGATCGCACCTGGCGACGCGGTTCGGCGCCCCGCGGCGCCGGGCGTGGCCGGCAGGGGCAGCGCGCGCCGCGTCGGTTACAATAGGCGTCCTTTGCAGAGGGCCGTTCGGGCCCTCCTGCGGCGCTCCCATCCCTCGCAAAAAACGCCCGCGCGGCACGACAGGCTTATGCACATCCACATCCTCGGCATCTGCGGCACCTTCATGGGCGGTCTCGCGGTGCTCGCTCGCAACGCGGGCCACACGGTGACCGGCTGCGACGCCGGCGTCTATCCGCCGATGAGCACGCAGCTCGAGGCGCAAGGCATCCGTCTGATCGAGGGTTACGACGCGGACCAGCTGAACGGCCTGAACGCGGATCTGTTCGTGATCGGCAACGTGGTCACGCGCGGCAACCCGCTGATGGAAGCGATTCTCGACCGCGGTCTGCCCTACGTGTCCGGTCCGCAGTGGCTCGGCGAGCACGTGCTGAACGGCAAATGGGTGCTGGCGGTGGCCGGTACCCATGGCAAGACCACCACCAGTTCGATGCTCGCCTGGCTGCTCGAAGACGCGGGCCTGAATCCGGGCTTTCTGATCGGCGGCGTGCCGCTGAATTTCGGCGTGTCGGCGCGGCTCACGGATTCGAGCTTCTTCGTGATCGAAGCCGACGAATACGACACCGCGTTCTTCGACAAACGCTCGAAGTTCGTCCATTACCGTCCGAAAACGGCGGTGCTGAACAACCTCGAATTCGATCACGCCGACATCTTCCCCGATCTCGCCGCGATCGAAACCCAGTTCCATCATCTGATCCGCACGGTGCCGCGCCTCGGCCGCGTCGTCACGAACGGCCGCGAGGACGCGCTCTAGCGCGTGCTGACGCGCGGCTGCTGGAGCGAGGTCGAGCGCTTTGGCGTGCAGGGCGGCTGGGAGATTCAAGCGGCTGAACAAAACGTGCGCGTGGACGAACGCTTCGCCGTCTATCACAGCGGCGAGCGCGTCGGCGTGGTCGACTGGCAGGTGCAGGGCGAACACAATCGGATGAACGCGCTCGCCGCGATCGCCGCGGCGCGCCACGTCGGCGTGCCGCCCGCGCAGGCTGCGAAGTCGCTGTCCGGCTTTCGCAACGTGAAGCGCCGCATGGAAGTGCGCGGCAGCGTCGACGGCGTGACCGTCTACGACGACTTCGCGCATCATCCGACCGCGATCGAGACGACGGTGGCCGGCCTGCGCGCGCGCGTCGGCCGCGACAACACGCGAATTCTCGCGGTGCTCGAACCGCGCTCGAACACGATGAAGCTCGGCGTCATGAAAGCCCAATTGCCGGCGAGCCTCGCCGACGCCGACCTCGTGTTCGGCTACGGCGCGCCGAGCGGGCGCGACGCGCTCGGCTGGAACCTCGACGAGGCGCTCGCGCCGCTCGACGGCAAGGCGCAGGCGTTCGACAACCTCGACGCGCTCGTGAAGGCCGTGGTCCACTCGGTGCGCCCCGGCGACCAGATCCTGGTGATGAGCAACGGCAGCTTCGGCGGGGTGCATCAGAAGCTGCTCGACGGTCTTTCGGCGCGAGGCGCGTCGTGATTCTCTATCTGCACGGTTTCCGTTCGTCGCCCAATTCGTTCAAGGCGCGCCTGCTGGCGGCGCGTCTGGCCGAACTAGGCCGCGCCGACGAATGGTGCTGCCCGATGCTGCCGGTGTCGCCGTTCGAGACGATCGCGCTCGCCGAAGCGCGGGTGGCCGAGGCTCGCGCGAAAGGCGCTGCGCAGCAGGTGACGGTGATCGGCAGCTCGCTCGGCGGCTACTTCGCCACGTATCTCGCTGAGAAGCACGGCTGGCCGGCCGTGCTGCTGAACCCGGCGGTCGTGCCGCAGCGCGACCTGAGCACTTATCTCGGCGAGCAGCCGTTGTGGCACGGCGGCGGTAGCATCGTCGTCGAGCCGCATCATCTGGATGAGTTGCGCGCGCTCGGAGTCGCGTCGATCACGCGTCCCGAACGCTATTATTTGATGGCAGCCACCGGCGACGAGGTGCTCGACTACCGCGAAATGCTCGCGCACTATCCGGGCGCGCGCACGACGCTGATCGAAGGCAGCGACCACGCGATCAGCGAGTTCGCGCAGTATCTCGACGACGTGCTGGCGTTTTGCGACGCCGAACACGTCGAGCCGCCGGTGCCGCGCGCGACGGCCTGACGGCGCGCAAGCCGACCGCTACCGCTGGTCGCAAGATTCAACCCGCCGGCGCGCGCAGTGCGCGCCGCGGATTCACTATCACGAACAGGTTGCCGTGCCGCGTATGCAGTAATCGATCGCCAGAGAGCGTCGGGCGCGCCGGCAGATGCACGTCAGAACGAGAGTATTGAGTGAACGTTTTCTTCGAGGAATCGGGCAGTTTCAAGGCCGGCAGCGTGCTGTCGCGCCAGGGCGACGCGTTTCAGGTCGAGTTGCCGGGCGGGCGGCGCGCGAAGGTCCGCGCGAAGGATGTGCTGATCGAGTTCGAGAAGCCCAGCGCGGCCGAATTGATGCAGCAGGCCGACGCGCTCGCGCAGGACATCGATCTCGACTTCCTGTGGGAATGCGCGCCGGACGATGAATTCCCGTACGCGACGCTGGGCGCCGAGTACTTCGGCCAGAGCTTCGGTGCGATCGAGCGCGCGGCGCTGGTGCTGCGCATGCATGGCTCGCCGGTGTACTTCCGTCGCAAGGGCCGCGGCATGTACCAGCGCGCCCCACAGGAACAACTGAAGATGGCGCTCGCGGGCCTCGAGCGCAAGCGTCAGCAGGCGCTCGTGCAGGCGCAGTACGAGGAAGAGCTGAAGCAAGGCCGTTTGCCGGAAGCATTCGCGGGCGGCAAGGGGCTCGCGCTGCTGACGAAGCCCGACAAGAACACGATCGAGTACAAGGCGCTCGAAGCCGCGGCGGCCGCGCGCGGCATCTCGCAGGCGCGGCTGATGCTCGAATGCGGCGCGATCGCGTCGCCGCGCGCGCTGCACGAGGCGAAGTTCCTGTCCGAGTTCTTCCCGCACGGCACCGGCTTCCCGTCGGTCGCGGCCGCGAATGTGCCCGACGATCTGCCGCAAGCCGACGTCGAAGCGTTCTCGATCGACGACATCACCACCACCGAAATCGACGACGCGTTCTCGGTCGAGCATCTGGCCGACGGCCGTGTGCGCATTGGCGTGCACATCGCCGCGCCGGCGCTTGGCATCCAGCGTGGCGATGACGTCGACGCGATCGCGCGCGCGCGTTTGTCAACGGTGTACATGCCCGGCGACAAGATCACGATGCTGCCCGACAGCGTCGTCGA
>DATAQT010000156.1:0-8726 GCA_036264535.1 Paraburkholderia sp. | reverse complement strand
CGCTGCCACTGCCCGCGCTTGGGGCATTTGTGATCGGCGCATGCTGCGCGTATGCGGGGCATGACGGGCGGCGGCGCGATGCGCGGGTTGTCGTCGGCTATCTGGGGCCGCCAGCGCGCGGTGACGGTGCGGATCAGCGAGCGCCGCCGGTGACCTCGCCGAACGAAACGAACGAGGTCACCGAGGCCGAAGATGAAGCGGCGACGCCCTGACGCGCAGCACTCGAACGCCACCGCGGCCACCGAGGCCACCGCCCCGCCCACGTCAAAGCCGATAAACCCGCTCGGCGTTGTCATGAAACAGCGCGCGCCGTTCCTGCGCTGAAAAGTCTTTCGTAATGGTCTTGAACGCGTTGAAGACCGCGTCGTAACTGCTGAACAGCTTATCGACCGGAAAGTTGCTCGCGAACATGCAACGCTCGACGCCGAACGCCTCGATCGCATGCAGCACATAGGGCCGAATACTGTCGACGGTCCACTTCCAGTCGCCCATGCCGAGGCCAGAAATCTTGCAGGAGATGTTCGGCGCCGTCGCGAGCAGCTTCATCGCTTTCTTCCAGGCTTCTATTTCAGCCGGCGAGCGATCCACCGGCATGCCCGTGTGATTGAGCACGATCGGCGTATCCGGGAACTCGCGCGCCAACGCGACCGCCTCTTCCATCTGCGTGTAGTACAACTGCAGATCGAACGACAGATCGTAACGCTCGAGCAGCGCATAACCACGTCGCCATTGCCCGTCGCTCATCAGATGCGGATTATCGATGAAGGTCTTCACCGGATCGCGATGGAAATTCAGGCATTGACGGATGCCGCGCACATTCGGAAATTCGCAGTGCGCTTCGATCACCGCCTGCACGTCGGGGGAAGACAGATCGGCGAAACCAACGATGCCATGCGGGTAGCCATGCTTGTCGGCGACGTCTTGCAGCCAGCGCGTTTCGGCGACCGGGTCGTTGTGGTCATATTCGACCTGCAGATGCACCGTCTTCACGACGTTCTGGTTCTTGATGTCGGCGAGAAAGTCATCGATCAGATAGTCCTTGCGGATCGCCGAATAGTCGCCAAACACGCGCTCGAGCATGGGGCCTTGCAGCCACGGATAGTTGCCGGTCTTCAGATCGAAAAGGTGGTGGTGCGGGTCGATGATGGGCAGGTTGTCCACGGGGTCTCCAGATCTCACGAGTGATTCGGATCGAAACGCCGTCCACCTCGCGTGGACGGCTCGCATCGGGTTACGTTCGGCTCGCGTTCAATAGTTGCCGGCCGAAGGCGGATAGACGCGCTTGACGGTGGCCTGCGCGTCGGGCTGGTCGATCGTGTCCCTGGTGACGAGCGGTTCCTTCAACGCCAGTTGCTGGGTCGTCGGCTTATGGTTCAGCGCGTTGAACACCTGTGAGGTCGCGTCGATGCCCTGCCCGACCGCCTCCTGCAGGAAGATGCCCTGGATCGAGCCGTCGCGCAGAAGACGGATCGTCGTCGGGCTGCCGTCCGCGGTCACGACCGCCACCTTGCCGGTCAGCCCGCGCGTTTGCAGCGCCTTCGCCGCGCCGGTCGCGGCTTCGTCGTACATGCCATAGATCGCCTTGACGTCGGGATGCGCCGTCAGTATGTCGTTGGCTTGCGAGACCGCCTCGTTGACGGTCAGGCCGTGCGTCTCCAGCACCTGCACGAGCTCGCAGCCGTCGGCCTTGAACGATTCCTGCGCGCCCTTCATGTACTTCTGCGCGTTCTCGCGATCCTGCGGCAGCGACAACATCGCAATCTTGTTGCCGCCGCGCTCCTTGGCCAGCTTGCACACGTACGAGCCTTGCGCCTTGCCCGTCTCATAGTTGTTCGCCGTGACGGCCGACGTAAAGTCCGTCTGCCCCGCCTGCGGTCCGATCCCGGTGAAGGCGATCGGCACGGACTTCTCTTTCAGCATACGCAAGACCGGAGGCGTGCTCGTCGAGCTGACGGGTCCCATCACGATCGCATCGACGCCGCGCGTCAACGCCGTGCGCACGTTGTCCATCTGCTTGGCGGGCGAGTTCTCCGAGGTGAACTCGACGTAGTTCATGCCGAGTTCCTTCGCGCGCTGTTTGACGCCATAGGCGACCCACTGCCAGTACGAAATATCGAGCGACGGCGCGATATACGCGACGGTGTGCTTCGCCTGCGCGAACGCAGATGATGACGCCATGGCCGCCGCCATCAACACGGCTGCCGCCACTACTCTGCCCAACGGCTTTCGCGTAACGCGGGCCTGCTTCGGTGCGATCTGGTTCATGTCTGTCTCCTATGAGCTTGTGTTGGCCGCGGCTTAGCGCCGGGCTTTGGTAATGCGGTCGACCAGCACCGCGATAAGAATGACGATCCCCGTCACGGTGCCCTGCCAGAAGCTGTTCACACCGATCAGATTCGCGCCGTTCTGGATGATCGTGATCATCAGCGAGCCGAGCAGCGCGCCGATCGCCGAACCCGTTCCGCCGAACAGGCTCGCGCCGCCGATCACGACCGCCGCGATCGCCTGCAGCATCAGGCTCGAACCGGCCGTCGCCTCGGCGTTGCTGATGTACGAGATGCTGACGATGCCCGCGAACGAAGCGAGCAGGCCCGACAGCAGATAGGCCGCGAGCCGCACACGGTTGACCGGAATGCCGATCACGCGCGCCGACGAACTGCTGCTGCCGACCGCATACAGCCAGCGTCCCGCGACGACCTTGCGCAGGCAGAACTCGATCGCGACGAGCAACAGCACACACCACAGCGCGTAGTTGGGCAGACCGGGAATCAGCGTGCCGGAGTTCAGCAGGTAATAGTTCGGATCGGAGATCGGCAGCGAATGGCCATCGGTGACGATGAACGACAGGCTGCCCGCGATCGCATAGGTGCTCAGCGTGACGACGAACGGCGCTAGGCCGACGAAGGTGACGAGCGCACCGTTGATGAGCCCCACCACGAGCCCCACGCCGAGTCCCGCGAAACTGCTAGCGATCGAGCCGAAGCCATGCGCCATCGCGAGCCCGGTGACCATGCCGGTCAGCGAGAACACGGAGCCGACCGAGAGATCGATACCGCCCGTGATGATCACGAGCAGCACGCCGAACGCCATGATCACGAGCGGCGCGGCGGCCTGCGAGACGTTCGCGATGTTGCCCGCCGACAGCGCGGCCGGCACGACCATGCCGACCGCGAGTTCGATGACGATGAGCGCGATGGCGATCGCGATTTCGGTGCGGTACGTCGAGAGCAGGCGACGCCCGGTCCCGCGCGGCTGGCGGCCCTGCGCTGCGACCGTGTGACTGACTGTCTTCATGTTCGTCTCCATTGCAATGTGTGATCAGGCGGCCATGCCCGTCGCGTTGGCCAGATTGGTTTCGTTGACGTCGGCGTGCGTGAGCACGCCGGTGGGACGGCCGTCGAGATCGAAAGCGAGCACGGTGTCGCATAGTTCGACGAGCTCCACGTACTCCGTCGACCACCAGACCACCGCGCAGCCCTGCGCGGCCATCTCGCGGATCAGCGCGTAGATCTCGCGCTTGGTGCGGATATCGACGCCGCGCGTCGGCTCTTCGAGCACCAGCAGCTTCGGCTTCAACGTGAGCCAACGCGCGACGAGCAGCTTTTGCTGGGTGCCGCCGCTCAGCGTCGAAGGCAGATCCCATTGCGAGCCCACCCGCATGTTCAGCGCTTCGAGCAGACGCGCGCCCTGCTGCACTTCGGCGCGGCGCGCGACGCCCCGTCGCTCGACGATGCGCTGCGCCGCCATCAGGTTGTCGACGATCGGCAGCGTTTCGAGGATCCCCTTGTTCGCGCGGTCGCCCGAGATGAAGCCGACGCCGCTGCGCGCCGCCGCGCCTGGGTTCGCGAAGCGCAGCGGCGCGCCGTTGCGCTCCACGTCCCACGCGCTTTCAGTGGCGAGTCCGGTCAGCGCGTTGATCAGCGCGGACGGCCCGGTCGGCGCGCCGGCGAGCCCGAGGATCGAACCGGGGCGAAGCGTCACGCGGATGTCCGCCTGCGCGAACGTGATTTCGTCGCCTGGCGCGCTGCCGGCCGTCGCGCCGTTCGCGGCTCGCGTGCGGATCGCCTTCGCGGCCGCGCCCGTTTGCCCATCGGTCTCGACGCTTTGGCCCATGCATTCGACGATCTCGCGATCCGTGATCGCATCGAGCGCAACGCGGTCGACGGCGGTCTTGCCGTCGCGGATGATCGTGCAGACGTCGGCGATCTGGCGGATCTCGCGCATCCGGTGCGACACGAACAGCACCGCGAGACCGGTCTCGGCGATCAGCCTGCGGATCACCGCGAAAAGCCGCGCCGTCTCCGCGGCCGTCAGGTTGGCGGTGGGCTCGTCGAGCAGCAGCAGGCGCGCGCCCGAACCGAGCGAGCGCGCGATCTCGACCAGTTGCCGCTCGTGCAGCGTCAGATCGCCAACCAATCGTGTGGCGGACTCGCGCGCGAAGTGCGGGTCGATCAGCGACAACGCGTCGACGGCAAGCGCTTGCGAGGCGCGCTCGCTGTACTTTTGCGTGGCGCGCCGCAGGCGCGGCATGGCGATGTTTTCCGCCACCGACAGATGCGGCAACAACGCGAGCTCCTGATTCACGACCGCGATCGCGCCCGCTTCGACATGCGCGGCTGCCGTTGCGCCGAGCGACTCGCCGTCGAATTCGAGCGTGCCGCCATCGCGTTCGTGCTGGCCGGAGATGATCTTGATCAACGTCGATTTGCCCGCGCCATTGCCGCCGAGAAATGCGTGTACTTCGCCTCGCGCGATGGACAGGTCGAAGCCGCGCAGCACTTGCGTCGGTCCGAAGCTCTTGACGATCGAACGGGCGGACAACAGGAATGGCTGTTCAGCCATGTCGAATCTCCAGTTGCAAAAGCGGGCTAGCGCGCGGCACGGCCGGCGCGTCAGCGAATCAATCACAGGGAAAGGGGGCAAAGCCAGCGCGTGCCGTCAGGCGCTGCGATACGCCAGAGACGGGTGTGGAGCGAAGCTTGCTTGACTAGCGAAGGCGCCGGGACGATCGCGCGCGGCGAGGGAAAAACGGATAATGCATGGCAGTCTGTCTCCTGCGCAGTGGTGCACTGCGCCATATCGATATCGTGATGAAAACGTGGCCTGAGCGACGCTTTCAACCTGCCGCTTTGCGGTTCCCTGCCGGGTGGCAATCGGGACTGGTGCGGCGTATGGACAGAATGGCAGCGCGCGTCACTTGCGAACAAGCCGGTTTCGTTCAACTGCAACTGAAAAAAATTTCACTATGCGCATCCCCCCGCTGAAAGCGATCATCGCGTTCGAGAGCGTTGCCCGCACGAAAAGCGTGAATCGCGCGGCCGATGAACTCGGCCTGACAGCGTCGGCGGTGAGCCATCAGTTGAGCAACCTCGAATCGATCATCGGCCAGCCGCTGTTCCAGCGCTCGGGGCGCGGGCTCGTGCTGACGCCGACCGGCGAGCGTTATCTGGCCGACGTGACGGGCTCGCTCGCGGACCTGAGCCGCGCGACCGAACGCGCCTCGAGCCGCACCGACGTCGAGATCCTGCGTGTGCATTCGAGCCCGAGCTTCGGCCTGATGTGGCTGCTGCCGAGGCTGTCGTCGTTCCAGCAAGCGAACGACGACATCCAGCTGAACGTCGCCTGCTCATACGAAAACGTGTCGTTCTCGAATGGCTTCTACGACATCGACGTGCGCCACGGTTATGGCAACTGGAGCAACGTCGAGGTGAAAACGGTGCGCGGCGAGTTCATCGCGCCGCTCGCGTCGCCGAAGTACCTCGAACAGCATCCGGTGAGCATGCCGGAAGATCTGCTGTCGCATCGGCTGATCTATTCCGAGTCGCCGCTCGTGCAGTGGAAACAATGGTTTGGCAGGACGGGGGTCGCCGCCAGGCACAAGACCTTCGACTTCTCGTTCGACCGCTCCTATATGTCGCTCGAAACCGCGGCGCTCGGGCTCGGCATCGCGCTCGAAAGCCTGATGCTCGCGTCGGTGAAGATGCGCGAAGGACTGCTCGTGCCCGTGTTCGACAGCAGCTATGCGGTCGAAGTCGGCGCTCATCATCTCGTCTATCCGGCGCAGAACGCGGAGCTGCCGCGCGTCGAGCGCTTTCTCGCGTGGATCGAGCGCGAAGCCGCAACCGACTTGCGGGGCTGAGTTCGCACCTGGGGTTTGCGCCAGGCTTTGCGCCGGGCGCGGGCCGCATGCGTCATCTGAATTTTTCTCAGCCATGGCTGAACGTTTCCGCGTTGATGTGGGCGCCCCGCTATCCGACACTCTGGGCACCCATCAACACCCAGGAGACAAACCATGTTGCTCGAGAACCGGACCGTCATCGTGACGGGTGCTGCGTCGCCACGAGGCATCGGCCGGGCCACCGCCCGCGCGCTGGCCGCGCAAGGCGCGCGCGTCGTGATCCTCGATCTGCGCCTCGAAGACGCGCAAAGCGCCGCCGCCGAGCTCGGCGCGTCGCATGCCGGTCTCGCCTGCGACGTGACCGACAAGGACGCCTGCCTCGCGGCCGCGCGCGAGACGCTGCAGCGCTATGGACGCATCGACGGCCTCGTCAACAACGCGGGCATCACGCAGCCGGTGCGCACGCTCGAGATCGGCGGCAAGGACTTCGACGCGATCGTCGACGTCAATCTGCGCGGCACGCTGTACATGTCGCAAGCGGTGCTACCGGCGATGAAGGAGCAGAACGGCGGCAGCATCGTCTGCATGTCGTCGGTATCGGCCCAGCGCGGCGGCGGCATCTTCGGCGGCCCGCATTACAGCGCCGCGAAAGCGGGCGTACTCGGTCTCGCCAAAGCGATGGCGCGCGAATTCGGCGCGAACCATATCCGCGTGAACTCGATCACGCCGGGCCTCATCCAAACCGACATCACCGGCGACAAACTGACGCCCGCGATGCGCGAGGACATCATCAAAGGCATTCCGCTCGGCCGGCTCGGCGACGCCGCCGACGTCGCGAACGCGTGCCTGTTTCTGCTGAGCGACCTGTCGAGCTATCTCACCGGGATCACGCTCGACGTCAACGGTGGCATGCTGATCCACTGACAGAGCGCGCCGCCGGACGGCGCAAACGACGCACCCGGAACACAATCCGGGGCTGGTGGCCGCGGCAACAGGCAACACCACCTGCCGCAACCCATCAAGGAGACATCGATGAAAGCGAAATCCACCGCGGCCGTTGCCGGCGACGTGATGCCACGCAGCGACCCGCTCACGTTCGAAGCGCGCACCTATGCAAAAGTCGGCCGCCGGCTGATTCCCTTCCTGATGCTGTGCTACCTCGGCGCGTATCTGGACCGCGTGAACGTCGGCTTCGCGAAGCTGCAGATGCTCAACGACCTGCGCTTCAGCGAAACGGTCTATGGAATGGGCGCCGGTATCTTCTTTCTCGGCTACTTCCTGTTCGAAGTGCCGAGCAACGTGATCCTTCACCGCGTCGGCGCGCGCCGCTGGCTCGCGCGAATCATGCTGACCTGGGCCGTCATCTCCGCGAGCTTCGTGTTCGTCAGGTCGCCCACCGCGTTCTATGTGCTGCGCTTTCTGCTCGGCGTGGCCGAAGCCGGCTTCGCGCCCGGCGTGATCCTCTATCTGACCTACTGGTTCCCGGCGGAGCGCCGCGCCAAAGCGTTGTCGCTGTTCTTCATGGCGATTCCGCTCGCGGGCATCATCGGCGGCCCGCTGTCCGGCGCGATCATGCACTCGCTGCACGGCGCGTGGTCGATGTCGGGCTGGAAATGGCTGTTCCTGCTCGAAGCCGTGCCGTCGCTCGTGCTCGGTATCGCGATTCTGCTCTATCTCGACGACGGCATCGCGAAAGCGAAGTGGCTGACCGATGCGGAAAAGACGCTGCTCGCACGCAACGTCGCGAGCGATGCGCAACAGACGGTCACGCACGTATCGATCCGCGAATTCGTCCGCGACCGGCGCCTGTGGCTGATGGCGACGATCTACTTCTGCGTGGTGCTGGGCCAGTACGGCCTGACGTTCTGGCTGCCCACGATCATCCGCAAGGCCGGCGTCGCCGATCCGTTGTGGATCGGTGTGTTCACCGCGATTCCGTATCTGTGCGCGATCGTTACCTTGCCGCTGGTCGGCATGAGTGCGGACCGCCACCGCGAGCGCCGCTTTCATCTGGCGATTCCGATGCTGGTCGCCGCCGCGGGCTTCGCGACGTTGCCGCTGCTCGGTAGCGTCGGGGCGTCGATCGTGTGTCTGAGCGTCGCGTCGGCGGGCATTCTCGCGTCGTCGTCACAGTTCTGGTCGCTGCCGACCGCGCTGCTCGGCGGCATGTCCGCCGCGGCGGGCATCGCGGCCGTGAACTGCTTCGCGAACCTCGCGGGGTTCTTTTCTCCGGCGATCGTCGGCTGGCTCAACGACCTGACCGGCAAGTCCACCGCCGGGCTGATCTTCATTTCCGTCGCGGTGACACTGGGTGCCTTGCTGGTCTTCCGGGTGCCAGCGCAATCCGTCAACCGATGATCTTCTTTCTCGACCTGCTACAGGAGTTACCGATGGACACTGAAACCATCACCGAGTCGGTCACGCTCGCCGAGCGTGCCTACCGCATCCGCCGCAACGCGTTGCTGATGGGCGAAGTACAGGGGCAAGGCTATATCGGCCAGGCGCTCGATATCGCCGACGTGCTGGCCGTCGCTTACTTCGGCGCGATGCGTTACCGCCCCGAAGACCCCGAATGGGAAGGACGCGACCGCTTCCTGCTGTCGAACGG
>DATAQT010000140.1:0-13067 GCA_036264535.1 Paraburkholderia sp. | reverse complement strand
ACCGGCGTGACCGATCTGACCAACAACTCGCTGAAGGTGATCGCGGATCACATCCGCGCGTGCTCGTTCCTGATCGTCGACGGCGTGATTCCGGGCAACGAAGGCCGCGGCTACGTGCTGCGCCGTATCGTGCGCCGCGCGATCCGCCACGGCTACAAGCTCGGCAAGAAGGGTTCGTTCTTCCATCGCATGGTGGCCGACCTCGTCGCGCAGATGGGCGAAGCCTATCCGGAACTGAAGGAAGCCGAACAACGCGTCACCGACGTGCTGCGTCAGGAAGAAGAGCGCTTCTTCGAGACCATCGAGCACGGCATGTCGATTCTCGAAGCCGCTTTGGCCGACCTCGACGCCGCAGGTGACAAAACCAGCGGCAAGACGCTCGACGGCGAACTCGCGTTCAAGCTGCACGACACCTACGGCTTCCCGCTCGACCTGACCGCTGACGTCTGCCGCGAGCGCGAAGTGACGGTCGACGAACCCGCGTTCGACGAAGCGATGGCGCGTCAGCGCGAGCAGGCGCGCGCGGCGGGCAAGTTCAAGATGGCGCAGGGCCTCGAATACTCGGGCGCGAAGACCACGTTCCACGGCTACGAAGAAATCGTCTTCGACGACGCGAAGGTCGTCGCGCTGTACGTGGACGGCGCGTCGGTGCAGCAGGTGCAGGGCGGCCAGCAGGCGGTCGTCGTGCTCGATCACACGCCGTTCTACGCGGAGTCGGGCGGCCAGGTCGGCGACCAGGGCGTGCTCGCCAACGCCAGCACGCGCTTTGCCGTTGCCGATACGCTGAAGGTGCAGGCCGACGTGGTTGGCCATCACGGCACGCTCGAGCAGGGCACGCTGAAGGTTGGCGACATCGTCAAGGCGGAAATCGACGCGGTGCGCCGCGCCCGCACGGCGCGCAACCACTCGGCCACGCACCTGATGCACAAGGCGTTGCGCGAGGTGCTCGGTTCGCACGTGCAGCAGAAGGGCTCGCTCGTCGACGCCGATAAGACCCGCTTCGACTTCGCGCATAACGCGCCGATGACGGACGAGCAGATCCGCCGCGTCGAGGAAATCGTCAACGCCGAAGTGCTCGCGAACGCGCCCGGCATCGTGCGCGTGATGTCGTACGACGATGCGGTGAAGGGCGGCGCGATGGCGCTGTTCGGCGAAAAGTACGGCGACGAAGTGCGCGTGCTCGACCTCGGCTTCTCGCGTGAGCTGTGCGGCGGTACGCACGTGAATCGCTCGGGCGACATCGGTTTCTTCAAGATCGTGATGGAAGGCGGCGTCGCGGCGGGCATCCGTCGTGTCGAAGCGATCACCGGCGACAACGCGGTGCGCTACGTGCAGGAACTGGAAGCGCGCGTCAACGCGGCCGCGGCGATGCTGAAGGCGCAGCCGGTGGAGCTCACGCAGCGCATCGGCCAGGTGCAGGACCAGGTGAAGGCGCTCGAGAAGGAACTGGGCGCGCTGAAGTCGAAGATGGCGTCGAGCCAGGGCGACGAACTCGCGGGCCACGCGGTTGAAGTCGGCGGCGTGCATGTGCTCGCGGCGACGCTCGAAGGTGCGGACGTCAAGACCTTGCGCGAAACGGTCGACAAGCTCAAGGACAAGCTGAAGAGCGCGGCGATCGTGCTCGCATCGGTCGAAGCCGGCAAGGTCAGCCTGATCGCCGGGGTGACCGCCGACGCCAGCAAGAAGGTCAAGGCGGGCGAACTGGTCAACTTCGTCGCCCAGCAGGTGGGCGGCAAGGGCGGTGGCCGTCCGGACATGGCGCAGGCCGGCGGTACCGAGCCGGCCAAGCTGCCGGCGGCGCTCGCGGGCGTCAAGGCCTGGGTCGAAGGGCAGCTTTGATTTCGAGGTACGTCGAGTCCGGCCTGATCTAGAGTCGAGCCGGATTTGACGAAGGGGCCACGCGGCGCCAGCAGAACTGGCGCGTTGCGTGGCCCCTTCTTTTTTGCCGATGCCGATCGGCATTCAACCATCAGACAGCATTCGCATCCACGGACGCAGGCGCTTCCGCGCGCGGCAAATCCGCGTCGACCCGATCAGCCGCGTCGTCCTGCGACGCCACCAGCGCGCGCCGCAACGCATTGAGCGCCGACGAAAAATGCCCGCGTCGCCAGAGCAGCAGCGTGTCGATCATGCCGATATCGGGCAACTCGTGCACCGCGATATTGCTCGTGTCGGTTTGCAGGTCGAGTACCGAGCGCGGCGCGACCGCGACGCCCGCGCCGGCCGCCACACACGCGACGATCGCGTGATACGAGCCCAGCTCCAGCACGCGCGCAGGCCGCACGCCGTGCTCCAGATACCACTTCTCGATATACGCGCGGTACGCGCAGCCGCGCTCGAACGCGATCAGCGTCGATAGCGCGATGTCGCGCACTTCGCGGATCGGCCGATGGCCACGCGGCGTCAGCATCACGAGCTCTTCGCGAAACACCGGCACGGTCTCGAACGGATCGCCGATCGCCGCGCGATCGAGCGGCGTCGCGACCAGCGCCGCGTCGACCTCGAATTCGCGCACCCGCCCGATCAGCCTGCCGGTCGTACCAGTCTCCAGCTCCAGTGCGACGGCGGGCCACTGCTGGTGATATTGCGCGAGCAGGCCAGGCAAACGCGTCGCCGCGACACTTTCCATCGTGCCGAGCCGCAGCCGCCCGCTCGGACGATCTTCGCGCACCGCGTGACGCGCCTCGTCGGCGAGCGCGAGCAGGCGCTCCGCGTAGGGCAGCAGCGTCTCGCCGGCCGGCGTCAGCACGAGGCGGCGGCCGTCGCGGATGAATAGCTCGGTGCCGAGTTGCTCCTCGAGCTGCTTGATGCGTGTCGTCACGTTCGATTGCACGCGATTGAGCTTCGCCGCGGCACGGGTCACGCCGTTTTCGCGCACGACCGCGCGAAAAATGGTCAGAGCGGCCAGATCCATGATTCTCTCCTGGCGATGATTGATATCCGAATTATTCATTTTTCGTGATCGACAGGTCAAGCTAACATGAAGTCATGCCATCGCCGTTTGAGCGTCCGATCATGACCGACCTTGCCTCCCACGCGTACCGGCGCTTCCACGAACCGCACGCCGCCCGGCGCGCGGCGTTTGCCTGCATGGTCACGCTGGCCGTCGCGCTCGGCATCGGGCGCTTCGCTTTCACGCCGCTGCTGCCGCTGATGCTGCACGGCGCCGCGCTCGGCCAGCCGCAGATCGACATCCAGCACGGCGGCTGGCTCGCGTCGTTCAACTACGCCGGCTATTTCGCCGGCGCGCTCACCTGCGCGGCGCTGCGGGTCGACCCCGCTCGCATGGTGCGCGTCGGGCTCGTCGCGACGGTGCTGCTGACGCTCGCGATGGGCGTCACGGGCCAGTTCTGGGTGTGGGCGCTGGTGCGCTTCGTCGCCGGGGCGGTCAGCGCGTGGACTTTCGTGTTCGCGTCGCAGTGGGGCCTGCGGCGGCTCGCCGAACTCGGCGCGCATGCGTGGAGCGGGGTCATCTACACGGGGCCGGGCGTCGGTATCGTCGGCACGGGTTTGCTGGTCAGCGTCGCGGGCGGCTTTGGCGCGGTGCTCGGATGGATCGGCTTTGCGGTGATCGGCGCGGTGTTGTCGGTACTGGTGTGGCCGGTGTTTGGCGATGCGCGGCGCACGGCGACTGCAAGGCCTGCCGTTGCAAGCTCCGGCGTCGCACAATCGGCCAACGAATCACGCCCCGGCGCAAACCAGCCGCCTCGTGCGGCCAGGCCTCATCCGGGCCGCGCCGACGCCTTCTGGCTGGTCCTGCTCTATGGCATTCCGGGCTTCGGCTACATCATCACCGCGACGTTCCTGCCGGTCATCGCCCGACACGCGTTGCCGGGCTCGGCGTGGCCGGACCTGTTCTGGCCGATGTTCGGCGCGGCGCTGATCGTCGGTGCCTTGCTCGCCGCCCGTTTGCCCGTGCACTGGGACAACCGCGCGTTGCTCGCGGGCGCGTATGTGTTGCAGGCCATCGGCATCGCGCTGGGCATCGTGTGGCCGACGGCGGGCGGTTTTTCGCTCGGCAGCATCCTGATCGGCCTGCCATTTACCGCGATCACGCTATTTGCGATGCGCGAGGCCCGGCGTTTGCGCGGCGACGACGCGGCCGGGCTGATGGGCTACGCGACGGCGGCCTATGGCATCGGTCAGATCGCCGGTCCGTTGGTGGCCGCGCCGATTGCCGCGCACACGGGATCGTTTTCGCTCGCCCTGTGGCTCGCCGCGGCCGCGCTGCTGGCGGGGGCGGTCGGGCTGATCGCGGTGACGCGCAGGCCGCGCGGCCGGGGCCGCATGCCGGATTGCGGTTGCAACTGACACCGCCAAAACAAATCTTGCACGAGCGCACTAAAATGACCGCTTTCGGTCATCCCTACGCGCCTGTCGCCGGGCGCGTCGCTCGATCATGCAACACTTCGCGTCCGACAACTACGCCGGCATCTGCCCCGAAGCGCTCGACGCGCTGATCGCCGCCAACAACAGCGGCCACGAGCCGGCCTATGGCGACGACTCGTGGACCAACCAGGTCTGCGACCGTCTGCGCGACCTGTTCCAGACCGATTGCGAAGTCTTCTTCGTGTTCAACGGCACGGCGGCCAATTCGCTCGCGCTCGCGTCGCTGTGCCAGTCGTATCACTCGGTGATCTGCCACGAGCTCGCGCACATCGAGACCGACGAATGCGGCGGTCCCGAATTCTTCTCGGGCGGCTCGAAGCTGCTGACGGCGCCGGGCATCGGCGGCAAGCTCACGCCCGATGCGATCGAAGCCATCGTGACGCGGCGTGCCGACATCCACTATCCGAAGCCCAAGGTCGTCACGCTGACGCAATCGACCGAGATCGGCACCGTCTATAGCGTCGAGGAAGTGCGCGCGATCGCCGCGATCGCGAAGCGCCGTCATCTGAAGGTACACATGGACGGCGCGCGCTTTGCGAACGCGGTCGCCGCGCTCGACGTGCATCCGTCGGAAATCACGTGGCGCGCGGGCGTCGACGTGTTGTGCTTCGGCGGCACGAAGAACGGCTTGCCGGTGGGCGAGGCGGTGGTGTTCTTCGATCGCGCGCTCGCCGACGATTTCGCCTATCGGCTCAAGCAGGCCGGGCAGCTCGCCTCGAAAATGCGCTTCATCTCCGCGCCGTGGCTTGGCCTGCTCGACAACGACGTGTGGCTGCGCAACGCGCGTCATGCGAACGCGATGGCGCGTCTGCTGGAGACGCGGTTGCAGGAAATCCCCGGCGTGAGCATCATGCTTCCCGGCGAATCGAACGCGGTGTTCGCGCAATTGCCGCCGCATGCCGCGAAGGCGATGCGCGCGCGCGGCTGGAAGTTCTACGAGTTCATCGGCGCGGGCGGTTGCCGGCTGATGTGCGCGTGGGACACGCAGCCCGCAACGGTCGAGCGTTTTGCCGCCGACGTGCGAGAGCTGTGCGCCGCGTGATAATAAAGAATAAAGAGACGTCCCCCGCCATGACCGAGTACCGATTCTGTCCCCGCTGCGCGAAGCCCCTGACCGAACGCACCGACGCCGAGCATGAGGGCGGCCGTGTGCGTCAGAGCTGTCCCGATACCGGGTGCGGCTACGTCCATTGGAATAATCCGCTGCCGGTCGTCGCCGCGATCGTCGAGTACGAGGGCAAGATTCTGCTCGCGCGCAATGCCGCGTGGCCTGAGGGCGTGTTCGCGCTGATCACCGGTTTCCTCGAAAACGGCGAGACGCCGGAGCAGGGCATCGCGCGCGAAGTGCTCGAAGAGACGTCGCTGCACGCGGAGTCAGTCGAGCTGATCGGCGTGTACGAATTCATGCGTAAGAACGAGCTGATCATCGCGTATCACGTGAAGGCGCGGGGGACGATCGCGCTGTCGCCTGAACTGCTCGAATACCGGCTCGTCGAGCCCGCGAAGCTGCGGCCGTGGCGCGCGGGTACCGGCCAGGCGCTCGGCGAATGGATGCGGCGACGCGGCCTGCCGTTTGAATTCGTCGAACGGCCGGGGCAATGAGGCGCCCGGCCTCGCCAGCAGCAACGTAAGCCATCGCACAGACAACCCACGGACAACGAGAGACAACCCCCCAGCGAACCCCGACACCCGACGAGACATCGCACGCACCCACGCGTCACCGGACGGATCAACCACGTCAATCAGCGGTCATTGAGCGCACGCTCAGGGAGAAGCAACGGCATGGCCTACATCTACTACCTGACCCACATTCATCTGGGCTATGAAGCACTGTCGCAACTGTCGTCCGAGTGCGCGCGCATCGGCATCAAGCGGCCTCTGGTGATCAGCGACAAGGGCGTCGTCGCGGCCGGCATCGCGCAGCAGGCGCTCGACGCGCTGAAGCACGGCGAGGTGCCGCTGTTCGACGACACGCCATCGAACCCGACCGAGGAGATGGTGCTCGCGGCCGCCAACGTGTATCGCGACCAAGGTTGTGATGGCTTGATCGCGGTGGGCGGTGGTTCGTCGATCGATCTCGCGAAGGGCGTCGCGATCGCGGCCACGCATCCGGGGCCGCTGACGCAGTACGCGACGATCGAAGGCGGCAGCGCGAAGATCACCGATGCGGTCGCGCCGCTGATCGCGATTCCGACCACGGCCGGCACCGGCAGCGAAGTCGCGCGCGGCGCGATCGTGATCCTGAACGACGGCCGCAAGCTCGGGTTTCACTCGTGGAATCTGCTGCCGAAATCGGCGCTGTGCGATCCGGGTCTCACGCTCGGTCTGCCGCCGGGTCTGACTGCGGCGACCGGCATGGATGCGATCGCGCATTGCATCGAGACCTTCCTCGCGCCGGCCTTCAATCCGCCCGCCGACGGCATCGCGCTCGACGGCCTCGAACGCGCGTGGGCCAGCATCGAGCGCGCGTGCGCGGACGGCAACGATCGCGAGGCGCGCCTGAACATGATGAGCGCGTCGATGCAGGGCGCGATGGCGTTCCAGAAGGGCCTCGGCTGCGTGCACTCGCTATCGCATCCTCTGGGCGGTCTGAAGGTGAACGGCCGCACCTCGCTGCATCACGGCACGCTCAACGCGGTCGTGCTGCCCGCGGTGCTGCGCTTCAACGAGCGCGCGCCGAGCGTGGTGGCCGAGCGTCGCTATGCGCGCATGCGACGCGCGATGGGATTGCCCGAGCATTCGGATCTCGCTCAGGCGCTGTTCGACATGACGGCGCGGCTCGGTTTGCCGACCGGCCTCAGCCAGATGGGCGTCGACGAAAGCATGTTCGACAAGGTCGTGCAGGGCGCGTTGCTCGACCATTGTCATCGCACGAATCCGCGCGAGGCGAGCGCCGACGACTATCGCCGCATGCTGACCGAGTCGCTGTGACGGCATCATCAGGACAAGACCAAAGCGCTAACGAACAGGGGCCGCCCGGCCCCTCAACCCGGCCACTCCGCATGCCCGCATCCGCCCACCACCACGTCCGATGAATAAACCCGCCCCCGCCGGCCGCGCCGCGTATCCGCATTTCCTGTCGATCACCACGCGCTGGATGGACAACGACGTCTACGGGCACGTGAACAACGTCGTCTACTACAGCTATTTCGACACCGTCGTGAACGAGTATCTGATCCGCGCGGGCGTGCTCGATTTCGAGCACAGCGCGACGATCGGGCTCGTCGTCGAGACGCAGTGCAACTACTTCGCGCCGCTCGTGTTTCCCGATCGCATCGACGCAGGCTTGCGGGTCGCGCGGCTCGGCACGTCGAGCGTGTGCTACGAGGTGGGTCTGTTTCGCGACGGCGATAACGAGCCCGCCGCGCAGGGGCATTTCGTGCACGTCTACGTGGATCGTGCGACGCGCCGTCCGGTCGACCTGCCCGCCGGGCTGCGCGCGGCGCTCGAACCGTTGTGCATCGCCCCACCGGCGCGATAGACGCGTGCAGTCGTTCATCATCACTCTGCTCAACGGCCTGAGCTACGGGCTGTTGCTGTTCATGCTGTCGGCCGGCCTGACGCTGATTTTCAGCATGCTCGGCGTGCTCAACTTCGCGCATGCGAGCTTCTATATGCTCGGCGCGTACGTCGGCTTTTCGGTGGCGGCGCGCGCCGGTTTCTGGAGCGCGCTGGTGGTCGCTCCGCTCGTCGTCGGTCTCATCGGTGCGGGGCTCGAGCGCTGGCTGCTGCGGCGTGTGCGCGGGCATGGTCATCTGCCCGAACTCTTGTTGACGTTCGGCGCCGCGTATCTGCTCGGCGAGCTCGTCAAGCTCGGCTGGGGGCTCAGTCCGCTGTCGGCAAGGATTCCGGCCGTGCTCGACGGTCCGCTGTTTTCGCTGTACGGCGCGGTCTTCACGCGCTATCGCGCGTTCATGATGGCGGTGTCGCTCGCGATGCTCGCGGCGCTCGTCGCGATGCTGCGCGTGTCGAAGACGGGCTTGATCGTGCGCGCCGCGCTCACGCATGCGCAGGCCGTCGAAGCGCTCGGGCACAACGTGCCGCGCGTGTTTACCGGCGTGTTCGCGGCCGGCACCGCGCTCGCCGCGCTCGCCGGCGTGATCGGCGCGCCGCTCTTCGTGATCGAGCCGGCGATGGCGGAGTCGCTGGGCTCGATCGTGTTCGTCGTCGTCGTGATCGGCGGGCTCGGTTAGCTGAGCGGGGCGCTCGTCGCGTCGCTGCTGGTGGGGTGCCTGCAGACGCTGGCGGTCGCGAGCGATGTGTCGTTGGGCGACGTGGCGTCGCTCGCCGGGGCGGTGCTGCCGCCCGAATGGGACGCGCTGACGCTCGCACAGCTCGCGCCGCTGCTGCCGTATCTGCTGCTCGTCGCGGTGCTGGCGATGAGGCCGCGCGGGCTGTTCGGGAGGCGTGACGATCATGCGTAAGCGGGGCGGCTCGCCGGTCGCGGCGCAAAAAAGCGGGGTGCCGCCTCGCAGGGGCGGCCGCGCGCTTGCGCCATGGTTCGCGCTCGTCGCGTTCCTCGCCGTGCCGCCTTTGATCTGGCCGCATAGCTGGCTGCTCGCGTACCTCGCGCAAAGCGCGACGTTGATCGTGTTCGCGCTGTCGTACAACCTGCTGCTCGGCGAGACCGGGCTGCTGTCGTTCGGGCATGCCGCGTATGCGGGGCTCGGCGCGCTGATCGCCGCGCGCGTATTCAACGCGGGAGGTGTGCCGCTCGTGCTGCTGCCGTTCGTCGGCGGCATCGGCGGCGCGCTGTGCGGCGTGCTGTTCGGCTTCATCGCGACGCGCCGTGCCGGCACCGCGTTCGCGATGATCACGCTCGGTCTCGGCGAGCTCGTCGTCGCGGCCGCGTGGACGCTGCCGGGCTGGTTCGGCGGCGAGGCGGGCGTCGCGATCGATCGCGCGAGCGGCCCAGCGCTCGCCGGCTGGAGCTTCGGCCTGGCGCGCGAGACCTATGCGCTGATCGCGCTGTGGTGTGTGATCGCGAGTGTGGCGATGTTCGCGCTGTCGCGCACGCCGTTCATGCGGCTCGCGAATGCGGTGCGCGACAACCCGGCGCGGGCGGCGGCGATCGGCTGCTATCCGCGCCGGATTCGCTGTGGCGTTTTCGTGCTATCGGCGTTTTTCGCGGGCGTCGCGGGGACGCTCGGGCTGATCAATATCGAGCTCGTGTCGACGGAGAGCGTCGGCATGATGCGCTCGGGCGCGGTGCTGATCGCGACCGTGATCGGCGGGGCGGCGGCGTTTTTCGGGCCCGTCGCTGGCGCGATCGTGCTGACGTTTTTCAGCGTGGTGGTCGCGAGTGTCACGCGGGCATGGCTGTTCTATCTGGGGCTGTTCTTTGTCGTCGTCGTGATGGCCGCGCCGGATGGGCTCACGGGCTTCGGCGCGCGGCAGATGGAGCGGATCGCGGCTCATGGCTGGCGACGCTGTCGTGCCGCGTATCTATGGAGCGCGGCGGCGGGCCTGCTGTGGCTCGCGGCCACCGTGTTCGCGGTGCAGTGGGCCTATGCGGCGCAGTTCGGCACGGACGAAGGCGCGGCTTCAGGTGCGTTGTTCGGCGCGTTGTTTGGCTTCGGTGCGGGCGCGGGTACGGATGTCAGCGGCGTGCCGCCGCTGTCGCCCATCGCCGCCTCGTCGCTGCATCTCGCGCTTGTGCTCGTCGCGCTTGCCGCCCTGGCCGCGCTGACCACTCGCCGCGCGCTGCGCGCGCATGCACGCGTTGCGTCCCACGCACGCGGGGCACGATCCCCCGGAGCCGCGCCATGATTCCGGCACTCGCGCTCTATGGCATCGAAAAGCGCTTCGGCGCGACGCAGATCCTGCGCGGCGTCGATCTCGAGATCGAGCCCGGCGAACGGCATGCGCTGATCGGCCCGAACGGCGCGGGCAAGTCGACGCTGTTCAACCTGATCGGGGGCGGCGCGCGGCCGAGCGCGGGGCGCATCCATCTGTTCGGCGCGGACATCACGCGGCTCGCGCCGGCCGCGATCGCGCGCCGCGGGCTCGCGCGCAGTTTCCAGAGCACCAGCGTGTTCGCGCGGCTGTCCGTGTTCGACAACTTGCGCTGCGCGGCGCAACTTGCCGAGCGCGATCGCACGCGCTGGTGGCAGCGGCCGACCGGCACGGCCGCGGTCGATGCGCGCACCGCCGGCGTGCTCGACGCGGTCGGCCTCGGCGCGCGCCGCGATGTCGCGGCCGGCACGCTCAGCTACGCGGAGCAGCGCGCGCTCGATCTCGGCATCGCGCTCGCGGGCGGCGCGCACACGCTGCTGCTCGACGAACCGACCGCGGGCATGAATCGCGCCGAAGCGGCGCGCGCAATCGAGCTGATCCGCGCCACCACCGCGGGCCGCACGCTGCTGATGGTCGAGCACGACATGGACGCGGTGTTCGCGATTGCCGATCGCATTTCGGTGCTGGTGCAGGGGCGCATCATCGCGAGCGGGTCGCCGGCCGCGATTCGCGCGGACGCGGCGGTACGTGCCGCTTATCTGGGTGAGCGCTTCGATCGGGACATGGGTGCGCGGGGTGGCGATCGAGCCGACAAGGGAGTCGGCCGATGAGCGCGCTGCTCGAGATCCGCGGCCTCGACGCGTGGTACGGCGCGAGCCAGGCATTGCACGGCGTCACGCTGGGCATCGAGCCTGGCGAAGCGGTCGCGCTGGTCGGCCGCAACGGCTCGGGACGCTCGACGCTCGCGCGCGCGATCATGGGCCTCGTGCACTGCGAGGGCGAGCTGCGTTTCGCGGGGCGTTCGCTCGCCGGTCTGCGCACGTTCGAGATCGCGCGGCTAGGGCTCGGCTATGTGGCTGAGCATCGCGACGTGTTCGCCGCGCTGAGCGTCCATGAAAACCTGCTGCTCGGCATCGCGCCGCTTGCCGCGTCGCGTGCGCGCGGCCGCGCGCCGCGCTTCACGCTCGACGACGCCTACGCGCTGTTCCCCGTGCTCGCCGAGCGCCGGCGCACGCGCGCCGGCGCGTTGTCGGGCGGCGAGCAACAGATGCTCGCGCTGGCGCGGGCGCTGCTCGGCGATCCCGATCTGCTGCTGATCGACGAGCCCGGCGAAGGCCTCGCGAGTCTCGTGATGCAGCAGGTCGCCGGCTGTCTGCGCGCGTTGCGCGAGCGTGGCGTCGCGATCCTGTTGATCGAGCAGCGGCTCGTGATCGCGCGGGACATCGCGAGCCGCGTCGCGGTGATGGGGCACGGCGAGATCGTGTTCGACGGCGCGCTCGCGTCGTTCTTGTCGCGTGACGATGTGATGCGCGAGTGGCTCGGCGTCGGCTGATGCCACGAGACGGATCAACCCGCCCCGAGTTCTTCGAATAGCCAGTCCTGAAAGCTTTTCAGCTTGGGCAGATCCGCACGCGATTTCAGCAGGTTCATCGTATAGCCGCTGATCCGCAAGCCCTCGAGTCCCAACGGCGCGACAAGCGTGCCCGTTTCCAGTTCGCGTTGTGCGAGCAGCAGACTCTCCAGACAGACGCCCATGCCGTCCGCGGCCGCGCTGATCGCCATGAACGAGCGATCGAAGCGCGGCCCGCGCGTGATGTCGAGCACGACCTTGCGATGCAGCCGCATCCAGTCTCGCCAGCCGACGAGGCAGCCCTCGCTATGGATCAGCATGTGATGCCGCAGGTCCGCGACCGTGCGGATCGGATGCTCGCCGTTCGCCAGACGCGGCGAGCAAAGCGGCACGATGGTTTCGAGCGGCAGGTCGAGCACCATCGTGCCCGGCGGCTGCAAGCGCCGCGCGCCGTAGCGGATGTCGATATCGACCGACTCCTTGATCAGGTCCACCGCCGCCGATGACGCATTGAGCCGCACGTCGATATCCGGATGAAGCGCGCTGAACCGCGCCAGCCGCGGCATCAGCCACTGGGTGGCGATGCTCGGCGTCGCGTGGACGGTCAGGATGTCGCTCTTCGCCACCCGGCCGATGTCGCGCGTCGCCTTGTCGATGCGCGCGAACGCCGCGCCGATTTCCTCAGCGTATTGACGCCCCATGTCCGTGAGCACCACCGCGCGATGCACGCGATGAAAGAGCCGCACGCCCAACTGGTCCTCGAGCAGCTTGACCTGATGGCTCACCGCCGAGGGCGTGACGAACAGTTCTTCTGCTGCGAGCGCGAACGAGGAGAGCCGTGCGGCGGCCTCGAAAGCCTGAATGGACTTGAGTGTGACGCGATGGCGCATGGCAGCATTCACATGAATTGAGCTCAGCAATAGCCCACTTTAATTCGTTTGAGCGAATCTATTCAAGTCGATACGCTTTATCCATTCGCAGCGCACTTGAACCGAGGGATTACCCGAGGCTGCGAACGGGTCGAATCTACCTGCAAGGAGACACGCGTGAATACGAGCGAAGCCGGGCGCATCGCCCAACTCGCGGAACACGCCTACCGCATCCGCCGCAACGCGTTGCTGATGGGCGAAGTACAGGGGCAAGGCTATATCGGCCAGGCGCTCGATATCGCCGACGTGCTGGCCGTCGCTTACTTCGGCGCGATGCGTTACCGCCCCGAAGACCCCGAATTGGAAGGACGCGACCGCTTCCTGCTGTCGAACGGCCACTACGCGATTGCGTTGTACGCGGCGCTGTTCGAAGCCGCCATCCTGCCCGCCGATGAACTCGAAACCTACGGCAGCGACGACAGCCGCCTGCCGATGTCCGGCAT
>DATAQT010000107.1:0-2520 GCA_036264535.1 Paraburkholderia sp. | reverse complement strand
TCAGTGCCCGCCCGAGTGGGTCGACGCCGAGCATCCGCTCTTCATCCTCTATACGTCCGGTTCGACCGGCAAGCCGAAGGGCGTGCAGCACAGCACGGGCGGCTATCTGCTGTGGGCCGCGCAAACGCTGAAGTGGACCTTTGACTGGCGGCCCTCGGACGTGTTCTGGTGTACCGCCGACATCGGCTGGATCACGGGGCATAGCTACATCACGTATGGTCCGCTGACGCTCGGCGGCACCCAGGTCGTATTCGAAGGCGTGCCGACTTATCCGGACGCCGGCCGCTTCTGGCAGATGATCGCGAAGCACAAGGTCACGCTGTTCTATACGGCGCCCACCGCTATCCGCTCGCTGATCAAGGTCTCCGAGGCCGACGCGAAAGTGCATCCGAAGAGCTACGACCTGTCGACGTTGCGCATCATCGGCACGGTCGGTGAGCCGATCAATCCGGAAGCATGGGTGTGGTACTACGAGAACGTCGGCGGCGGCCGCTGCCCGATCGTCGATACATGGTGGCAGACCGAGACCGGCGGGCACATGATCGCGCCGATGCCGGGTGCGACTCCGCTCGTGCCGGGTTCGTGCACGCTGCCGCTGCCGGGCATCATGGCCGCGGTCGTCGACGAAACCGGGCAGGACGTGCCGAACGGACAGGGTGGCATTCTGGTGATCAAGCGTCCGTGGCCGGCGATGCTGCGTAACGTGTGGGGCGACCCGGACCGCTATAAGAAGAGCTATTTCCCCGAGGAACTCGGCGGCAAGCTCTACCTCGCCGGCGATGGCGCGGTGCGCGACAAGCAGACCGCCTACTTCACGATCATGGGCCGCATCGACGACGTGCTGAACGTGTCGGGCCATCGTCTCGGCACGATGGAGATCGAGTCGGCGCTGGTCGCCAATCCGCTCGTCGCGGAAGCCGCCGTGGTGGGCCGCCCCGATGCGACGACCGGCGAGGCGGTGTGCGCGTTCGTCGTGTTGAAGGGCGCGCGGCCGCAAGGCGAAGAGGCGGTGAAGCTCGCGAACGAACTGCGCAACTGGGTCGGCAAGGAGATCGGTCCGATCGCGAAACCGAAGGACATCCGCTTCGGCGAGAATCTGCCGAAGACGCGTTCGGGCAAGATCATGCGTCGTCTGTTGCGCTCGCTCGCGAAGGGCGAGGAGATCACGCAGGACGTCTCGACGCTCGAGAATCCGGCGATTCTCGATCAGCTCGGCGAGTCGATTTAAGGCGTTGTAGACGAGTCCGCGCGGGCGGCGGCGGTGTGTCGATCGACACGCTTGCGGCTGCCTCGCGCAGACTCGCTATTCGAGCGACCGGCTTGCCTCACGATATCGGGCGGACAATCCCAATTGCCTCGCCGATGCCTTTTTGATACATAGGCGCATGACCGCGCCGCGCCTCTCCTCCCACGCCACGTTGAACCCCGCGCCCGAACCGCCACCGGTATCGGCGGCGATGGCGCTCGCGCATCGCAAGTACTGGCGATTCAACCTCGCTTTGATCGCCACGCTGATGACGCTCGGCTTCTTCGTCTCCTTCGTCGTGCCGCTGCTGGCGCCGGCGCTCGCGCAGGTGCGCGTCGGCGGCTTCAGTCTGCCGTTCTACTTCGGCGCGCAGGGCGCGATCCTGATCTACCTCGCGTTGATCGTCGTCTATATCGTGCTGATGCAACGCGCCGATCGTCAGTTGCAGCGCGCGTTCGAAGCGGATTCGCAGCGTGATGCCGCAAGCGATCCCACCACGGATTCCGCGAGCCACGCGGACATCGACACCAACGCGCCGGCCGCGCGCGGACGTTGAGACGATGAAGCTCACGCATCGGTTGATCCGCTCATACGCGCTCTATACGCTCGGCTTCCTGCTGTTCATCTACGTGATGTGGCGCATCGAGCGCAGCACCGGTCCCGGGGTGTGGATCGGCTATGTGTTCCTGTTCGTGCCGATCGCGGTGTATGCGGTGATCGGCGTGCTGTCGCGCACGTCGGATCTGGTCGAATACTACGTGGCGGGGCGGCGCGTGCCATCGGCGTTCAACGGCATGGCGACCGCCGCCGACTGGCTATCGGCCGCGTCGTTCATCGGTCTGGCCGGGTCGATCTACGCGACCGGCTACGACGGCCTCGCATACCTGATGGGCTGGACCGGCGGCTACTGCCTCGTTGCGTTCCTGCTCGCGCCGTATGTGCGCAAGCTCGCGCGCTATACGATTCCCGATTTTCTCGGCACGCGCTATTCGAGCAACGCGGTGCGCGGCCTCGCGGCGCTCTCCGCGATCCTGTGCTCGTTCGTCTACCTGGTCGCGCAGATCCAGGGCGTCGGGTTGATCGCGACGCGCTTTATCGGCGTCGATTTCGCGGTCGGCATTTTCTGCGGGCTCGCGGGCATTCTGGTGTGCTCGTTTCTCGGCGGCATGCGCGCGGTCACGTGGACCCAGGTCGCGCAATACATCATCCTGATCCTCGCGCTGCTGATACCGGTGTCGATGATCGCGCACAAGGACGGCCTCGGCTGGGTGCCG
>DATAQT010000101.1:0-24441 GCA_036264535.1 Paraburkholderia sp. | reverse complement strand
TCGACGAGGATCATCCCCGCCGCCTCCTTCGTCACCTCGGTGCCCTTGATACCCATCGCGACACCGATGTCCGCCTTCTTGAGCGCGGGCGCATCGTTGACGCCGTCGCCCGTCATCGCGACGATCTGCCGATTCGCCTGGATCGCCTTGACGAGCCGCAGCTTGTGCTCGGGGCTCGCGCGCGCGAACACGTCCACGCCGCGCACGCATTCCTGCAACGCGGCATCGTTCATCGCCTCGATCTCGGTGCCCGACACGGCCGTCTTGCCATCGCCGATCCCCAGCATTCTTGCGATTGCCGCCGCGGTGATCTTGTGGTCGCCCGTGATCATCGTGACGCGGATGCCGCCGCCGTGGCATTCGCGCACGGCGTCGATGGCCTCTTTGCGCGGTGGGTCCATGAGGCCCACGAGGCCGAGCAGCACGAGAGTACGCGGCAGGTCCTGCGGGCCCAGAGCGCCGGTACGGAGACCCGGGTCCGACAGCCACGCCAGCCCGAGCACGCGCTCGCCTTGCGCGGCGAGCCGGTCTCCCTCCCTCGCGAAACGGTCGCGATCGAGCGGTGCGGGACCTTGCGCCGTCTGCTGCCGGTCGCAGTGCTCGAGGATCACTTCGGGTGCGCCTTTGACCAGCAGTATCTCGCCGTCCGCCGCACGGTTCAGCGTCGCCATGAACTTGTGCTCGGACTCGAAGGGAATCGCGTCGATCCGCGGCGCGGTGGCCGTCTCGTCGGCGCGGTCCATGCCCAGCTTGGCGGCGAACGGATAGAGCGCGCCCTCGGTCGGGTCACCCTCCACTTTCCACTTTCCGTCTTCCTCGAAGAGCTCGGCGTCGTTGCACAGCAGTGACACGCGGCCCATCAGCCTGAGCACGTCCGGCGCGGTGCCGAGCGGCTTGCCATCGGCCCTGACCTCTCCCTCGAGCGCGTAGCCGTCACCGGTGACGGTATAGGCCGTCTCCGCCGTCACGACGGAGGTCACCATCATCTCCATCAGGGTCAGCGTGCCCGTCTTGTCCGAGCAGATGCGCGAGACGGCGCCCAGCGTTTCGACCGCCGGCAGGCGGCGAATGATCGCGTTGCGCTGGACCATGCGCTGCACGCCGATGGCCAGCGTGATGGTGATGAGCGCCGGCAGGCCTTCCGGAATGACCGATACCGCAACCCCCACAATGGCCTGGAACAGCTGGACGAAGGTCATGTGTCCGAGCCAGTGGCCCCAGGAGAAGAGCAGTACGCTGATAACGGCGATCACCACGGTGATGACGTAGCCGAATTTCTTGATCTGGCGCAAGAGCGGCGTCTCGAGCACGCTGACCTCGGCCAGCATCTGGTTGATCCGGCCGAGTTCCGTCTGGCTGCCCGTCGCCACGACGACGCCCGTGGCCCGGCCGGACAGGACCATCGTGCCGCAGAACGCCATGTTCTCGCGGTCGCCAACCGTGGCTTTGACAGGCACCGGCGCGGTGCTCTTCTCGGCCGGGACGGATTCGCCCGTGAGAGCCGCTTCCTCCGTGCGCAAATTCCTGGCCTCGACGAGACGCATGTCGGCCGGGATCTTGTCGCCCGATTCCAGTAGCACGATGTCGCCTGGCACGAGTTCATCGGCGGGGATCAGACGAACCGCTCCGCCACGCTGAACGCGCGCCTCGGCGGACAGCATGTTGCGAATCGAGTCGAGCGCCTTCTCCGCACGTCCTTCCTGCAGGAACCCGAGCAGCGAATTGAGGATGACGACGGCCAGAATGACGGAGCCGTCGAGCCAAAGCCCCAGCATGAACTTGATGAAGCCGGCCGCGAGCAGGACGTAGATGAGAATGTTGTGAAGCTGCGCGAGGAATCGTGCGACCGGCCCCTTCTTTTTGCCCTGGGGCAGCCGGTTCGGGCCATAGGTGCTTAGCCGTCCCGTTGCATCCGCTGCATCGAGGCCGCGCGCGGGATCCACGTTGAACTGTCGCTCGATTTCATCGGCCGGTAGCGCATGCCACGGCGCCGCACTCTCAACTGAGCTCATCCTCGTCTCTCCCGGGTCCAGTGATTTCGGGTCAGGGGCCGGTCTCAATGATCGGAATCGCCGGCTCGTTGATCGCGTCTCGTCCCGTCTAGCGCTTCAGCGTCGAGTTCCTTCCTCGCGGCGGCGAGATCCTTCATCTGCTCCTGCGTGGGTTTCGGATAGGCGAGGTCGAGCTTCTCGACGGCCTCGACGATCGCAGCCGCGACGACGAGGCGCGTGAACGGTTTGTTATCGGCGGGCACGACGTACCACGGGGCCGCTTCGGAAGCCGTCGCACGGATGGCCTCTTCATAGGCGTGCATGTAGTCGTTCCAGTATCCACGCTCGCGAATGTCGGCCGCGGAAAACTTCCAGTGCTTGTCGGGATTCTCAAGGCGGTCCATGAATCGTTTCTTCTGCTCCGCGTACGACAGGTTCAGATAAAACTTGAGGACGACCACGCCCTGGCGCGTGAGATAGTCCTCGAACCGCGCGATGTCGGCGAGCCGCTCGTCCCATATGTTCTTGCCGACCCGCGCCGGCGGGATCTTCTGCGCACGGAGCAGATGTTGATGCACGCGCACCACTAGCACCTCCTCGTAGTACGAGCGGTTGAAAATGCCGATGTGCCCGCGCTCGGGCACTTTCGTGCAATAGCGCCACAGGAAGTCGTGGGAGAGTTCCTGATCCGACGGCTGCTTGAACGTTTCTCCACGACATCTGCAATGCATCGCGATCGCAGTCGCCCTGCTCGTACCCTTTCTGATAATAGGTCACGCATGATGCAGCGCTCCAGATATTTGGCAGCACGCGCCCGTCGCGCCGACCGGGCCCTTGCTGTTGCAAGGCCGCTTCGGAGCGCCGTGCGCTGGCTCCCAAATCTTGAATGAGGGGCAGGATTTGGGTGGGTACGGCGCTCCCGGAGTTCAATTCGGCCTCAAGGCAGCAGCACGGTATCGACGACGTGGATGACTCCGTTGGACTGCATGACGTTGCCGATCGTGACGTGCGCGACGTCGCCCTTGTCGTCGGTGATGGCCCACCCTTTCGAGTCCATGCTGACGACGAGCGAATCGCCCTCGACCGTCTTCAGGGTCGCCTTGCCGCCACCCTGCCTGACCGCCATCTCGAGATCGTGTGCGGTCAGGCGACCGGGCACGACGTGATACGTGAGCACCTTCACGAGCATGGGCTTGTTCTCGGGTTTGAGCAGCGTCTCGACCGTGCCGGCCGGCAAGGCGGCGAATGCCTCGTTGGTCGGCGCGAACACCGTGAAGGGTCCGCTGCCCGATAACGTATCGACGAGACCACCCGCTTTCACGGCGGCCACGAGAGTCGTGTGGTCGTTCGAATTCACCGCGTTCTGGACGATGTTTCTCGCTGGGTACATGGCGGCGCCGCCGACCTCCACGGTGTTGTCGGTGGACATCGAACCCGCCATCGCGGCGGACGTCGTCGTTCCCAGCGCCAGAGCAAGCGTAAGCATCGCGGCGGCCGTTTTCATCTTGTTGCAGGATTCCATCTGGATTCTCCCGAGAGATCAGCGCTTCCCGAGTGGAAGCAAGCGAAGATACGGGTCGAACCCAGATACGGATGCACGCGTTATCGCACGCACGCGGCGGCGACGCGCTTATGTGCCGCCCACGACGCCTTTCGCCAGCACCGGCCCGGTCGGTTGCCCGGTCGGCGATCCGCCGCGCGGTTCCAGCGACACGGCCAGAACGGCTTGCGCGTTCAGCAGCGCGAGCCGGGCTTGCGGCAGCGATACGATGGTCGTGCGGTCCGTGGCAATGACACCGAGGGAGACCGGCTTCGCACCCGGCGGAATCAGCCACAGTTCGACGGAGCGGTTCGCCGCAATCGACGTGCTGGTTGCAGGAACGACCACCATGCGGGCACGGCCGGCGTCGATGACCGCGGACCATCCTGCCGTGCCGCCTTCGCGAACGATACTCGCCACCTTGTAGCTGCCGGGGGCCGACACCACGGCGGGTTCCTCGCGGAGGGGCAGTATCGACAGAACGGCGAGCGCCAAGGCCGCGAGGCTCGAACCGATGCCGATCCAGCGCCACAGACGGACGTCGTCCCATAGCCGGACGCGCGGCCGCGGCGGCTGGGCCGGTGCGAAGCCCAGTTCGGACTGGATACGCCTCCACACGTACGGCGGGGGCGCAATCTCGCCGATATCTTCGTTAAGCGGCATCAGACGGTTCTCCCAGCTCGCCACACTCGCGGCAAGTTGGGGATCGCGCTGAAGCGCCTGTTCGATCTGCCTGCGCTCGGCCGCATCGAGTATGCCCAGCACGTATTCGGCACACCGCAGATCGTCGGAGCTGGAGAGGGGCGTATTCATTGTTCGAGGCACGCTCTGAGCTGGAGCAGGCTGCGCCGGATCCAGCTTTTCATGGTACCCAGCGGCACGCTCAGGCGCTCCGCCAGCTCCGCATACGTCGCGCCCGTGAAGAACGCCTCCCGCACGACGGCGCCCTGCCGGGTCGGCAGTCCTTCAAGGCAGCGCTCCAGGCGGCGTCGCTCCTCGCTGTGTTCGGCGATCGCGGCAGGCGACGCACGCTCGTCCTCGACCCACTCCTGCGTCGACTCGTCCAGCGGTTCCTCGCGGTGTCGCCGCAGGCGGTCGATGGCCCGATTGCGCGCGATGGCCGCGAGCCACGTGACAGCGCTGGCCAGCTTCGGGTCGAAGGTCGCGGCCCGGCGCCATACCGTGATGTAGACATCCTGCAACACCTCTTCCGCTTCACTGCGATCGCGCAACATCTTCACGCACACGCCGAAGAGTTTCGCCGAGGTGCATCGGTAGAGCGTGGCGAAAGCGCTCCGATCACCGGCGCCGACGTCGAGCAGGAGCCGGTTCAGTTCATCGCGGCGACGGGATTCGGCATCGCCTGCCGAATGACCGCTATCGTTTGCCGGATTGCCGCTCATGTGCGCTTTGCTCGCTCTGGATCGGGCGTGTGGAATTCGGAATACCGGAGTCGCAGCTATGCGGTGGCCGTTCGACACGATCGCCTTCTGCTGCAGTTGCCATCGCATCTGGGAGCCCTCCCTGGATGGACCGCGGGCATTCATCGGCTACGCCGGTGTCTGCCAATCCATCAGATACGGAACAGATGAGTGTCTGGATGCACCTGCTGCAAAAAAATTTTATAGCGTTGCTGTGGATTGCGGTAGCGACGGTCGTGGCTCAACATCGTTTATCTGACCAGCACGGCGGCAGGCGAAACACCAGCGCGGGCTGCAATTCAAGCGCAAGCGAGATCGGCCGCCACGAGCAGCATGCAGACTCCGAACGCGCGTCCCTGTATCCGCAAGGCGCGTGCTGTCGGACGCGATCCCGGACGGTCAATGACCGTGCCGCTCGCCAACTGGCGCATGCGTTTGCTTTGCCTGCCGGCTCATCAGCGTCACGACTGCGGATACCGCCAACGTCGCGCCAACGACATACAGCCCGGCGGAATAACTACCCGTCACGTTCTTCAGCAAACCGATCACAAAGTTGCCGACGAAGCCGCCGAGATTGCCGAGCGAGTTGATCATGGCGATGCCGGCAGCCGCTCCAGCGCCTGAAAGGAACATGCTCGGCATGACCCAAAGAGGCGCTTTTGGGACGCAAAAACCGGTGCTAAACTCAAACCATCCTTAACTTTTATTCACAGATGAAGGCTATGCGCGAAACCGTCCAACCTTCTGATTTGAGCTTCTTTTCCACGCTCGCCGCATCGGGCAGCCTGAGCGCCGCCGCGCGCGAACTGGGCCTGACGGCGGCGGCCGTCAGCAAGCATTTGACGCAGATGGAAAGCCGCGCGGGCGTCGCGCTGATCAACCGGACAACCCGGCGGATGATGCTCACGCCGGAGGGCGAGTTATATCTGGAGCACGCGCGCCGGATTCTCGATGACATTGACGAACTGGCCGAACTGCTCGGGAGTGCGAAGAAGAGCCCGAAAGGCTTGCTGCGGGTCAACGCGACGCTTGGCTTCGGTCGCAGCCATGTCGCTCCGGCGATTTCGCGTTTCGTGGCGAAATACCCGCAGGTGTCTGTGCAACTTCAGCTGTCCGTCACCGCGCCGCCTCTGACAGACGATGCGTTCGACGTTTGCATCCGGTTCGGCGAACCGCCGGACACACGGGTGATCGCGCGTCGGCTGGCGCCGAATCGACGGCGGCTATGTGCCGCGCCTTCTTATATCGCGTCACGGGGCTTGCCCATCACGGCGCACGACCTGACCCGGCACAACTGCATCGGCATCAGGCAAGGTGACGAGGCCTACGGCGTCTGGCGTTTGACGTCGGGCCGGGGCGCTTCCCGCAAAACCGAGGCTGTGCGGATCAACGGCAGTCTGACCACAAACGACGGCGAGATCGCCGTGAAGTGGGCGCTCGAAGGTCATGGGATCCTGATGCGGGCCGAATGGGATATCAAACAGTATCTGGCCGACGGTTCGCTGGTGCTGGTGCTGCCCGATCACGACACGCCGAATGCCGATATCTTCGCGGTCTATTCCCAACGGCATCAGATGTCTAATCGCATCCGTGCGTTCGTCGACTTCATAGCACGCGATCTTGGCGACGAAGCGGGCGAATTCGCGTAGCCAGTTGAAAGCGGACGGTCGCCCTGACATGCTTGGGGACCGGCACTGCGAGGAGCGTCATGAACTGGCTGGCCAATACCGTTCTCGTGTTACACGCGCTGCTCGTCCTGTTCATCGTCGGCGGACTACTCGCGATCTGGGTGGGTGCATGGTTAAAACGCGGCTGGATACGCAACCGCGTGTTCCGACTCGTGCATCTCATTGCGATCGGGGTCGTCGCGATTCTCGCTATCCTCGACATACCGTGTCCGCTGACGGTCCTCGAGGACTGGCTACGTACCGGGCACGCGGGGCCACAGGGTTTCGTCCAGCGCTGGGTCAGCTACTGGCTGTATTACGACTTGCCCGGCTGGGTGTTCGCGACGGCCTATGCGGCGTTCCTGCTGCTCGTGGCGCTCACGTGGTTTCGTATCCCGCCGCGTTCGCGCCGCTGAGCGAGCCGTCTATGCCGGCGTCGCGGCTATCGATTCGCTTCGCGGCACGCGCAACGCATCGACGGTCACGTCCGCTTCCGCCTTCAGCCATTCGATGAACATCAGAGCCGGCCTGCCTGTGTCAGCACGAGACCCTTCTTCGTGCGTTCGAACAGCAGCACGCCGAGAAACGCTTCGAGCGCGTTGACCTGATGGCTCACCGCGGCCGGGGTCACGTGCAGTTCCTGCGCGGCCTTGCGAAAGCTCAGATGGCGCGCGGCCGACTCGAAGGTTTTCAGCGCGTTCAGGGGCGGCAACAGCGTAGGCATGGCGGTCTTCAACATGAGGGACGACAGCAGACAAGAAAAACTTGCCACGCGCGCTAGAAATCCTCGGCTGACACCGGCGAGTCACGTGGCTAGACTGGATGTTTCGACAGAACGGATTCGTCATGAACAGCAACCCGGCCGATTCTTGCACAAAACTTCTCACGCTCAAACGCGAACTCGTCGCCGCGAACCGCATCCTCGCCCATCAGGGCGTGCTCGACGCATTCGGCCATGTGAGCGTGCGCCACCCGGAGCGTGACGGCGAGTTCCTGATCTCGCGCTCGTGCGCCCCCGAACTCGTCGACCTCGACGACATCATCACGATGCGGCTCGATGGTTCGATTACCGAAGGCGAAGGCGCGAAGCCGTATCTGGAGGTGTCGATTCACGCGGAAATCTATCGGGCGCGGCCGGACGTGCGCGCGATCGTGCACAGTCACGCGCCGTCGGTGATTCCGTTCGGCATCGTCGAGCAGCCGCTGCGCCCCGTCTATCACATGGCCGGTTTTCTCGCGAAGGGCGCGCCGGTGTTCGACATTCGCGCCTGTTTCGGCTGCACCGACATGCTCGTGCGGCGTGCCGAGCAAGGCGCGGCGCTCGCGCAAACGCTCGGCCCCGCCGCGGTCGCGCTGATGCGCGGGCATGGCTTCGTCGCCACCAGCGAGTCGATTCCCGGCGTCGTCTATCGCGCGATCTACACGGAGCGCAACGCGACGATCCAGCAGCAGGCCATCGCGCTCGGCGGCCCCGTGACTTATCTGGACGAAACCGAAGGGTTGCTGGCCGATGAGACCAACATGGGCGCGGTCGGCAAACCCTGGGCATTGTGGTCGCGCTACGCCGAGGGCTCCCGCGACTGAAGTCCGCGCAGCGCCAGGACGCGCTCGGACCGCGTCGACACAACATCAACACAAAACGATCTGGAGACTGATGATGGCGCAAGCTCCGCGTCGGTCGCGGCCTCTTTGCCGGCGCTCGTCGCCTTGCGCTTTCTCGCGGGCCTCGGACTCGGCGCGACGATGCCCTGCGCGATCACGCTGACTTCCGAATTCTGCCCGCGCCGCCATCGCTCGCTGATGGTGACCGCGATGTTTTGCGGCTTCACGGCCGGTGCCGCGATCAGCGGGCTCGTCACCGCGTGCCGAGTTCTCGCGGCGTCGTTCGGCGTCGGCCGCGTCGATTGATGGGGGATGCGGCGCGCCCGGGGCCGCGCCGCTGCGTTTCGAATACCGCTGGAAGAACGGGACTTAACCCGCGCGCCTTACCCCGGCGCTCTGCCCAACACCTGCGAATCCGACGACGATGCCGTCGATGTCTGCTCATGCCCCTGCGCGTGTCCCGTCGTCGCGACCGCACCGGTGCCGCCGAGCCGCCCCACCGACTTCGCATGCCGCTCGATCAACCGTTGCAGCAGACAGAACGCGCACAGCAGCGCGCCGATCACGATCCGCGTCCACCACGAACTGAGCGTGCCGTCGAACGTAATCAGCGTCTGAATCGTGCCGAGAATGCCGACGCCGAACAGCGAGCCCACCACATAGCCGACGCCGCCCGTCAGAAGCGTGCCGCCGATCACCGTCGCCGCAATCGCATCGAGTTCCATGCCCTGCCCTTGCAGCCCATAACCCGACAGCACGTAGAACGTGAACACCGCGCCGCCGAGCGCCGAACAGAAGCCGCTCAGCGCATACACGCCGATCCGTGTGCGCGCGACCGGCAACCCCATCAGCAGCGCAGAACGCGGGTTGCCGCCGACCGCATAGACGTTGCGTCCGAAGCGCGTGAAGTGCGCGACATAGATTGCGGCCGCCAGCGTCGCGAGCGCGATCAGCACATTCGCCGATACCGAACCGACACCGATATTGAGGCGAAACGCGGAGATCGCCTTGAACGTCGGATCGGTGATCGTGATCGACTGCGTCGTGATCAGAAAGCACAGGCCACGCGCGAAGAACATCCCCGCCAGCGTCACGATGAACGCCTGCAGGCGGAAGTAGTGAATCAGCGCGCCCTGCACCGCGCCGAACACGGTGCCCATCAACAGCACGATCGGAATGATGAGCCACACCGACAGCTGCATATGCTCGGACAGCACGGCCTCGACGATCGTCGTCAGCGCGACGATCGAGCCCACCGACAGATCGATGCCGCCCGACACGATCACGAACGTCATGCCGATCGCGACGATCAGCAGGAAAGCGTTGTCGACGAGCAGATCGAGCAGCACCTGCCACGAGAAGAAACCGGTGTACATCACCGAACCAAAGCCGAACAGCGCGCAGAACAGCAGGATCGTCACCGCGATCGGCAGCGTGCGCGGATCGATCACGCGGGTGAGTGCTTCGAGAACGCGTCTCATCGTGTCACCCCGCGTGCCGCCCCGCGCGATTTGACGAGCGAGGCGCCGAACGACACCGCGAGCGCGCGCGCCGCCGGCGACTGGATCACGCTGACCGCGAGCACGACGGCCGCCTTGACGACGAGCGTCGCTTCCGGCGGCACGCCGATCGAATACGTCGTGTACGTGAGCGTCTGGATGATCAGCGCGCCGAGTATCGTGCCCGCGAAACTGAAGCGGCCGCCGAGCAGCGACGTGCCACCGAGCGTCACGGCCAGAATCGCGTCGAGTTCGAGCAGCAGGCCGGCGTTGTTGCCGTCCGCGCTGCGCACGTTCGAGCTGATCAGGATGCCGGCCATTGCCGCGGTCAAGCCCGAGAAGCTGTACACGGCGAACACGATCGCCTTCGAGCGCAGGCCAACGAGCCGTGTCGCAACCGGGTTCACGCCGATCGCACGAATGAAGAGCCCGAGCGCCGTTCCTTCAACCAGTGCCGCAGTCGCCAGCACGGCCACGGTGGCGATCCACACCGAGAACGGCACGCCGAGCCAGTAGCCGCCGCCGACGAACAGATAGCCGGGCGCGCCGATCGGAATGATCTGTCCGGCGGTCAGCAGTTGCGCGACGCCGCGGCCCGCGACCATCAGTATCAGCGTCGCGATGATCGGCTGCATGCCGACGAACGCCACCAGCAGACCGTTCCACATGCCGCTCAATACGCCGACGATCAGCGCCGCCACGAGTGCCTGCGCGACCAGCGCGCCGCTTGGCACGGCCTGGGTCGTGAGAATGGTCGCGGCCGCGGCGCCCGCGATCGCGACCACCGCGCCGACCGAAATATCGATGCCGCGCGTCGCGATCACGAGCGTCATGCCGATCGCGACGAGCACGAGCGGCGCCGCGCGATTCAGGATGTCGATCGGCGCACCGAACAGATGGCCGTCGAGCATGCGCAGCGCAAGAAAATGCGGATTGACCAGCAGGTTCAATCCGAACAGCAACACCAGCGTCACGCATGGCCACAGCAGCGGACGCTCGGCGCCGTCGCGTGCGAACCAGTTCGATAGCTTCATTCGCCGCTCCCTGCGATGAGTCGGTAGATGTTGTCCTCGTTCGATGCCTTGCCGGCCACCTCGGCGATCTTGCGGCGATCGCGCAGCACCGCGACGCGGTGGCTCACGCGCAGCACCTCGCTGATCTCCGACGAGATGAACAGGATCGAGAGGCCATTCGCGCACAGCGCGAGCAGCCGGTCCATGATGTCGAACTTCGCGGCGACGTCGATGCCGCGAGTCGGCTCGTCGAGGATCAGCAGTTTCGGATCGGTCGCGAGCCAGCGCGCGAGCAGCGCCTTCTGCTGGTTGCCGCCGGACAGCAACGCGATCGGCTGCTCGGCGTCGGACGCCTTGATGCCGAGCCGCTCGATCCACAGATCGGCGATCTCGCGCGCGCGTTGCCGGCTGATCTTGCGCCACCAGCCGCGCCGCGCCTGCAACGCGAGCACGATGTTTTCGCGGATCGACAGCTCGGCGACGATGCCTTCCTTCTTGCGATCTTCGGCGCAATAGCCGATGCCGTGGCGCACCGCATCGTGCGGCGAACGCAGCCGCACGGGCCGCCCATTGACGAGGATCGTGCCGCTGTCCGCGCGATCGGCGCCGAACAACAGACGCGCGGTTTCGGTGCGGCCCGAGCCGAGCAGACCCGCGAGGCCGAGAATCTTGCCGGACTGCACTTCGAGATCGATCGGCTGCAAGGTGCCGCGCCGGCCGACGCCGCGCAATTCGACGAACGGCTGCGCGGCCGTTGCGGCGGCGGTGTCCGCGTGGTCCTGGGCGAGCTCCTGCGGGTCGTCGGCGGCCTGCCCTTCGTGTGCCGCTTCGCGCAGACGCGCGCTCATGCGCTCGTGGCCAACCATCTTCGCGACCAGTTGATCCGCGGACAGATCGCGCGCGAGATATTCGCCTTCGCGCTCGCCGTTGCGCATCACCGTGATGCGATCGGAGATCGCGTAGGTCTGCTCGATGAAGTGCGTGACGAACAGGATCGCGATGCCCGATTGCTTAAGATGCCGAAGGATTTTGAAAAGCTGCGCGACTTCGCTGTCGTCGAGACTCGAGGTCGGCTCGTCGAGAATCAGCACGCGTGCGTCGACCGACAATGCGCGCGCAATCGCGACCATCTGTTGCACGGCGATCGGATAGGCGTCGAGCGAGCGCGTGACGTCGAGCGATACGTCGAGACGCGCGAGCGCTTCCTGCGCGCGCCGCTTGATGTCGGGCCAGTCGATCACGCCGAAGCGGCGCGGCTGCCGGCCCGCAAAGATGTTCTCCGCGACCGACAGATTCGGGCACAGGTTCACTTCCTGGTACAGCGTACGGACGCCGGCCGCCTCGGCTTCCTGCGGCGACGCGAATGCGACCACCTCGCCGCCGAGGCGGATCGTGCCGGCATCGGGTGCGAGCACGCCTGTCAGTACGTTGATCAAGGTGGATTTGCCGGCGCCGTTCTGGCCCATCAGCGTATGGACCTCGCCGGGAAACAGGCGGAAGTCGACGCGTTGCAGCGCCTTCACGCCCGGAAATGTCTTGCTGACGCCGGAGGTCGCCAGAATCGGTTCGCGCGCGCTCGCGCCATCCTGTGGGCCCAGCGTGCCGCGCTCCGGCTGATTCGGTTCGGTAGCGGAATGGGTCATGGACCTCGCTCGATCGGCTATGCGTAATTCGGCAGGTTCCAGCGGCAGGCTCCTGAAAAGAGACCGCCCGCTGCCGAAGCAGCCCGGGCGGTCAGGCACCACTGGAGAAACCTGTTCGATGCGTCCGTACTGCACATCTCCTTCGCGCCCTGAGCCGCGTTGGCCCCGGCGCCTGAACACCTGACGCGCCGCGTTAGTACTTACGCGACGGCAGCGTCTGCGCGGCCACGCTCATCGGGAAGACGGTCTCCTGAGTCAGGATCCGCTTCGGCAGCGGCTTGCCCGCCACCACGTCCTTGACGGCCGACATCAGCTGCGGTCCGAGCAGCGGGCTGCACTCGACGTCGACGTTCATCTTGCCCGCGGCCATCGCCTGGAAGCCGCCCTTGGTCGCGTCGAACGAAACCACGGTGATGTCCTTGCCCGGATGCATGCCGGCTTCTTCCATCGCCTGGATCGCGCCGAGCGCCATGTCGTCGTTATGAGCATAGACGACGTTGATCTTGTTGCCGTAAGTCTTGATGAACGCTTCCATCACCTGCTTGCCGCCGGCAAGCGTGAAGTCGCCGCTTTGCGACGCGATGATCTTGAACTTCGGATCGTTCTTGATCACCTCGATCAGACCGGCGTGGCGGTCGTTGGCCGGCGCGGAGCCGACCGTGCCTTGCAGCTCGGCGATATTGATCGGGCCTTTGTCGTCCTTGTAGTGGTCCGCGAGCCAATGGCCGCCGCGCCGACCTTCTTCGAGGAAGTCCGAGCCGATCATGGTCACGTAGAGCGACGTGTCCTTCACGTCGATGTTGCGGTCGGTCAGGATCACCGGAATCTTCGCGGCTTTGGCTTCGAGCAGCACCGGTTCCCAGCCGGATTCGACGACCGGCGAGAACGCGATCACATCGACCTTCTGAGCGATATAAGAGCGGATCGCCTTGATCTGGTTTTCCTGCTTCTGCTGCGCGTCGGAGAATTTGAGGTTGATACCGGCCTCCGTCGCTGCCGACTTCACCGATTCGGTATTCGCGGTACGCCATGCGCTTTCCGCGCCGACCTGCGCAAAACCGAGCGTAATCTTCTTGTCCTCGGCATGTGCGCCGGGCGTGGCCAGCGTCAGCGCGCCGAGAGTCGCGGAAAGCGCGAGCGCGCCCAGAGCGCGACACGCTGCACGTCGTGTATTCGCCATGACTGTCTCCAATCGTTGTTGTGTAGACGACCCAGCGATCTGCCCGGCCCTCGTGGCCCTCACGGTGCCTGGATCGTGATGTAGCGTACTGTGCGACGCGTTAACCGTCCAATCACATGATTCGCGCCCTCGATACCAATTTTGATATAGCGCGGCGCTCAGTGCATGGCTGCTCGTTGCCTCAGTTTGGCGTGACTCTCGGGGTGACCCAGCGAAACGTCAGATTGATGCGCTCGCCGCTCACGCGCGGCTCCTTCGGCACCCGATGACGCCACTGCGCCTGGGTGTCGCCTTTCATCACGAGCAGGCTGCCGCCCTTCAGCGAGAACGATTGCACGACGCCGCTGCGGTTGTGCCGCAGATCGAACGTACGCGCGACGCCAAGGCTCACCGACGCGATCACCGGCTGCCTGCCGAGCTCCGGCTCGCGGTCCGCGTGCCAGCCCATGCTGTCGGCGCCGCTGCGGTAACGATTCAGCAGCACGCTGTTAAAACGCGCGCCGCTGGTCGCCTCGACGGCGGCCTTCAGTTCGGCGACGGCGGGGGTCCACGCTTGCGGCACGTTGCGGATGCCCGAGTAGACGTAGACCGCATCCGGCTCGCCCTGCCAGGCGGTCAGACGCGGCAGTGCAACACGGCCGGCGGGCGTGCCCATCATGTCCTGGCGCCATTGCACTTCGTCGATCACGCGGGCGAGCAGTTGCCCGGCCGCGGCCGGTGCGAGCCAGTCGGGATACCAGTCGACGTCCGGCGTGGGCAGGTCGTTGAAAAGATCGGTGGTCATTGGAATGTCTGGATGCAAGCGGGCGAGTAAAAACCCTGGCTATTATGGCGACAACGGCACACCCGCTGCTTCACGCGCGCTGCTCTGTCATTCGACGCAGCTCTGCCCGTACCCTCTCTTACTTCGCACGGACCACTACCATGACACTTTCCGATCAGGCGCTCGCGCAGCTCTTTCGCGACGCGCGCACGCACAACGGCTGGCAGAACAGGCCGATCGACGACGCCGTGCTGCGCCAGCTGACCGAACTCGTCCTGCTCGGACCGACCTCGGCCAATTCGAGCCCGGGCCGCTTCGTGTTCGTCAAGACACCGGAAGGCAAGGAAAAACTGCGCCCGGCGATGTCGGCCGGCAATCTCGAGAAAACGATGGCCGCGCCGGTCACGGTGATCGTCGGCATGGACATGGCGTTCTACGAGCATCTGCCGAAACTCTTTCCTCATGCCGACGCACGCAGCTGGTTCGTCGGCAACGAGCGCCTGATCGCCGACACGGCGTTTCGCAATTCGACGCTGCAAGGCGGCTATCTGATTCTCGCCGCGCGTGCGCTCGGTATCGACACCGGGCCGATGTCCGGCTTCGATGCGGCCAAGGTCGACGAAGCGTTCTTTGCGGGCACGACGGTGAAGTCGAACTTTCTGATCAATCTTGGCTACGGCGATCCGTCGAAGCTGTTTGCGCGCAGCCCGCGTTTTTCGTTCGACGAAGCGGCGCGGATAGTGTGACGGTGCCTGGATGATGAATGGCGCGGCGGGTGTCGCGCCGTGCCTTCGATGAAATCGCCTCAGGTCAGCACGGCGATATAAAACACCACGGTGCCAATCAGCGCGCCGATGAAGCAGAAGCCTTCTTCGGCCTCGTCGCCACTCGAGCGCAGCCACGCGCCGACCACGCCGAACAGGCCCGCGATGCCGAGCGCGACGCACACCATCACGACGTCGAATAGCGCGCTTTTGCCGAGCTCGGAGATGTCGATGTCGCGCACCCCGAAGTAGAGCGCGATCGCCATCAGCGAGATACCGACGAGCGGCAGCATCACATGGCTGCCCTCGCGTCCGACGTGATGCTCATGGTGAACATGATGCACGTCGTGCGCGTGATGCAACTGGTGGCCCGATTTGAGCAGCTTCATGGTGTGCCTCCCCCCGCCCGATCTGTCCCGGCGACGAAACCAGTCGTGGCCGAATGGTCGCTGCGCTGGCCCGGTAACAAGCTGGCTTGTTTCAAGCATAGCTCACTCACGAATACAACTCAAAGCCCATTTAATTCGCTTGCATAGGCATTGAAACGCGTGGCTTGCGGCCCTGTAAGCATGAGGTGAGCATGGAACGGGCCCGCGTGCGCCACGCCCCGTCGCGCCCCGGTCGGATGCCTTGCTGGGGGCGTGTCGGGCGGTGCGGGAGCACGAATCTTGCGGCAGCAGCAAGGCGCTGAACATGCCGGTAGAATGATTCGCCGCGTGCGCCCCTCGTCGCGAACGCGCGGATCGCCCGCCAACCGATCGCCGCCGCGCTGTCGCTGATGCCGGCCCTTCGGCCCCTTCCCGCCTCGACCCTCTTTATGCGCCGTTCATCGTTTTTTGTCCGCATCATCCTGATTGGCATCCTGCTGCATGTCTACGTCGGCTTGCGCCTGATTCCCGACATGCCGATCGATGCGGCCGGCCGCGGGCTGTGCGTGCTGTGGCTCCTGCTGTCGATCTTCCTGATCCCGGTCGGCATGATGGCGCGTAGCTTCAAGCGCCAGCCGCTCGGCGACCGGCTCGCGTGGGCCGGCCTGCTCGCGATGGGCTTCTTCTCGTCGCTGCTGGTGCTGACGTTCGCGCGCGACCTCGTGCTGGCGTCGCTGCTGACGATCGACGCGATCTGGCCGAACACGCTCGTGATCGCGCATTGGCGCACGGGATCCGCGACGGCGGTGCCGCTGTTCGCGTTGTTGTCGACGCTGATCGGCCTGTTCAACGCGCGTCGTCGCGCGCGCGTCGTCACGATTGAAGTGCCGATCGACGATCTGCCTGCCGCGCTCGAAGGCTTCACGATCGTGCAGATCAGCGACATCCACGTCGGCCCGACGATCAAGGGCCGCTATGTCGATGCGATCGTCGACGCGGTGAACCGCCTCAAGCCGGATCTGATCGCGGTGACGGGCGACGTGGTCGATGGCAGCGTGCCGCAGTTGAGCCGGCATACGCAACCGCTGTCTCGACTCGCCGCGCGGCACGGCGCGTTTCTCGTGACCGGCAATCACGAGTACTACTCCGGCGCGAACTCGTGGATCGCAGAATTTCGCAGGCTCGGCTTGCGGGTGCTGCTGAACGAGCACGTCATCGTCGATCATGACGGTGCGCGCGCCGTGATCGCCGGCGTCACCGACTACTCGGCGGGTCATCACGACCCCGCGCACCGCAGCGACCCGGTCGCGGCGCTCGCGGGCGCGCCGGGCGACGTGCTGATCCGGGTGCTGCTCGCGCATCAACCCCGCTCGGCCGAAGCAGCTGCCGCGGCCGGGTTCACGCTGCAGCTGTCGGGTCACACGCACGGCGGTCAGTTCTTTCCGTGGAATTTCTTTGTGCGCCTGCAACAGCCGTTCACGGCGGGCCTCGCGCGCCTGAACGGGCTGTGGGTTTATACGAGCCGGGGCACCGGCTACTGGGGACCGCCGAAGCGGCTCGGTGCGCCTTCGGAGATCACGCGCTTGAGGCTCGTGGCTGGAGAGCCCGATTGAGTTCAATATTCGGAGTCCGCATTAATCAATTACGACTTACCGTCCGCACCCTTTGCCGATCGCAGCTTGACCAGGCTTTGCGCAGTCCCCTAAAATTCGCGCAATTCTTTTAACCGGAACCACGATCTTGGACAGTAGCAGTTGTACCAGCCGAGTATCGATTTGCCCGCTCACCTGAGCGGCAGGATTTCCGCGTCAGTCCTCCCTGTCGCCGTCCTGCCCTCTGGCTCGATGGCGCACGTCGCTCTCATTTCATTGTCATTGCGTTACTGCCGGTGAAGCGCAGCATCACGCGATGCCACGCCGACACCACACGCTCCGGGCACTCGTGCACGAGGTAGACGACGTCACGTCGTCACGCGTAGGTTTCACCCTGCGGCAGCAACCACGCCAACCTTTCTGAACGATGACACTCGAATTCTTCCTGCGGCTTCTCACCGCCTTTGGTTGCGGCGTCGCGATTGGCCTGGAACGGCAGATGCGCCAGCGCAACGCCGGCCTGCGCACGATCACGCTAGTCGCGAGCGGCGCCTGCCTGTTCGTCACGCTTGGCGTGCTGACCGGCAACGGCGTCAGCGGTATCACGCAGATTGCCGCGTATGTGGTGTCCGGCGTCGGCTTTCTCGGCGGCGGCGTCATCATGCGCGACAAAGGCTCGATTCAGGGGATCAACACCGCGGCAACGCTGTGGTGCTCGGCGGCCGTCGGCGTGTTGAGCGGCGCCGGACATTACGGACCGGCGCTGGCGGGCACCGCGGTCGTGCTGCTGACCAACACCGTGCTGCGCGAAGTGAGCCAGATGATCAACTCGACATCGGTTTTAAACGCCGACCTCGTGCGCGAGTACGTGCTGACGACCGTCTGCCGCGAAGTTGACGAGATCCACATTCGCACCGCGATTTCCAATTCGATGTACTCGGCGCCGCTGTCGTTCCAGAGCCTGACGAGCGAAGATGTCGACGACGAGCCGGGCCGCATTCGCGTGACGGCGACCTTGAAGATGCATCCGAAGGATCAATCGAAGCTCGAACAGATGGCGAGTCGCCTGAGCATGGAAAAGAGCGTGTCCAGCGTCAGTTGGACCGCGCGAGAAGCGGAGCCGACGCCCGAGTGACGCGCGCCGCGCAAGTCCCCTTTGTTCGCGCGCATCGTCTACACTTAGCTTGCAGCAGATTCAGAGAACGTTAATTCCGCGTCCTGGACATGGACTGTCCCATAACCTTCGACTAAGCTCTGTCACCGTGATTTTTTCACACTCAACCATGGAGTCTCGAATATGGAACACGGCATCATCGCATGGATCATCATCGGCGCGATTGCGGGCTGGCTCGCGGGTGTGCTGGTCAAGGGCGGCGGCTTTGGCCTGATTGTCGACATCATCGTCGGGATCGTCGGCGCGTTCATCGGCGGCTGGCTCGCCGGCGTGCTGCATATCTCGCTCGGCGGTGGCTGGATCGGCTCGATCATCACCGCGTTGATCGGCGCGGTCATTCTGCTGTTTATTATCCGGCTCGTGCGACGAGGTTCCTGAGCACGGCATCCGATGTCATGAGGCGCCAGCGGGTTTGTGCCGCTGGCGCTTTTTCTTGCTGGTTTCCTCTGCTTTTATCGCGGCCGTCGTGGCCCTTGAGGTCCTTGGGGCGCTTGCCGATCAGGCCGGCAGCATCGACCCTGTATCGCGCAGCCGCGCATGCCATGCAAACGCCTGATCGAGGCAATGCGGCGTCTGCCCTCCCCAGCGCAAGGCATCGCGGTAGTAGTCGCGCAGCAGTTGACGATAGTGCGGATGCGCGCAATGCTCGATGATCAGCATGGCGCGTTCGCGCGGCGCGAGCCCGCGCAGATCGGCGAGACCTTGCTCGGTCACGACGACGTCGACGTCGTGTTCGCTGTGATCGCAATGCGGCACCATCGGCACGACGCTCGAAATGCGGCCGTCCTTCGCGGTCGACTTGCTCGCGAACACCGCGCATGACGCATTGCGCGCGAAGTCGCCCGAGCCGCCGATGCCGTTCATCATATGTGTCCCGCCGACGTGGGTCGAATTGACGTTGCCGTAGATATCGAATTCGAGCGCGGTATTGAGCGCGATCAGACCGAGCCGGCGAATCACTTCGGGATGGTTGCTGACTTCCTGCGGACGCAGCACGAGCCGGTCGCGATATCGCTCGATTTCGCCGAATACCTGTGCCTGCCGCGCGGCCGACAACGTGATCGACGCGCCGGACGCGAACGCGACCTTGCCCGCATCCATCAGATCGAACGTCGAGTCCTGCAGGACTTCTGAATAAATCTCGAACACATCGAAAGGCGAATCGGCGAAACCCGCCAACACCGCGTTGGCGATCGTTCCGATGCCCGCTTGCAGCGGCGGCAACTGCTTCGGCATGCGGCCGTGCGTGACTTCGCGCTGGAAGAATTCGATCAGATGACCGGCGATCAGCGCGGTTTCATGGTCCGCGGGCAGCACCTTGGACGGGCTGTCGGCCATATCAGTGAGCACGATCGCCGCGATTTTATCGGGCGAAATCTCGATAGCTGGCGTACCAACGCGGTCCCGCGCGCGCACGATCGGCAACGGATCGCGATGCGGCCGTCGACCCGGAATCCAGATGTCGTGCAAGCCTTCGAACGCCAGCGGCTGCGCGAGATTGATCTCGACGATCACCTTGTCCGCGAGAATCGCGAAGCTCGCCGAATTGCCGACCGACGTCGTCGGCACGATGCCGCCGCTCTCGGTGATCGCGGTGGCTTCGATGATCGCAACATCGAGCTTGCCGAGCTGGTTCGCACGCAGCATCTCGACGGTCTCGGACAGATGCTGATCGACGAACATCACTTCGCCGCGATTGATCGCGTCGCGCAAAGTCTTGTCCACCTGAAACGGCAGACGACGCGCGAGCACGTGCGCTTCGGTCAGCATGCGGTCCACGTCATGACCGAGCGAGGCGCCCGTCATCAACGTGATGCGCACCGGTTCGTCCTGTTGGCGCGCACGCTCGGCGAGCGCAACCGGCACGGCCTTCGCGTCGCCCGCACGCGTAAAGCCGCTTGCGTCAACGCGCATGCCGTCGTGAATCAGGAGCGCCGCGTCGGCGGCCGTGGTGACTTTTCCGCGCAGCGCGGCGCAGCGAATGCGGTCTTCGTACATGAAAGGGGGTCTCTCCATAGTCGCCAGCTCCGTCGACCGGTGCGCACGCCTGCGGTGTGCTTCGCTCAACAGGCGGTTGCCGCACCCGTCGCGGCGTCTCGATCGGACGGCGTCGCGAGCAGGTGTTGGGTCGCGTGATATGGTCCGCGACAGGTGTTGCGCGTGATACAGATTTATGCGGACATGACGCGCGGTGCGGCTTATTTGCCGAGCTTGTTTGCTGGCCTTAGCTGCCGAAGTAGATGTTGCAGAAGCTCATCTGGCCAACGCATTCCTCGGCTTTCGCTTTCGGTGCTTGCGCATGCTTGCGCGCAGGGACGTTATCGGTGCGCTGGCTATCCGCTTGCGCAACCTGTTGCTCCGGCGCGTCCGGCTCCGCTTGTGCGTAGGCAGCGGCCGTGCCGGACAAACAACAGGCAATCAGGACCATCTTCAACACTTTCATCTCATTCTCCAGAACTTACGCGTACTGCGACGATTACCGCGAGGCAGTGACGAAACTATATGACTGCTACCTACGCGGATAAACGGGGGCGCTCGGAAGAGATCTTTCCATCTGCCAGAAAGATCGACGAAGCATTGCTCAGCGCGGATTGAACGGCGCATCCTTGTCGAGCAACGCGCTTCGAATGAAGTGCAGACAGCTCAGGATGCGCTGTAGATCGTGACGTCGGTCGGGATCGGCATGCACCATTTTCAGCATGTCTTGCGCGAGCCAGGTGGCCGAGCGCACGGCGACGAGTGCGCGTTCGAGCGCACGCGGACCCGGCCGTTCGAAGAGCCGCGCGAGATCGTCGCAGATGTGTTCGATCGCGTGCCGCCAATGCGGCTGAAGGATGTTTGCATAGCCGGCGCGTGTGGCTTCGTTGCGCAGATCGATCACGGCGTGACCTACTTCGATCGTCGCGAGCATCCAGCGAAGGGCGTCGCGCCGTCGTCGTGAACGGTGCATCAACAGCATGCGCAGTTGCGAAGTCAGATCGTGCGTACTCGACTGGAAACGTCGGTTGAGACCGGGCAGAGGGTCCTTGCATGCCGATACCGCTCGCGCTCGCAAGTCGACCATGATCCGTTCGACGAGCCAGCGCATATCGGCAGGAAATACCACCGCGAAAACGAGGCCTGCGAGCAGCATCGATGCCGTCAACGCGACGCCGTTGTTGATCAGCAGATCGGGGGCGTAGCTGACGACGTTGTCCGGCCCGGCAAGCAGACAGAAGAACACCGAAAAGCCGATGCCATACCCTGCCGCGCCGCGTCGCGATGAATGCGCCGAGCGCGAGCACTGGCGCGACTACCGTGCCAAGCAACGGGAAACCGTCGATGTTCGGATACACGTAGTAGATGAAAACGTAGCCGGTCAGCGTCGCGAACACGGCGCCGAGCGCCATCTGTACGACCATTCTGGAGGCGCTTGGCGCGGTGGACGTCAACGCACAGACCAGGGTTGCCCCGATTACGGCGAGGCCGCCGCTCGGCCAGTCGGTCGCGATCCAGAACGAACCGGCGATCCCGATGACGACCGCCGAGCGTAGGAATGTGAACAATACGACGAAGTGATTTGTCTGGCTTACCGGTTTGCCGATGCGGTGGTTCTTATGCGGGCTTTGGCTGCGTCGTACGCTTTTCTGCGAGGTTTCCGTCGTTCTCCACAGTGATGCACAGTTCTCCGAATAGTTTATCCATTCTCCGACAAAGCGATACAGCAGCTCGGCTGCCGTGTCGAAGTCGGCCAGCGATTCCGCCGACGCGGCTTTGAGTGGCCGCCTCCTCTCACGTAACCGGCGTGGCAGATTCGCTCGAAAGCGGTGCAAACCCGCCGCCACGCGCGATGCTTCGACACATTCTCCGGGTTGTACTTCGAACACGACTCTCAGTTCGTCGAAGCACGGCGCGATTGCCGCAAGTATCGACGCGGCATGGCTCGCGCGCAGCCGTTTGAGCAACTGATGCAGCGCATGCAGGCGCGCGCACGCATCCATGAACTCGCTGTTCAGACGCGTCAGATGCGCGCTGCGCGAACGCGTCACCGGGTCTTCGAATGCGACGAACATGCGCGTCGCTTCGAAGCCGGCGATTTCATCGATGAAATCCGCGAACCGCCGTTCGAACTGATTGCGCTCTAGCCCGCGTGAGCACGTCGACAGCGAACGCAATAAAATTTGCGTACCTGATTTCAAGGTTACGTCGTAGCGCAAGGCTCGAGCGCTGCGGTAACAGCAACGCGCTGACCGAGCTCGAACACACGATGCCAACCGCCACTTCCGCCGCGCGCGTGAGTGCCGCAAGGAACAGCCCCTGAGGCTCCATGACGTTCGGAATGCCAATCAGCGCGGCGGTGTAACCCGCAAGCACAAAACCGTACCACCTGAAATGCCGATACCGGAGCGCCGCAGCAATACAGGCGCTCACCCACACGATCATGCCGAGCATGTACAGTTCGGGCTGCTGAACGAACAGCCCGCCGAGCACGAGTGCGGCCACAGTCCCTACTGCCGTTCCGAGAATCCGGTAGAAACTCTTCGCGAGCACCATGCCGCTGAACGGTTGCATCAACACGAAGACGGTGGTCATCGCAATACGCGGTTGCGGCAGATCGAGCAGCATCGCCATGCCCAGCGCCAGCAGACCCGCGGTGACCGTTTTCAGCAGATGCAGCCAGATCAGACCGTCGCTGCTGCCCCAGTCCCGCATCGCCCGGTTGAGTATGGGGCGGCTGGGTCGTCGTTGCATGACTCCGTGCGGACCGAAGAAATCCGCCGACGGCTTGATCGCATGATCGCGTTTCATCTGAAAACAGTGCACCCCGCTTGGTCGCTGAATGAGCCTCCGGGCAGAATCGCTGACACCGGCAGGCGAGGCGCCGATTGTAGGAGTCCGCGATGTGCGGATTAAGACGATCGGCGCAGAACATCTGTTCCAGAACGGACGACAATAGGTCTACGAGACAGGTGGAAAATATGATCTCGATCATGAAACAGAAGGTTTGATGGACACGCTACAAAATATGCGAGTGTTCGTGCGCGTGGTTGAAGCCGGTAGCTTCACTGCGGCCGCGCAATCGCTCAATTCAACGACCGGCGCGATGTCTCGCGCGGTCTCCGAGCTTGAAGCACATCTGCGCACCCGCCTGCTGAATCGCTCGACGCGGCGGCTTGCGCTCACCACCGCCGGCGAGCGCTATCTGAAGCGATCGCAGCAGATCCTCGCCGATATCGATACTGCGGAAGAAGAAGCGAGTTGCGCGCACGAGCGGCCGACCGGAGCGCTGCGTATGCATAGCTTTGCGAGCATCGGCCAGCATTACATCCTGCCCGCGATTTCGCGTTATCGCGCGCTTTATCCTGATGTGACCGTCGAACTGCCCCTGTCACAGCGCATGCCCGATCTGTTCGAGGGCAGTGCCGATGTGGCGGTGATCGGTGCGTCCACGCTGCCGAATTCGGACCCCGTATCATTTCCATTGGGGACGACGTTCAGCATCCTGTGCGCATCGCCGGCCTACGTGCGAGCACACGGCGCGCCGCAAAACCGGCTGACCTCGCGCATCACGAGTGTCTGATCCTTCACACGCCGGCGTTCCCACCACATGAATGGACGCTCGACGGCCCCAATGGAAGCGAGATGATGGAAGTCGACGGGCCGGTGCATGTGAACATCGCCGAATCATTGATCGTCGCGATCCGGGAAGGAATGGGCATCGGCATGGTGCCGCTTTACGCGGCTATTTCTGGGCTGCGCGATAGCACACGGGTGCGTGTGTTGCCGGAATATACACTGCAGAAGACGACTGTTTATGCGCTATATCCGTCGCGCAAGTTCATCGATGCAAAGACTCGCACGTGGGTTGAATTCCTGCGCTCCCATGTGCCGAAGGTCATTGCCCGTGACGAAACATTGCTTGCTGAGGTCGGGCAAATGGAAGCTATGGACAGCCTCGTGCCGGTTGAGGGTACGGTTGACCAAGGGGGCGGCGCTGCTGCGGAGTAGCAGTCGGAAGGGACTCGATGCTTGTTTGAGTGCAGGTCATATGCGCAAACAAGCGTCGGGAAAAACGCGGCTTTTCGACAACGGCCGCTGGCGGCTTACCGCCACGCGTTTTCGTTCGTGCGCAGGCAAGCGTGGTGCTGTTGATATCGGCGCGTAAACGCAAAAACCCCACCGTTTCGGGTGGGGTTTCTGACGGGGTGAGGAGCCTGACGATTACCTACTTTCACACGGGCAAT
>DATAQT010000052.1:0-20745 GCA_036264535.1 Paraburkholderia sp. | reverse complement strand
GCGCCCGATAATTCCCGGACCATCTGTCGGGACAGCGCATTGCGCCGCCCGGAATCATTGAGCGTGACGAGCGCGATGGCGCCGCGCCGCTCGTACTGCACCTTGTTCCCGTTCATATGAGAACCTCCGCGCTGCCGGTCTTGTCGTTCGTCAAAAGATACTTCTTGAATTCAGGAGTGATCGGGCGAGGACGCCCCGTCTTGTCGTCGACGAGGACACAGATCGCCTCTGCCGTCGCACAACAGCTATCGTCGTCTTCACCGAACAGACGCTGCCCGACCTGCAACGAGGTGTGTCCCACTTCGACGACCGTGCTTCCGACCCGCACGCGTCCGGGGAAATACAACTGGGCGCTGAACTCGATCAGCAATCTGACGACCGCGAGGTTCGCGCCACCCATCAGCGCGCGAATCGCAGGCGGCGCGAAGATCTCCATGCGCGCCGCCTCGAAAAACGTCGCGATCGCGGCGTTGTTCACGTGTCTGAATTGATCGGTATCCGCGTTACGCAGCTTTTCTTCGGTCCAGAAACGAAACTCGCCGCGCGAAGCATGCTCGCGTTTCGCCAACTGTGATTCGTCCTGCGTCTTGTCCTTCGCGAAGATACTCATCGCTGTCCCTCTGCGAGCCGATGCGCGCTGGCTTCGTGCTCGGTGCGCAGGTAGAGCGTGTTGGCCATCGGCTGACGCATTTCTTCGAGGATATGCCCGACCAGTCCCACGGCACGCGCGGATACCGCGAGTCCGCGGCAGATCTGCCAGGGAATCCGCATTTCCGATGCCACGGCCGCCATCGCGCCGGTGACATTGACCGGCAGCGGACGATCGAGTTTTTGCTCGGCTTGCCTACCGATCGCCGTCATGAGGCGGATATAAGGCCCGTCATAGCCGGTCTCGCGCGCGACCTTGAAGAGCGCGGGCGCGCGCGGGTCGATCGGCTTGTGAAAAGGATGTCCGATGCCCGGCAGGATCTGCTTGCGCGAGCGATAGTCGTCGACGATCGCGCCTGCGAGCGCATCGATATCGGGTATCTCGCGGGGGTCGGGCAGCGACTCCTGCAACAGCCGCGCCGCATTGTCCAGCGATCCGACGAACACCGATCCCAGTCCCAGCAATCCCGCGGCCACGGCCGCCTGTACCGACTCGGGCGCGCCGGCATAGGTCATGCGCGTGGCGAGCGAGGACGGTGTAATGCCGTGTTCGACCAGAATGACCATCATCGCGTTGAACATGCGCAATTCGCGTTCTTCCGGCAATCGGGAGAACAATTGCAGAAACGCCATTTGCCCAAAGTCGATCTTGCCGACGATCTCTTCACACAGATCGAGACCGTGAATCACGACCTTCTCCGGCGTCGCCCATGCAATGTCCGATCGGATTTCCGCTTGCTTCATCATCGTTCTCCGCTGTTATAAGGTCTGCGCCAGACCGAGACATTGCGAGGCCATGTCCCGCAATGCGTTCTTCAGAATCTTCACGCCGTTGGGTCCGTCGCGCTGCGGAAACGAATCGACCGTCACGATGCGTCGTGGAACCTTGAAGCCAGCGATGCCCTGTTTGCAGTACGCGATCAGTTCCTCTTCCGTCGACGGTGTCGACGAACCTCGTATGAACGCGACCGCCACGTCCCCCTCGCCATCGACATGAACGCCGACGACCTGCGCCGACAGAACGCCCGGATGCTGGGCGAGAAACGCTTCGATCTCGGCCGGATCGACCAGATAACCCCGTAGACGCAGACTGTCCCTGATACGGCCCACGTAGCAGAACGAGCCGCCGTCGGCGTAGGCGAGATCGCCGGTTCTGAACCAGCCGTCCGCGGTGAAAGCGCCTGCCGTCGCAACCGGGTTGTTCAGATACCCGGCCATCACGTTGTAGCCGCGCAGTTGTAATTCGCCCTGTTGCCGATCCGGCAATGGAAGTCCGTCAGCGGGATCGACGATCCGAAACGCGATCTCCGTGGAAATCGGCGTGCCGCCTGGCACACCGCGCTGCTCGGCGGTGCCTTCAGGATCGCGCAACGCAGTGAGCGCGAAGCATTCCGACATGCCGTACAGCCCGGTCAAACGGACGCCCCAGGCAGCCTCCGCTTTGCTGATGACGGTACGCCCCACGCCCGCGTATTCCGGAAACGCGCCGCGCCGCCAGGTGGCCAACGAGTAGTCGCCGGCATCGAGCACCATGTCGAACATCGCATCCGAGCCGAAGAAATGCGTGACCCGATGCCGCTCCATCGCCGCCGCGGCTGCATCCGCCTTGAACACCGGCAAGAGCACGCAAGCCGCGCCCGACGCGAGCGCCGCGACGGTCTGCACGAATCCGAGCACACCATAGAGCGGCAGCGCGCAAAGCACGACGTCCGCCGTGCGCATGTCGCTGATCCGGCCGACGTTGCGCGCATGCCGTGCAATCCCGCCTGCCGTGTGAGCAGCGAGCTTCGGTTGGCCCGTCGTTCCCGAGGTCATGAACGTGCACAGCAGATCGGTCTCGCGTCCATCCCAATGCGGATACGGTTCGAAAGCGCGCCACTCTGGTTCGTCGAAGCGGGACACTTCTACGACGTGTTGCAATGCACCGCTCGCGGCCTTGATTTCGTGGGCCGCGCCCGCGTAGTCGAAATCGAGGAACTGTCGTGGCACGACGAGCACCCGCGCTTTTGCGGTCTTCACGACGTGCAGCGCCTCCTGCAATCTGAAGCGGGTGCTCACCGGTATCATCAATGCGCCGATCTGCGCGGCCGCGAAGAACAATTGCAGCCAGACGGCACCGTCGGGCAACCACACCGCCACGGTGTCGCCGCGACTGACGCCAAGCTCGCGCAAGAAAGACGCGGCGCGGCGCGACGCAATGGCCAACTCGCCGCGCGACAGTGTCCGGTTGCCATGATGCAGCGCGACCAGGTCGGCGCTGCCTGATTCGAGAAGATCAAAGGCCATGGCGGCCTCCGATTGCGGCAAGCGCGGCACGCGCGATCTGGATGCGCTGCATTTCCGAGGTGCCTTCGCCGATGCGGAATGCGCGCGCATCACGATAGAAGCGTTCGATCGGCAGCTCGGTCATGTAGCCCATCCCGCCGAAGATCTGCAGCACGCGATCCGTGACGCGGCATCCCATCTCGCTCGCGTAAAGCTTCGCGCGGCAGGCTGCGACGTGTGCTTGCGAGTTCCCGGCTTCGATGCTCTGCGCCGCCGCGCGGATCAGCATTCGCGCCGCTTCGATCTCGACGTCGTTATCGGCGATCATGAACTGGATGGCCTGATGCTGCGCGAGATGCGCACCGAAGGCCCGGCGCTCGAGCGCATATTCGCAAGCCATCGATTGCGCGCGCGCGGAAAGGCCGAGCGAGCGGCTCGCCGACAGCAGTCGATCCTGATTGATCGACTGCATCATGCCGAGGAAGCCTGCGTCGCGCTCGCCGAGCAGATCGTCATCGGGCACGAAGCAGTTTTCGAGTGTGAACCCGTTGATGTGATAGCCGCGCCACCCCATCTTCCTGTAACGCGTCATGCCGACGATACCGGGGTTGTCGCGGCGAACGATGAACGTGGTGAGCTTGTTCTTCAGTGCCGCCGTTGGATCGGTGACCGCGAGCACGATGATGTAGTCCGCGGTTTCGGCGTGCGAGATGAAGTGCTTGCTGCCATTGAGCAGCCATCCTCCCGCGACCTTCTCCGCTCTCGTGCGCAGTCCGCCGAGATCGGATCCCGCATTGGGTTCGGTCAGCGCGTACGTGACCACACGCTTGCCCGACAGGATGCCCGGCAGCAGCTCGCCGCGCTGACGCTCGTTGAGTTGCGTCAGTTGCAACGGCAAATGACCGAACACCTCGGAGAGCGGCACGGACGTATGCGTGAGTTCCTCCAGAATCGCCACTTTTGCCTCGGCCGACAGACCTGGCCCGCCAATGCTCTCGGGGAGATTGAAGCCGTACAGACCCAGGGCCGCGACTTCTGCCCGTAGCTGGGCGAGCAGTTCGGTGCTGACGTCGTCATCGGTTTCGATCTGCTGTTCCAGGGGAACCAGACGGTTACGCACGAACCGGCGTGCGGTTTCTCGAATCATCGATACTTCGTTATCAATCTCGGTCATGATGCTCTCACTTGTCGAAAACGATTTCGGCCCGGTTTAAACGAAAACTTCAGTGCGCGTGCGATTGCTAGATCGCCGGTCGGAACATCTGGAACATCTCGCCGATCGGCGCATAGTCGGCGAGATAACCGGCCCGCATGATCGGCTGCGCGGCATGCGTATCGAAGTAGCCGTCCTTCAGATACGTCTTCTGAATGTGCACGCCGACTACCTGGCCGAGCGCGAGCCAGTTGTCGGTCGCATTGCCGCTTAGATCGTGCAGGCGCACGATCTGCAGCAACCTGCATTCGAGCGCGGCTGGCGATTCACCGACATGCGGCACCGACACGCTGCGCCCCGCAACCGGCGTGAGACCCGCAAGCTCGAACTCGTCGACGTCCGGTGCGACCGTCGCCGAGGTGAGGTTCATCTGCCTGGCAAGCGGACGCGTCGCCAGGTTCCAGACGAATTCGCCGGTTTCCTCGATGTTGCGAAGACTGTCCTTACGGCCTTCGCTGCAAAAGCCGATCGTGGGTGGAAGCGCCGCAAACGCGCCGAAGAAACTGTATGGCGCGAGATTCAGCCGGCCGCTTGCCGAGCGCGTCGAGATCCAGCCGATCAGGCGCGGCGCGACGATCGCCTTGAACGGATCGTGCGGCAGGCCGTGACCTGCGGCCGGATCGTAGAATGCAACGGCGGGCCCGGCATCGACTTCTTCGAGCGCCGATTCAATGCTCATGCGTTCCTCCAATCATTCAGTACAACAGAATCATTCATGGAATCTTTGGATCTGCGCGCGGTAGCGCCGCAGCGCCTCGCGTCGAGCCTGCTATCGCCGCGTGGGACTAACCTGCTCCAGCAACTCGATCCGCTCATACGAATCGTCGCTGGGCGCAACACTCGTCAGATCGCGTCCACGCGTCTCCGGCAGGAAACTCAACGCAACCAGCGCGCAGAGATAGCCGATGAAACAGAACACGGCGATCGAACCCACCATCCCGATGCGCTCGGCGACGACCCCGACCGCCGCCACGCTGAGCGCGCCGACCGACTTGCCAACGTTGTACGAGAAGCCCATGCACGTGGTTCGGATTTGTGTCGGAAACAGTTCCGACAGCATCGGTCCAATGCCGGCGAACACGCCGTTGATCCCCATGCCGACAGGAAGCCCGAGTGCCGTCAGGATCCAGCCGTCCAGTGGAATGAACAGGTAGCAACCGGTCAGCAACGCGGCAAGCAAGCAGAACGCCATCGCGGTGGAGCGCCGACCGAGCGAGTCGTTCATATAGGCGAAGCTCACCTGGCCGATAAAGGAGCCGATCCCCATCAGCGTCGCCATCATTGCGACAGACGACACCGGCAGATGGCGGACCTGGACCAGCATCGTCGGCAGCCAGATCATGATTGCGTAACTGCTGGCCTGTAACCCGGTGACGAGCAGTGCGGCGAGCAGACTGGCGCGCCGGACGTCGGGCCGGAACGACGAGCGCCACGTCGCGACGACCGCGTCTCCCGTCGCCTTCTTCATCTGACGGAACATTTCGGGTTCCGGAATGAATCGACGGATGATGAGCACAATGACCGCGGGAATCACGCCGATCCAGAACGCCGAGCGCCATGCAATCGATGCCGGGAGATACGCGAGAAGCACGCCCGAGAGGGCCGCGGCGAGTGCCCAACCGACGGAAAAACCGCTCTGCACGAGACCGAGTGCCTTGCCGCGATGAGCCGGGTCGATCACCTCCGCCATCAGCGCGGCCCCGACGGCCCACTCGGCGCCGAAGCCCAATCCCTGCAATGCACGCACGATCAACAACTGCGAATACGAGTTCGTAAAGCCGGCAATCACGCAGAACGTAGTGAACCAGATGATCGAGCCGGTCAACACCCGTACGCGCCCGTGGCGATCGCTCAGAATGCCCGAGATCCAGCCGCCAACCGACGCGGCAAGCAACGACGAAGTCGCGATCAGCCCCGCCTCGCTTCTGGAAAAATGCCATGCCGCCATCAGCGTGGGCAGCAGAAACGCGAGCACCTGGTTGTCGAAGCTATCCAGCGTCCAGCCGAAAAAGCATCCCCAGAACGTACGCCGCTGCGCGGGAGCGGCGGCCCGATACCAATCGAATAACTGCACGATGACCTCCTGGTTGGAACACCGTAGATGAATAGTCTCCAGCCTCTATTCGCCTATTTGTTTATTCGTTTCGTTTATTCGTTTATTCGTCTGCCCGCAAAATCGTTCGAGCGTGCATCGTCGTTGCAGAGCGCGATTGCGCTGATCTCCACTTGCGCCCCATAGTGCAGTTCCGCACATGGCACAACGGTGCGCGCCGGCGCAGGATCCCCAATGAACTCACGATACAACTCGTTCACGCGCGGCCAGTCCTCGATGTCGGACACGTAGATCTGTACGCTCAGGAGCTGGTCGATGTCGCTTCCCGCGGCCAGCAGCACTTCGCGTACGTTCGCCAGCGCCTGACGAACCTGCGCGTCGAGTCCTTCGGCGATGATGGAGTCGCCGTCTTTCGTCAGCGGCAACTGCCCCGACACGAAAACCAGGCCGTTCGCCCTGGTTGCCTGCGCATAGTGCCCTCGCGGCAAAGGTGCTTTCACAGTAACGATATGTTCGATCACAACGCTCCCCGTCAGGGTTGATGTGGGTGTGTTCTCGAAAATCTTCGAAAACGATTTCGATTGAAAGATAGCAGTGAGGCCAGGGAAATTCAAGTTGAGTGAGTGCTTTTCGAAATCGTTTTTGACGACGAGGCAAACGTGCGAATTTTTCTCAACGCTGCGCCGGCCATGCCTTTCGCCACGTTATTCAAGGGCTATCCCTGATCTTTTCATGGCTGACGTGACGGGTAAACACCTACCCAAATAGCCAGTTTTCGACGCCTGACCCAACTTTTTCGAAATCGTTTTTTGTCCGATAGAAAACCAGAGCCCGAGTGAAGCGCAGCCTGGCGTAGAATCTCGACAATCGTTTTCGAAGTACTGAACAGGACGACCTTCAGGAACAGCCGGAATGAACATTCAGGAATTTGCCGCCACGCTCAAGCTTTCGGTCAGCACGGTGTCGAAAGCGCTAAACGGCCGCGACGACGTCAGCGCCGAGACGCGCAAGCGCGTGCTGGAAGCGGCCGAGCGGCACGGTTTTTCCCCGGACCCGGCGGCACGTCGACTGCGCCGGCAAACGGCCGATACGATCGCCTTCGTCGTGTCCGCCCCGCAAACGTCATTCGCCCATCCGTTCTTTCTGGATATGCTGATGGGCGTCAACGATGCAATGGACAACAGCGGTTTTCAGGTCATCGTCGCGTCCGCCCGCAGCGTGGAAGCGGAGATCGATGTGTTCAAGCGCCTGATCGAACGCCAGCGCGTCGACGCGCTGCTGTTCGGCCGCACGCGCCGGCACGACGAGCGCATCGCCTACCTGCTGGAGCGCGACATTCCATTTGTCGCGTTCGGCCGCAGCGAGACGTCCAGCGACTACCCGTATGTCGACATCGATCATCACGTCGTGGGCCGCGCCGGCTGCGCGCGATTCATCGCGCTCGGACATCGGCGCATTGCCCTCGTCCATGCTCCCGAGTACCTGATGTTCAGTCACTTCGAGCACGAGGGATACGCGGAGGCACTGCGAGCCGCAAGGATTCGCTACGACAGATCCCTGTGCGTCGAAACCGCGATTTCCGAGGAAGGCGGCGCGGAGGCCGCGCGCCGCCTGCTTGCGCTGCCGGACCCGCCCACGGCCATCGTGTGCGGCCACGACCTGATCGCATTGGGCGTGTTGCGTGGCATCGCGGAAACGGGAAGAGTGCCGGGCCGCGACGTTGGTGTGATCGGCGGGGACAATCATCCGATCGGGCGCTACGTGCAGCCGTCGTTGACGACGTTTTCGGCCGAGACGCATCGCGCCGGCAGGCGGATGGCGGAAATGCTGCTCGAACGGCTCGCGGGAGCGGCGCCACAAGGCCTTCAGGAGATCTGGCAGCCGGAGCTGATCATTCGCGCTTCCGATGGACCACCTCGGATCGAAACGCCGGAGCCCGACTCGGGACGTAAAGCGAGCGCGACCAGACGATCGCGGGCTGTTCAGGCGTAGCGGTACGGCACTCGCCGAACTACGCCTGCGCGGACCCCACTCGCACCGGCTTCCTGATGCGGATCAACGACCGGGCAAAAGCGCACCCGCCGCCAGGGTTTCCCCTCCTTCATCCCGCCAAAAAATGTCCTAACATCAATGCGTCAAAACTAACTAACTCATCAATTAGTCTACTGCCATGCCCCAAGTCGCCCGTTCCCGAATGGGTCGCCGTCCTCATTCGCAGGACTTCGACGCACGCGAACATCTGCTCGATGTCGCGGTGGCCCTGTTCGCCGAGCGCGGCATCGCAAATACGACTGTTGCACAGATCGCGGCGGCGAGCGGCGTCACGTCCGCGATGGTGCACTACTGGTTCCAGACGCGCGAAAAACTGCTCGACGCGCTGTTCGAGGAAAAGCTCGTCTGCGCGTTCGGCGCGATCTGGGACCCGGTCGATCCCGAACACGAGGAACCGCTCGCGCTGACGCAGGGCATCGTCAAGCGCATGTTCGACGTCACCGAGAAGATGCCGTGGCTGCCCTCGCTATGGCTGCGCGAAATCGTCAACGAAGGCGGCCTGTTGCGCGAGCGTGCGTTCGGACGCATCCCCGTGCAAAAGCTCGCCGGGTTCGGTCAGACCATCGCGCGTGGCTGTGCATCGGGCCAGGTGAATGCGCAGCTCGAACCGTTGCTACTGTTCAACTCGGTATTGGCGCTCGTGATGCTGCCGCAGGCCGCCGCCAGGATCTGGCAGCGCCTGAATCCGGGCACCTCGTTCGATCGCGCGACGCTCGAACGCCATGTCGTTGCGCTACTCACGCAGGGTATGAGCGCAACCCCGGCGTCCGGAGCCACGACCACGTCCACCGCATGCCGCGCGAAAAGGAAGCCGTCATGATGCCGTCCGCCAGCTCATCCATTCGTGCGGTGTTGCTCGCACTCTGCGTCGCGGCGTGCGCGAGCTGTTCGCAACGACCGGCGAACACGTGGCAAGGTTATGTGGAAGGCGAGTTCGCGTACCTCGCGTCTTCGCAGGCGGGACAGTTGACCGAACTCGCGGTCTCGCGCGGGCAGACGGTCGCGCAGAACACGCCGCTGTTCGCGCTCGAAGCGCAAAACGAAACCGAGGCCGTGGCGCAGGCCAACGAGCAACTGCGCGCGGCCCGCGCCCAGCTTGCCGACCTTGGAACCGGCAAGCGTCCGCCGGAAGTCAACGTGACGCACGCGCAACTGGTGCAGGCCGAAGCCGACGCGACGCGCGCCGCGACCCAGTATCGTCGCGACGAGCAGCAGTTCGGCGCGGGCGGCATAGCGCAGAGCCAGCTCGACGACTCGCGCGCTAACGCGCTGTCGACTGCCGCGCACGTGCGTGAGCTGCAAAGCCAGCTTGTCGTCGCGCGTCTGCCGGGGCGGATCGAACAGATCCGCGCGCAACAGGCCCAGGTCGATGCGGCGCAGGCCCAGCTCGGCCAGGCCCAATGGAAGCTCGATCAGAAAAGCGTGCACGCGCCGCACGCGGGCCTCGTGTTCGACACGATGTATCGCAGCGGCGAATGGGTGCCGGCCGGCAGCCCCGTCGTGCGCATGCTGCCGCCCGAGAACGTCAAGGTGCGCTTTTTCGTGCCCCAGGGGGTGGTTGGTTCGCTCACGCCGGGCCGTCGCGTATCGATTCATTGCGACGGTTGCGCCGCCGATGTGCCAGCCGTGCTCAGCTTCATTTCCGACCAGGCGGAGTACACGCCGCCTGTGATCTTCAGCAACGAAAGCCGCGACAAGCTCGTGTTCATGGTCGAAGCCCGACCCTCGACCGCCGATGCGCCGAAGCTGCGGCCCGGTCAACCCGTCACGGTCACGCTGCAATGAGTTCACTCACGCCGCCCGGCAACGCGACCCCACCCGTCTACGCGATCGACGTAAACGGGTTGAACAAGCATTTCGGCACGAAGCACGTGGTCAACGATGTGACGCTGCGCGTGCAGCGCGGCGAGATCTTCGGCTTTCTCGGCCCGAACGGCAGCGGCAAGACCACCTGCATCCGCATGATGTGCGGTCTGCTGACGCCCGACTCAGGCAGCGGCACGTGTCTCGGCTACGACATCGTGCGCGACAGCGCGCAGATCAAGCGGCGCACCGGCTATATGACGCAGCGCTTCTCCTATTGGGAAGATCTGTCGATCCGCGAAAACCTCGACTTCGTCGCGCGCATCTACGAGATGAAGAACCGTCGCGAGGCAGTGGACCGCGCGCTCGAACAGCTTGGCCTGCAGAGCCGCGCGAAGCAACTGGCCGGCGCGTTGTCGGGCGGCTGGAAGCAGCGTCTCGCGCTGGCCGCGTGCATGCTGCACGAGCCTGAACTGCTGCTGCTCGACGAACCGACCGCGGGTGTCGACCCGAGCGCGCGCCGCGACTTCTGGGAAGAGTTGCATCGTCTCGCGGCACGCGGCATCTCGGTGCTCGTCAGCACGCACTATATGGACGAGGCGGAACGCTGCCACAAGCTCGCCTATATCGCCTACGGCAAGCTGCTCGCGCAGGGCACCTCGAAACAGGTCATCGATTCGCAAGGGCTCGTGACGTGGGCCGTGTACGGTCAGAATCTCGTCGAGCTAGGCGACCGGCTGCGCCGCTCGCCCGGCGTCGAGCAGACGGTGGCGTTCGGTTCGTCGCTGCACGTGAGCGGTCCGGACAAGCCTGAACTCCACGCGACGATCGATCAGCTGGCTCACTCGGACCCAGCGCTGCGGATCGAAAAGCAGGAAACCGGCCTCGAGGACGTGTTCATCTTCATGATGAACCGCTCGACCGACAATTACGCAACCGCTGCCGCGGACAAGGCATCATGAATACCGCGCGCCGCCTTCCACGCTTTTCGCTGATGCGTTGGTGGAGCATCGTGCGCAAGGAGTTTCTGCAACTGAAGCGCGACCGCATCACGTTCGCGATGATGATCGTTCTGCCGATCATGCAGATGGCGCTGTTCGGCTTTGCGATCAATACCGACCCGAAGCATCTGCCGACCGCCGTCATCGCCGCCGATCACAGCGAATTCACACGCAGTTTCGTGGCGGCGATGCGCAACTCCGACTACTTCGACATCGTGTCGACGCTGCCCGACGAAGAGTCCGGCCGTCGCGCGCTCGCGCAGGGCAAGGTGCTGTTCGTGCTGAACGTCCCGGTCGGCTTCACGCGCGACCTGGCCAAGGGCGCGCGTCCATCGCTGCTCGTCGAAGCCGACGCGACGGACCCCACCGCGGTGGGCACCGCGCTTGGCGCGCTGCCGTCGATCACGCAGTCGGTGTTGCAGAAAGACCTCACGGGTCCGCTGGCGTCGCTCGCAGTCGGCCCCGCCGCTTTCGACGTTCAATTGCACCGCCTCTACAACCCCGAAAGCCTGACCCAGTACAACGTGGTGCCCGGCCTGATGGGCGTGATCCTGACGATGACGATGGTCATGATGACCGGCCTCGCGATCACGCGCGAACGCGAGCGCGGCACGATGGAAAATCTGCTCGCCACGCCGGTGCTACCGCTCGAAGTCATGACCGGCAAGATCGTGCCTTACGTGGCGATCGGTCTGGTTCAGGTGAGCATCATTCTCACGGCGGCGCGCTTCGTGTTCAATGTGCCCTTCGAAGGCAGTCTGATCGCGCTGTATCTGTCCGCGCTATTGTTCGTCGCGGCCAATCTGACGATCGGCATCACGCTCTCGTCGCTCGCGCAGAATCAGTTGCAGGCCATGCAACTGACGATGTTCTATTTTCTGCCCAACATCCTGCTGTCCGGTTTCATGTTCCCGTTCGCGGGCATGCCGAAGTGGGCGCAGTACATCGGCAACCTGTTGCCGCTCACCTATTTCAACCGGCTCGTGCGCGGCATTCTGCTCAAGGGAGTCGGTTGGGTCGACATGTGGCCGCATGTTTGGCCGCTACTGATCTTTCTATTCGTCGTGATGGGTGTCGCCGTGAAGTTCTATCGACGCACGCTCGATTGAGGAAGGCCTGCAATGTGTTCCGCTCCTGCCGCTCCTGCCGTTCCTGCCATTCGTGCCGTTCCTGCCGCTGTGGTTCGTAGTGCGGCTTGCCGGTCCGCAACGCTCTGGCTCGCCGCCTTTGGCGCCAGCGCGGTTTTGTGCGCATGTACGCTAGGCCCGGATTTCCATCGACCCGACGTGACCAGCGTGTCGAGCTATACCGCCGCGCCGCTTGCGGCAAGCACCGTCGCATCCGACGGACCCGGCGGCGCCGCGCAGCACTTCGTGCCGACGGATGTGCCCGGCGACGGCTGGTGGCGTGCCTTCGGCTCGCCGGCGCTGAACGCGCTCGTGCAACAGGCGCTCGACGACAGCCCGACACTCGCGCAAGCCCGCGCGAAACTCGACGAAGCGCAGCAGGACTATCGTGCTCAGGCGGGCGGCACGCTCTGGCCACAGGTCGACGCGAACCTCTCGGCCACGCGCGAGCGCATCGATCCCGAGGCGCTCGGCTTCGGCCAACTGACGCAGGGCCGCTCGTTTGCGCCGTTCACGCTGTATAGCGCGCAGGTCACGGTGTCGTACACGCTCGATCTGTTCGGCGCGAATCGCCGCGCGCTCGAAGCGGTGGCCGCGCAGGTCGACTATCAGCAATACGAACTCGAGGCCGCGCGTTTGACGGTCGCCGGCAACGTCGTGACGGCGGCGATCCGGCGCGCGTCCTTGGCGCGGCAGATTGCACTGACCGAAGCGCTGCTCGCGAACCAGATGCAGCAACTCGACATCGCCGAACGGCGCCATAGCGCGGGCGGCATCTCCGAGGTCGATCTGCTGAGCCAGCGCACCCTCGTGCAGCAAACCCGCGCGACGTTGCCGCCGTTGCGCACGCAGCTCGCGCAAACCGACCATCAACTCGCGATCTATCTGGGACGCGCGCCGGCGGAATTGACCACGACGCACAACCTCGCCGCGCTCGACCTCGATACGCTCGTGCTGCCGTCCGATCTGCCGCTGACCTTGCCGTCGACGCTCGCGCAGCAACGGCCCGACATTCGCGCATCCGAGGCGCTGTTGCATCAGGCGAGCGCGAATATCGGCGTCGCGACCGCGAACCTGTATCCGCGCATCACGCTATCGGGCAGCGCGGGGACCGAACGCATCAGCTTGTCCGACCTGTTGACGGGTTTCAACGTGTGGAATTTCGGCGCGGGTCTCACGCAGCCGGTTTTTCACGGCGGTGAACTGCTGGCGCGCAAGCATTCGTCCGAAGCGGCCTACCAGGCGGCCCTCGCCATGTACAAGCAAACCGTGCTGCAAGGATTGCAACAGGTTGCCGACGCGCTGCGCGCGCTCGATCAGGACGCGCTCGCATTGCAGGCGCTCGACGCCGCGCAGCAAAGCGCGCAACACAGCGCCGGTATCGCGAGTCAGCGTTATGCGGCGGGCGGCATCAGTCAGTTGACGCTGCTCGATACGCAGCGGCAGGAATTGCAGACCGGACTCGATCGCACCAAAGCCGCCGCGCAGCGTTATGCCGATACCGCCGCGCTGTATCAGGCGCTCGGGGCGCGACCCTGAGTCAGCGGTTGGCAGGTGCCTCGCGCCGCACCTTGTTCAGCACGAGATACGCGAACGAGCCGATCACGATGCCCCAGAACGCGGAACCGAGGCCGAGGAACGTCATACCGGATGCGGTCGCCAGAAACGTAATGACCGAGGCCTCGCGATGGTCTTCGTCCTGGATCGCGCCCATCACGTTCGAGGTGATCGCGCCGATCAACGCGAGGCCCGCCAGAATCGCGACGAACTCCTTCGGCAGCATCGTGAACAGCGCGACGATCGCGCCGGCGAACGTGCCGCCGATCAGATAGAACACGCCGTTCGCAATGCCCGCGATATACCGCTTGTCCGGGTCGTCGTGCGCATCCTTGCCGGTGCACAGCGCGGCCGTGATCGCGGCGATCACGATCGTGATGCCGCCAAAAAACGCCACGCCGATCGAGGCGATGCTCGTCGCGGTGATGATCGGCCGGGCCGGCGTGTGATAGCCGGACACGCGCAGAATCGCCATCCCCGGCAGAAACTGCCCGGTCAGACTGACGACGACGAGCGGCAACGCAAGACTCAGCGTTGAACTGAGTGTCCATTCCGGTTTGATGAAGATCGGCCGCGTGACTTGCAGCGGCAACGCGCCCAGATGCGCGGCGCCGAGCGCGATGGCGAGCGCCGTGCCCGTCAGCAGCACCAGCACGATGCAATAGCGCGGCAGCAGGCGCCTGAACACGATGTACGCGCCGATCATGCCGAACGCCAACGCGGGCATCGACGCCGCCGCCTTGAACGCGTGCGTGCCGAACTGCAGCAGAATGCCGGCCATCATCCCGCAGGCGATGCCCTTCGGAATGCTGCGCACCATCCGGTCGAAATAGCCCGATACGCCGATCAGCAGGATGATCACGGCCGCGCTCAGGTACGCGCCTACCGCCTGATGCAACGTCAACGCCGGAAACAGTCCGACGAGCAGCGCGGTGCCGGGCGCGGACCACGCGGTGACGACGGGTACTTTCAGCTTCCAGCTCGCGAAGATGCCGGAGACGGCCGCGCCGATCGAGATGCCCCATACCCACGAGGCGACCATCTCGTTGGGCATGTGGGCTGCTTGCGCCGCCTGGAAGAAGATCACGAGCGGGCCGGCGTACGAAATCAGCACGGCCAGAAAACCGGCCACGATGGCGGACACGGACCAGTCGGCCGCAATGGCGCGCGTGGTCGGCGCCTGGCTAGGGGTGGGGTTCATCGTCGATGTGGGTCAAGGCGGCCCGTCGTCGCCGGCGCGCGCCTCGCGGCGCGGGTCGCCGCAAGCCACCGCAAGCAAACGTCAGGCAGCGGAATCATTCCGGGCCGTTAGTATGAAGGACAATTGCCGCGGGGCCTATCGGCATGGTTCGGCGGCCGCCGCGCGCTAGCCCTGATCGCCGCCGCCGACCGGCAACACCGTGCCGGTGATGTACGACGCTTCGTCGGAAGCGAGAAACAGGATCGCGCCGACCTGTTCGTCGATCGTGCCATACCGATGCATCAGGCTCGACGCGATCGTCTGATCGACGATGCCCTGATACCACGTCGCTTCCTGCCCGCTTTGCGGTGCCGTATTGCGCGGCACGCGGCGTGGCGGCGCTTCGGTGCCGCCGGTCGCGACCGCGTTGATGCGGATGCCGCGTTCGGCATGCTCGAACGCGAGGCTCGCGGTCAGCGCGTTGACGCCACCCTTCGAGGCCGCATACGGCACGCGATAAATACTGCGCGTCGCAATCGACGACACGTTGACGATCGCCCCGCTCGCGCGCTTCAGCATCGCGGGCAACACCGCGTGGCAGCACCACAGCGTCGGGAACAGCGAACGCCGCACCTCGGCTTCGATCTGCTGAGCCTCGTACTCCTCGTACGGCTTCGCCCAGATCGTGCCGCCGACGTTGTTGACGAGCGCGTCGATGCGGCCGAACGCATCGATCGCGAAGGCCGTCATCGCTGCCGCGCCCTCATAGGTTTCGAGGTCGGCGATAAACGCGCGCGCCTCGCCGCCTTCGCGCGCGATCTCGTCGGCCACCTCGTGCACGATCGGCGCGCGGTCGACCAGCACCACAGCCGCGCCCTCACGCGCCGCGCGCAACGCGACGCCCCGGCCGATGCCCTGGCCCGCGCCGGTCACGACGAGCACCTTGTCCTTGAAGCGATCGATAAAGGTCGAAGTCATGCTGCGTTGCTCGCCGAGAATTTTTCGTAGTAGAAGTTCGCGGGCTCGACGCTGCTGTCGCGCAGCCAGCCCTGCACCGCTTCGACCATCGCGACGGGGCCGCACAGGTAGACGTCGACGTCGCCGTCGTTCAGCCATTCGCTGTCGACGTGCGCGGTCACATAGCCTTTGCGCTCGTGAGCGCTCGCGGCATCCACGACACAGGTGCGATAGCTGAAATTCGGCAGCGCCTGCTGCGCCTGCTCGATCTGTTCGAGCGTGACCAGATCGATATCGTTGGTCACGCCGTACACGAGCCGCACCGGCTGCGTGTTGCCGCTCGCCTTCAGCACGTCGAGCATCGACAGGAACGGCGCGATGCCGGTGCCGCCCGCGAGGAACAGGACCGGACGCTGCGGATCGCGCAGATAGAAGCTGCCATACGGGCCCGTGAAGCCGATGCGCTGCCCCGGCTGCGCGTCGCGGCTCAGAAAGCCGCTCATCTTGCCGTCCGGCACGTTGCGCACGACGAAGGCCGCGCGCGTCGCGCCCGGCGCCGAGCTGAACGAATACGACCGGCTCTCGCCGCTCGCGCCCGGCACGTCGACGTTCACGTATTGACCCGCGAGAAAGCTCGGCGCGCTCGCGCCATCGAGATCGATCGAGAAATGGATCGTCGAATCCGACAGCCGTTCGATCGCCGCGAGCGTGCCTTCGAAACGCGACACACCGGTCTTGCACGCCGCCGACGATGCCTGCACGCGAATCACGAGATCCGAACGCGGCCGCGTCTGGCAGGCGAGGATATAGCCCTGGCTCGCTTCCTCGGGAGTCAACGCATCCTCGACGTAGCTCGACTCGGGCATGTCGTACGCGCCCGATTCGCACAGCCCGCGACACGTGCCGCACGCGCCTTCGCGGCAATCGAGCGGAATGTTGATCTTCTGCCGGTACGCGGCATCCGACAGCGTTTCGTTCTCACGGCAGCTGATGAAGCGCGTCACGCCGTCTTCGAACTGAAGTGCAATAGTGTGTTCCATGACCTGTCTCCTGCAACCGCGCCGGCTAGATGTGGTAGATGTCGATGACCTGATTGATGTAGTCGTTCTTCAGCACGACGTACTTGCTCAGGATTTGCGGCTGCGCGACGTTGAAGTCGATCACGTAGCGCGACATGCCGAAGTAGCTGTAATTCGTCTTGTAGCGATGGCTCAGCGTGTGCCAGTTGAAGCGCACCGTGTACACGCCGTTCTCCTCGCTCTCCACTTCGACGTTGGCGACGTTGTGGCTCGTGCGCGTGTCGGGCATCGTCGCGCTCGAACGCTCGGTCTTGATGCGGAACACGCGGTCTTCGAGTCCCTGGCGATTCGGGTAGTAGATCAGCGAGATCTCGCGCTGCGGATCGGTGACGAGCTTGTCCTCGTCATCCCACGACGGCATCCAGAACGACGCGTCGGGGTGATAGCAGGTCAGCCACTCGTCCCATTGCTCGTCGTCGAGCAGGCGGCTTTCGCGGAACAGGAAAGCCTGGATATCGGTGATGGCGATGTTGCTCATGCGCGGCTCCCTTGCGTGTTCAGCGCCTTTTTCATCGTGTCGATCCAGTAGCGGTGCTGCACCGTGTAAAGGCCTTCGTCTTCGGTCTTCACGCCGCTCATCACCGGGTTGAGGCCGATCGTTTGCGCGGCTTCGTCGGCGCCGTCGATCCAGTGCTTCGAGCCACGGCACATGTCGTTCCATTCGACCGCACGGCCCGCGTAGCCCTGCTGGCAGGCGCGAAATTCCTCGAGGTCGTCGGGTGTCGCCATGCCGCTCACGTTGAAGAAGTCCTCGTATTGACGGATGCGGCGCATGCGCGCTTCGTCGGACTCGCCCTTCGGCGCGATGCAGTAGATCGTCACCTCGGTCTTGTTGACCGACAGCGGCCGCAGCACGCGAATCTGCGAGCCGAACTGGTCCATCAGATACACGTTCGGATAGAGGCACAGGTTGCGCGAGTTCTGGATCATCCAGTCAGCGCGCTCGGCGCCGCAGCGCTCGGCGAATTCCTCGCGGCGGCTGAAGTTCGGACGGTCTTCCGGATTGGCCCAGCGGGTCCACAGCAGCATGTGACCGTGCTCGAACGCGTAAAAGCCGCCGCCCTGACGGCCCCAGCTGCCCGCATCCATCGCGCGGATCTTGTCTTCGCGCGCGTTCTCTTCCTTGCGATGATTGGTCGTCGCCGCGTAGTTCCAGTGCACCGCCGAGACGTGATAGCCGTCCGCGCCGTTTTCGGCGGTCAGCTTCCAGTTGCCTTCGTACGTATAGGTCGACGAGCCGCGCAGCACTTCGAGGCCCTCTTCCGACTGGTCGACGATCATGTCGATGATGCGCGCGGCCTCGCCGAGGAACGTCTCGAGCGGCGGCACATCATCGCTCAGGCTGCCGAACAGGAAGCCGCGATAGTTGCCGAAGCGCGCGAGCTTCTTCAGGTCGTGTGAGCCTTCCTTGTTGAAGCAGTCGGGATAGCCCGCGTCCGCGGGGTCTTTGACCTTCAGCAGCTTGCCGCTGTTGTTGAAGGTCCAGCCGTGGAACGGGCACGTATAGGTCGCCTTGTTGCCGCGCTTGTGGCGGCACAGCATCGCGCCGCGGTGCGTACACGAATTGATGAACGCGTTCAGCTCACCCTGACGGTTGCGCGCGATCACGACCGGCTGACGACCCATGTAGGTCGTGAAGTAATCGTTGTTGTTCGGAATCTGGCTTTCGTGCGCGAGGTAAATCCAGTTGCCCTCGAAAATGTGCTGCATTTCGAGTTCGAACAGACGCTCGTCGGTAAACGCGCTGCGATGCAGGCGGTAATCGCCGCGCTCGCGGTCTTCCACGAGAAAGTCGTCGATGTTCTTCAGTTGCGGAGTGTGATCCGGGTAGATCGGAATCATGGCTGTCTCCTGATTCGGACTGTTGGTATGCGTGCGAGGCACGCGTGTAGGGAACGGCCTGCCTGCGGCGAGGCCGGTTGGTCTTTCACGTCGGGGGGCGGAGGCGGTGCGCCTCCGGTATCGCGTCAGGCCGCGGCGCGCGGGCGCTCGACCTTCGGCACGGGAGGGGGGACCTGGTGCCTGTGGGAATCGATGGACAACCCTTTCATCAGGGTTTCGATTTCAGCATGTCTCATTGCTGCTCCTGAACTCTTTCTAGGTCTTGGATCCCATGCGCGGCGAATCTCTGCGCAGTCTCCGTGGGGCCGATCGACGCTTCAGACCGGACCGAGTTGTCAATGCTCGGGAGGTATAATTTTGCGGGGCGTCTGCGGTAACTGAAGGATAGTTGCACGCGATTTGCGTCGTCCAACACTGATTTAGTATCGCGACGATACTTAAAAGGTATTTCTATGGAATTGCGCCATCTGCGCTACTTCGTGGCCGTTGCCGAGGAATGCAATGTCACCAGGGCCGCCAAACGTCTGCACATTGCGCAGCCGCCGCTGAGCCGGCAGATCCAGCAGCTCGAGGAGACGCTCGGCGTGCAGCTGTTCGAGCGCAACTCGCGGCCGCTGAAGCTGACCGAGGCCGGCCGCTTCTTCTATTCGCACGCGGTCCAGTTGCTCGCGCAGACCACGGAAATCGAGGCGATGACGCGACGCGTCGGCAAGATCGAGCGCAGTCTGTCGGTGGGCTTCGTCGGCTCGACGCTGTACGGCATGCTGCCGAAAATCATCCGGCGCTTTCGCACCGAAAACAGCACCGTCGAGCTGAGCCTGCACGAGATGTCGACGATGGATCAGATCAAGGCGCTCAAGGAAGGCCGCATCGACGTCGGCTTCGGCCGCATTCGCCACGAAGACCCGAGCATCCGGCGCGTCGTGCTGCGCGAGGAGCGCATGATCGTCGCGCTGCCGCTCGGCCATCCGCTGATCGACGCGAAGCCGGTGCTGTCGCTGCACGACCTGACCAGCGAAACGCTGATCATCTTCCCGAAGGCGCCACGGCCGAGTTACGCGGACCAGGTGCTCGCCGCGTTTCACGATCGCGGCCTGAAGCCGCAGCGGCTCTACGAGACGCGCGAGTTGCAGATCGCGCTCGGCCTCGTCGGCGCGGGCGAAGGCATCTCGATCGTGCCGGCGAGCGTGTACGGCTTGCAGCGCGGCGACGTCGCGTACAAGGACCTCGACGATCAGAACCTCGTGTCGCCGATCATCATGAGCATGCGCATGCTCGACGAATCGGCCGATATCGAACGGATGCTCGAACTGATCTATGCGCTGTACGACGAAGAGAAGATGACGTATCTGCCGCCTTCGCATCAGTAGGGCGGGTTGCCCGGTGCCCGGCCGGGCGTCCAGGTGGCCGCCGCCGTAACGAAGTTGTATGGACAAGATACCCAGCACGGTATAGACCGGGGTATACGCGAAAGTTCCAGTTGCGCCCACTCCCTTTCAATCTGCCTGTAATCCCTGTCAGTAAAGGCTTTTACGCCTATTCACCAGTTCATCCCGGCACCCCCGTAAGCACTAACCCTGATTGCCCCTCGCTACTCGTACGGGATAATTTGTCTATACAACATCGCACCGCCGATGCCCAGGATTTCACGTTAGACATCCATCCCGGAGACTTTATGAAGAAGCTTGCCTTGTCCCTCGCCCTTGCACTCGCTGCCACCGGCGCCTTCGCCAAAGACTGGTCCACGGTCCGCTTCGGTGTGGATGCGAGCTACGCGCCGTTCGAATCGAAAGCCTCGGATGGCAAGCTGGTCGGCTTCGACGTCGACCTCGGCAACGAAATCTGCCACCGCCTGAACGTGAAGTGCGTGTGGGTCGAGCAGGACTTCGACGGCATGATCCCGGCGCTGAAGGCGAAGAAGTTCGACGGCGTGCTGTCGTCGATGTCGATGACGCCGCAACGCGCCGA
>DATAQT010000489.1:0-5995 GCA_036264535.1 Paraburkholderia sp. | reverse complement strand
TGTTCATGCGACGCATCGCATCGCGTAGGAAGGCTTGTTGCGGAACGCTCATGAGGGCACCTGTCGCAAAAATGGGGTCGGCCGGAGTGAGGCGGAGAAACGCGTTGGTGTACGCGGTGCGTATATTAGTTTCCCGCCGGTAGAAGTCAAGCGTTTTTCTCCAGAACCTGTTTCGTGAAGCTGGCGAGACTGCCCGTGGCGCGAGTTTCGCGGTTACACTGCGGTTCATGCACTCCGGCCCCATGTTCCGACTCCGTTCGTCGCTCTCCATCCGCATCGCTCAGTCGAGCGCGGCGGTTGCACGCCCGAACGGTGGTTCGCGCAACATCGGCGCCAAAGCCAAAAAACAGCCGCTCACCTGACCGGAGCACGCTGTTCCGTCGTCAGATGTGCGACGGAACGACCGGTCGACCGCCCGCCTGCGGCCTTCTCCTGTGTTCTCTCCCTCGCACCGCTGACCGGAATTGATACGGTCGTCATCGAGGTAGAAAACATGTCTGATTTCTCGGGTATCTGGATTCCGCTGATCACGCCGTTCGCCGACGGCGCGGTCGATCACGCCGCCTTGCGCGCGCTGGTGCGCCGCTACGCCGACGCCGGCGTGACTGGCCTGGTCGCGCTTGGCACGACCGGCGAGCCGGCCACGCTCGAGCTCGCCGAACAGAACGCCGTGCTCGCGACGATTCTCGACGCAGTGGCAGGCGCCGCCCGCGAGTCACCGCAGCGGCGCGCGTTGCAGGTGCTGGTCGGCGTGTCGGGCAATCACACGGTGGGCATGCGCGAGCGGATCGCGCAGCTCAATCGGTTGCCGCTTGCCGGCGTGCTGATCGCCGCGCCGTATTACACGCGGCCCGCGCAGGACGGCATCGTCGCGCATTTCAACGCACTTGCCGACGCGAGCACGCATCCGGTCGTGCTCTATGACATCCCGCAGCGCACCGGCGTGCGGCTCGAACTCCGCACGCTGCTGACGCTTGCCGCGCATCCACGGATTCAGGCGATCAAGGATTGCGCCGGTTCGCTCGACACGACGCTCGCGCTGATTCGCGACGGCCGTCTACAGGTGCTCACGGGCAACGACCTCGAGGTCTTCGCTACGGTGTGCGCCGGTGGGAGCGGGGCGATCGCGGCGTCCGCGCATTGGCGGCCCGAGCGTTTCGTTGCGCTGTATCGCGCGTTGACGGAGGGGAGGCTCGACGAAGGACGGCGCATTTTTCACGCGCTCGTGCCGCAGATCCAGCTCGCGTTCGCGGAACCGAATCCCGCGCCGATCAAGGCGTTGCTTGCGGCGAGAGGGTGGGTGCGCAATGAATTGCGTCTGCCGATGACGCGCGCGAGCGAGGCGTTGACCGAACGGCTCGCGGCGTTAGGGGCGATGGATTAGGCGAGTTCTGCAAGGCACGCCCGGTTCAGGCGGCCATCATTCTTCCTCGGAGAATCTCGCCGAAGTCGTCGGCATCGACCGGTCTGCCGAGCAGGAAGCCCTGCATTTCGTCGCACATCATCGAGCGCAGCTTGTCGAGCTGCGATTGCGTTTCGACGCCCTCGGCGACCACGTCCATTTCGAGCGAGTGGGCAAGCGCGATGATCGCCGACACGATCGCGCTGCCCGCCGCGCCGTTCGCGTCGAGACCGTTGGTAAAGAAGCGGTCGATCTTCAGTTGCTTGACCTGAAAGCGCTGCAGATAGGCGAGGCTCGAATAACCGGTGCCGAAGTCGTCGATCGAGATGTCGAAGCCGCTCGCCTGAAACGCGCGGATCACCTCGACCGTGCGAGCGGCATCCTGCATCGCGACGCTTTCGGTGATCTCGAACATGATCTGCTCGCACGCGACGCCCTCGGCCCTGACGATGTCGAGCATCGCCTCGACGAGGTCCGGTTGCAGCAGCTGACGCGGCGACAGGTTGATCGCCACTTTCGTCGCCGGCAGGCCCTGTTCGATCCAGCCGCGAATGCGCCGGCAGGTTTCGCGCACGACCCAGTAGCCGATCTGCACGATCTGCCCGGAGCGCTCGGCGACCGGGATGAATTCGAGCGGCGTCAGCGCGCCCATCTGCGGATCGTGCAGACGGATCAGCGCCTCGGCGCCCGCGAGCGCGTCGCCGCCGCCGTGAAACTTCGGCTGGAACTGGAGCGAGAAACGATCGTTCGCGAAGGCTTCGTGCAGCGCCTGCTGGATCTGCAGCGTGCGCGTGGCGGCCTCGTTCATGCTGCGCTCGAAGAAGCGGTAGGTGCCGCGGCCCGCACGCTTCGCTTCGTACATCGCGGCGTCCGCGTGCTTGAGCAGCGTTTCGACGCTGTCGCCATCGCGCGGGTAGAGCGCAATGCCGATGCTCGGCATCACCTGCAGCGGTTGCTCGTCGCTCCACGTGCCTTGGCGCATCCGGTCGAGCACGCCGTCGGCGAGCGCGGCCGCGTCGTCGCCGCAGCCAAGGTGTTCCGCGAGCACGACGAATTCGTCGCCGCCAAGCCTCGCGACGGTGTCGCTCGAACGCACGCATTGCTGGAGGCGCTGCGCGAACGCGGACAGCACCGCATCGCCGGTCGAGTGGCCGAGCGAATCGTTGATCGTCTTGAAGCCGTCGAGATCCATGAACAGCACCGCGAACGACGTGTGGTGGCGGCGCGCGCCGCTGATCGCGCGTTCGATCCGCTCGGTCAGCGTCGCGCGGTTCGGCAGGCCGGTCAGCGCGTCGAGTGTCGCGAGTCGCACGATCTGGCTGTTCAGCTTCGACACCGCGCCGAGCAGGAAGGTGGTGCGCACGTCGAAGCGCGACAGCATCAGCGTGACGATCAGCACCGCGAACGTGAGCAGGATCACCGAGGTGGCGAGCCACGTCGAGTCGATGTCGTTGGCCGCGCCGCAGATCGCGTTGGGTGCGAAGCCGGCGGCGGCCATCGCCGTGTAGTGCATGCCGGTGATCGCGACGGCCATCACCAGCGCCGCGGCAAGGCGTTTGCGCGCGACATGGCGGCCGTGTTCGTTACTGAGCGCGCGGGCCATCCACAGCGCGGCGCTCGACGCGCCGATCGCGATCGCGAGCGAGGCCGCGAACCACGTTGGCTGATACTGGATCGCGGGCGCCATGCGCAGCGCCGCCATGCCGGTGTAATGCATGCCGGCGATACCGATTCCCATCAACACACCGCCTGCGAGCAGCCGGCCCAGCGTCAGGCGCTCCTGGGTCGTCATCGAAAGCGCCAGATACGACGCGCCGATCGCGAGCGCGAGCGAGCAGGCGGTCGTCGCGAGGTCGTAGCCGAGAGGGATCGGCAGCGAGAACGCGAGCATCGCGACGAAGTGCATCGACCAGATGCCGACCCCGAGCGCGAACGCGCCGCCGAGCCGCCATGCCTGCCGCCGGCGTGCCGAGGCGAGCAGGAAGATGCGGCCGGTCAGATCGAGCGCGGTGTACGACGCGAGCGTCGCGACCGCGAACGAAATCGCCACGAGCCAGGAATTGTAAGAACTCTGCATATTGGGTCCGCCGGGAGGGGTGCGGCTGGACATGTTATCGGCACGTAGTGAACTTTGCTTAACTTATATTCGATTAGCTGACAGCGGCTCAGCGGCTCAGCGGCCTCGGCGGCCTGAGCGGCCTGAGCGGCCTCAGCGGCCTCAGCGGCCTCAGCGGGTCAGCTCGAAGCCCTCGTCGAGCCAGCCGGTGACGCCGCCCGCCATCAGCTTGACGGGCCGCCCGAGCTGGGCGAGCCGCAGTGCCCCGCGCGCCGCGCCGTTGCAGTGCGGGCCCGCGCAGTAGGTGACGAACAGCGTGTCCGGCGCATAGGCCGCCAGCTTCGACGCGACGATCTTGCCGTGCGGCAGATTCAGCGCGCCCGGCACGTGGCCCTGCTCGAACAGCGCGGGACTGCGCACGTCGAGCAGCACGAAGCCGGGCGCGCCGCCCGCGAGCGCGGCGTGGACGTCGGCGCAATCGGTTTCGAAGCGTAGCGACGCCTGGAAGTGCGCAAGCGCGGCGGCGCTGTCGGCGGCGGGGATCGCGGTGACGGCGTTTGAGGCGGCGGTGAGGTTGTCTTGGGTCATGGCAAGGAAGGAGGCGAGTTGATCGGGTGGTCTGTCGCGCGCGTTTCAGGCACGGTCGATTGTGCCGGGCGGCGGGTTGCCGGATAAGTGGCGTGATCGTCAATCTCCGGTAACATCGCGCCATGCACAACCATCTCGTCGTCGCGCTGGCCTACGACCGGCTCTGCACCTTCGAATTCGGCTGCGTGACCGAACTGTTCGCGCTCGAGCGTCCCGAACTCGGCGTGCCGTGGTATCGCTTTGCGGTCTGCGCGAGCGAGCCCGGACCGATCCGCGCGGCGGGTGGCATCACGCTGGCCGCGCCGTACACGCTGAAGCTGCTCGCGAGCGCCGACACGATCGTAATTCCCGGTTGGCGCGACGCCGACGAAGTGCCGCCGGCCGCGCTGCTGCGCCGGATTCGCGCGGCCTACGAGCGCGGCGCGCGGCTCTGCTCGATCTGTTCGGGCGTGTTCGTGCTCGCGGCGGCCGGCGTGCTCGACGGCAAGACCGTGACCACCCACTGGCGCTACGCGGACAAGTTACAGCAGCGCTATCCGCAGCTACGCGTGCAGCCCGACGCGCTGTATGTCGATGAGGGGCAGGTGATTACGTCGGCGGGATCGGCGGCTGGGCTCGACATGCTGCTGCATCTGGTGCGGCGCGATCATGGCAGCGCGGTCGCGAATCGCGTCGCGCAACGGCTGGTGGTGCCGCCGCATCGCGAAGGCGGTCAGGCGCAGTTCGTGCCGCGCCCGATGCCGCAAGACGAAAGCGGCCGCATCGCCAGACTGATGGACTGGCTGCGCAGCCATGCGGCCGAGCCGCATACGCTGCGCTCGCTCGCCGCACGCGCGGCGATGAGCCCGCGCACGCTGCAACGGCAGTTCCACGACGCGACCGGCATGGCGCCTTACGAATGGCTCGTCAGGGAACGCGTCGCGATTGCGCGTGAGTTGCTCGAAGCCTCGACGCCGCTGCCGATGGCGCGCGTCGCCGAGCGGGCGGGGTTCGGGTCGGAAGAATCGCTGCGGCGGCATTTTCGCCGGATCGCGTTGACGAGTCCGGGGGCATACCGGCGCAGGTTCGGGGGCGAGGGCTGAGCACGAAGCGTGTCGCCCCCGCGATACTGCGACGCCTGCACCCGGCAGATCACTGCGCATCGACATTCGCGCAATCCCCTTTTTCTGTCAGCATCACGACGCGGCGTCGACACCTGCGAGTCATGCCGTCCTTGCTTCGCCTCGAACGACGCTTTGAAACGGGCTTTTGCAACACGAGTCTCGATCGTCCAGTGTTCATGAACATCAAATTCTCTGCCGTCTTTGCTGCGTCAGTTGTCTTGAGCGCCGCGACGCTGGTCGCGGTGGCGCTGGAAGAGCAACTGAAAGAAACGCTGTTCCATCGCAATACCCGGCGTGTGCAGATCACGACCTTCGGCCAGTCGTTGGTCGTCAACGCGCAGGCGGCATTAGCCGGGGTCGACGCGCTGTCGGGCTCGCATCCATGCGCGACGAGGCAACGGGCGTCGTGCGCATCACCGCGCCGTCGGGCCTCGGTCGCAACTACGTACAGCCGATCCTGATGGAATTGGAATTGATGGCGCGTCACCCCGGGCTCGTTGCCGATCTCAGGCTGGCGGATGCACCTTCAGCCGTGGTGGATGAGCAGATCGACGTCGGCGTGCGGGTGGGCGCGATTGGCGACAACCGGTTTGTCGCGCGCGCGATCGGTCCATTACCTATATGGACAGTCGGTGCACCGGCATTGATCGAAACAGTGGGAGAACCGAGGAATCTGAAGGAACTGGAAACGCGGCCGGTTACGTGCCTAATCGATCCCGCAAGCGGTCGTCCGTGGCCGTGGGTGTTTCGAGGCGAGCGTCACTTTCAGCCCGCGTCGCCGGCATTCGTGACCAATGACACGTCGGTGGAAATCGAGGCCGCGTGCGTGGGCGTCGGATTCAGCCA
>DATAQT010000295.1:0-6107 GCA_036264535.1 Paraburkholderia sp. | reverse complement strand
ATTCCTCGCCGGCGAGGAAGCGAGCTTCATCGTGATGGTCGACGGCAAGCACGTGCTCGCGCTCGCGTCGAGCCAGGATCATAAGCGTCTGCTCGACGGCGACCAGGGCCCGAACACGGGCGGCATGGGCGCCTACTCGCCGGCGCCGATCGTCACGCCACAGTTGCATGCCCGCGTGATGCGCGAAATCATTCTGCCGACGGTGCGCGGCATGGAGAAGGAAGGCATCCGCTACACCGGCTTCCTGTACGCGGGCCTGATGATCGACGCGCAAGGCAACCCGAAGACGCTCGAATTCAACTGCCGGATGGGCGACCCCGAAACGCAGCCGATCATGGCGCGTCTGAAGGGCGACTATTCGAAGGTGGTCGAACACGCGATCGCCGGCACGCTGGATACCGTCGAGCTCGAATGGGACCGCCGCACCGCGCTCGGCGTCGTGCTCGCCGCGCACAATTATCCGGACACGCCGCGCAAGGGCGACCGCATCCACGGCATTCCCGCCGAAACCGCGGATTCGGTCACGTTCCACGCCGGCACCACGCTGACGGATGGCAAGCTGACCACCACGGGCGGGCGCGTGCTGTGCGTCGTCGGTCTCGCGGATTCGGTGCGCACCGCACAATCGGCCGCCTATGCAACGATCAACCAGATCGCATTCGACGGCATGCAGTACCGTCGCGACATCGGCTATCGCGCGCTCAATCGCAGGCACGACGGCAAATAAGCTGCGCCTGAGCTGGCTACCGTGCGCGCAATAGCGCTCGCCGCGGCCAGCGCACTGCCGGCGACACAGGCGCCGCAGTGCCGGCCCGCTACACGACGCGCGCTACACTGCTTCTTTAGCGCTCATCGTGGCAGACGGGCACGGAGCCCGCGGATCGACCGGAGCGACAAGCCGCCGCTCCACAGCCGCCTGCGGCTCCCGCACGATCCGAATGAGCGGTCCGAGCGCGCAGGCACCCAACCCGGCGCGAACGCGGCCGTTGCCCTCTTCCGAAGAACCCGCGGCACGACGAGCGTGCCGCCCTCAGCACCTGCATTCATGAGCAATTCGAGCTACGACGCACAAGCCGTGCGCAGCTGGCTGCAAGGCCTGCAATCGCATATCGCGGACACGCTCGGCGCCTTCGACGGCACCGCGTTCGCGACCGACGGGTGGCAACGCGCGCCCGGCGAGAAGCTGCGCGGCGGCGGCGTCACACGGATTCTCGAAGGCGGCCAGTTCTTCGAGCGCGCGGGCATCGGCTTCTCGGACGTCGCGGGCGACGCCCTGCCGGGCTCGGCGAGCGCCGCGCGACCGCAGCTGGCCGGGCGCGGCTTCGAGGCGATGGGCGTGTCGCTCGTGCTGCACCCGCACAATCCGCACTGCCCGACCGTGCACATGAACGTGCGCCTGCTCGTCGCGACGAAGGAAGGCGAAGAGCCGGTGTTCTGGTTCGGCGGCGGCATGGACCTGACGCCGTACTACGGCTACGAGGAAGACGCGCGGCATTTCCATCAGGTGTGCCGCGACGCGCTCGCGCCGTACGGCGCGGACCTGTACCCGCGCTTCAAGCGCTGGTGCGACGAGTATTTCTTCCTGAAGCATCGCAACGAGCCGCGCGGCATCGGCGGGATTTTCTTCGACGATTTCTCGGCACCGGGCTTCGACGAGTCGTTCGCAATGCTCAAAAGCGTCGGCGAGGGCTTTCTCAAGGCGTACCTGCCGATCATCGAGCGCCGCCGCGACACGCCGTACGGCGAAGCCGAGCGCGCGTTCCAGGCCTACCGGCGCGGCCGCTACGTCGAGTTCAATCTGGTCTTCGACCGTGGCACACTGTTTGGACTGCAGAGCGGCGGACGCACCGAATCGATCCTGATGTCGATGCCGCCCGTGGTGAACTGGCGCTACGACTGGCAGCCCGAGCCGGGCACGCCCGAAGCGCGTTTGTACAGCGATTTCCTCGTGCCGCGCGAGTGGGTGTGATGCGCCACCTGTCTCGCTTACGGTCACGACAAAGGACCCTCACCTGAAGCCGAACGCTCACCCTGTCGCCCTGCCTCGCCGGATCGGTCTGCTGGGCGGCACTTTCGATCCGATCCACGACGGCCACCTCGCGCTCGCGCGACGGTTCGCCGACGTGTTGCGACTGACCGAGCTGGTGCTGCTGCCGGCCGGCCAGCCGTGGCAGAAGACCGACGTATCGGCCGCCAGGCATCGACTCGCGATGACGCGCGCGGCGGTCGCTTCGCTCGCTCTGCCGGGCGTAACGGTGCGCGTCGCGACTGACGAAATCGAGCACGAAGGCCCGACCTACACGGTCGACACGCTGCAGCGCTGGCGCGAACGCGAAGGCGACGACGCATCGATCACCCTGTTGCTCGGCGCGGATCAACTGGTGCACCTCGACACGTGGCGCGACTGGCGGCGTCTGTTCGAGCTCGCGCATATCGGCGCGGCCACGCGGCCCGGCTTCGATCTCGCGTCGATCGCCCCCGCGGTCGCCAGGGAAATCGCCGCGCGCCGCGCCAGCGCAAAAGTACTGCAGGGCACGCCCTGCGGCCATCTATTGATCGACACGACGCTCGCGTTCAACGTGTCGGCGACCGACATTCGCGCGCATCTGCGCGAGCAGGTCAACCAGCGGCTCGCCCACGCGGGTGCGGGCAGCGCAGCACAGGATCAGGCCGCGAGTCACGTCCCCGCCGCGGTGTGGGACTATATTCTTCAACATCATCTGTACCACCGGTAACTCCATGGATATTCGCAAACTACAACGCGTGATCGTCGACGCTCTCGAAGACGTCAAGGCGCAAGACATCAAGGTGTTCAACACCACCCACCTCACCTCGCTGTTCGATCGCGTGATTGTCGCGAGCGGTACGTCGAACCGGCAAACCAAAGCGCTCGCGTCGAGCGTGCGCGAAGGCGTGAAGGAAGCCGGCGGCGAGATCATCAGCACCGAGGGTGAAGACATCGGCGAATGGGTGCTGGTCGATTGCGGCGACGCGATCGTCCACATCCTGCAGCCGGCGCTGCGCCAGTACTACAACCTCGAAGAAATCTGGGGCGACAAGCCCGTGCGCATCAAGCTGTCGACGCCGAATCCGTTCGGCGGCGCGCACGCAAGCGAGCCCGAGGACGAGGAAGAAGAGGAAGCGCCGGCCGCGAAGCCCGCGCGCAAGAGTTCGGTGCGCCGCAAGTAAGCCGGACGTGCGAGCCACACCGCCTGGTTCCTCGCTATGAAACTGCACATCCTCGCCGTCGGCCACAAGATGCCGGACTGGATCGCGACCGGCTTCGACGAATACGCGAAGCGCATGCCGCCCGAGTTGCGCATCGAGCTTCGCGAGATCAAACCGGAGCAGCGCTCGTCGGGACGGTCGGCCGAAAGCGTGATGGCAGCCGAGCGGCAGAAGATCGAGGCCGCGTTGCCGAAGAACGCACGCATCGTCGCGCTCGACGAGCGCGGCAAGGACTGGACCACGATGCAGTTCGCGGGCGCGTTGCCGGGCTGGCAGCAGGACGGCCGCGACGTGGCTTTTCTGATCGGCGGCGCGGACGGGCTCGATCCCGAGCTGAAGGCACGCGCCGATATGATGCTGCGCGTGTCGAGCCTCACGCTGCCGCACGCGATGGTGCGCGTGCTGCTGGCCGAACAGCTTTACCGTGCGTGGACCATCACGCAGAATCATCCTTATCATCGCGCGTGAGTGCTTGAGGGGTTGAGTGCTTGAGCGAGGCGCGGCGACACCTGGCAACCATGCGTTGCTGATGGCGCGTCAGGTGTGCTCGGCTCGATGCGCTTGAACGCGTCGCTAAAACATCGCGCCATGAGTCGGCTCGTGTCGATGCGTTCGCGCATCAAGCGCTTCAGAGCATCGGCGTCGACCCGCGCACTAATCCACCCGCACCCGCGTTCACGGCCCTCACGCCATCCGTTTCCCGCTCCATCGAGACCCGTTCATGCCCACGCCCTCCGCTTTGCTGCATCCGTTCGTCTACCTCGCCTCGCAAAGTCCGCGCCGTCAGGAGCTGCTGCAACAGCTCGGCGTGCGTTTCGAATTGCTGTTGCCGCGCCCCGATGAAGACGCCGAAGCGCTCGAAGCCGAACGGCCTGGCGAACACGCACGCGACTACGTGCAGCGCGTGTGCGTCGCGAAGGCGCATGCGGCGCGCGCGCGACTCGTCGACGGCGGCCACGCGGCGCGACCGATCCTCGTCGCCGACACCACCGTCACGATCGACGACGCGATTCTCGGCAAGCCCATCGATGCCGACGATGCCGTCGCGATGCTCACGCGCCTCGCTGGGCGCACGCACGAAGTGCTGACCGCACTCGCCGTGATCGACGCTAACGGCACGCTGCTGCCCGCGGCGCTATCGGTGTCGAAGGTGCGCTTTGCTGCAGTGCACGCAGACGCGCTGCGCCGCTACGCGGCGAGCGGCGAGCCGCTCGGCAAGGCGGGCGCTTATGGCGTGCAGGGACGCGCGGCCGAGTTTATCGAGCATATAGACGGTTCCTATTCGGGTATCATGGGTTTGCCGCTTTTTGAAACCGCTGCCCTCCTGCGTGCAGCGCGCATCGACTTCTAGAACAACACCATGAATGAAGAAATCCTGATCAATGTCACGCCGCAGGAAACGCGCGTCGCGCTCGTCCAACAGGGCGCCGTCCAGGAACTTCATGTCGAACGAACGCTGTCGCGTGGGCGCGTCGGCAATGTCTATCTCGGCAAGGTCGTGCGTGTGCTGCCGGGCATGCAATCGGCGTTCATCGACATCGGCCTCGAACGCGCCGCATTCCTGCATGTCGCCGACATCTGGCATCCGCGCATTGCCGGCGAAGCGCAACATCAAACACCGCATCAACCGATCGAAAAGATCGTCTTCGAAGGCCAGACGCTGATGGTGCAGGTCGTCAAGGATCCGATCGGCACGAAGGGCGCGCGGCTGTCCACGCAAGTGAGCATCGCCGGGCGCACGCTCGTGTATCTGCCGCAGGAGCCGCATATCGGCATCTCGCAGAAGATCGAAAGCGAAGCCGAGCGCGAGGCCGTGCGTGCGCGCCTGACCGCCGTGCTGCCCGCCGATGAGAAAGGCGGCTACATCGTGCGCACGATCGCCGAAGATGCGACGAGCGAAGAGCTCGCCGGCGACGTCGCGTATCTGCGCAAGACGTGGGCGACGATTCTGTCGCAGGGTCAGCGCATGCCGCCCACCAGCCTGCTCTACCAGGATCTGAATCTCGCGCAGCGCGTGCTGCGCGATTTCGTCAACGATGAAACGTCGCGCATCCAGGTCGATTCGCGCGAGACGCATCAGATGCTCGCCGACTTCGCGGCCGAGTTCACGCCGACGGTGTCGTCGAAGCTGCACCACTACACCGGCGAGCGGCCGCTGTTCGATCTGTACAACATCGAGGCCGAGATCCAGCGTGCACTGTCGCGTCGCGTGGACCTGAAGTCGGGCGGCTACCTCGTGATCGATCAGACCGAGGCGATGACGACGATCGACGTGAACACCGGCGGTTACGTCGGCGCGCGCAACTTCGACGACACGATCTTCAAGACCAATCTGGAAGCCGCGCATACGATCGCGCGTCAGTTGCGTCTGCGTAATCTCGGCGGCGTGATCATCATCGACTTCATCGACATGGAGAACGCGGAGCATCGCGACCAGGTGCTCGGCGAGTTGAAGAAGGCATTGTCACGCGATCGCACGCGGGTGACGGTGAACGGCTTTTCGCAGCTCGGGCTGGTGGAAATGACCCGCAAGCGCACCCGCGAATCGCTCGCGCATGTGCTTTGCGAACCTTGCCCGGTTTGCCAGGGCAAGGGCCAGGTGAAGACGGCGCGCACCGTCTGTTACGACGTGCTGCGTGAGATCCTGCGCGAGTCGCGGCAGTTCAATCCGCGCGAGTTTCGCGTGGTCGCTTCGCAGCAGGTGATCGATCTGTTTCTCGAGGAAGAGTCGCAGCATCTGGCGATGCTGATCGACTTCATCGGCAAGCCGGTGTCGTTGCAGGTGGAGTCGAATCTGAGTCAGGAACAGTACGACATCGTGCTGATGTGAGGATCGTGCCTCAGCCTCCGATCGGGGGGTATCACGAGATGGCCAGTGC
>DATAQT010000412.1:0-3372 GCA_036264535.1 Paraburkholderia sp. | reverse complement strand
GAAATCCGCGAGTGCTCGCTGGATATCGGCATCTTTCACCTCAAGTTCAGTCGCAATTGCAATTGCGGCCAGCGCGTTCTGCACGTTGTGCTCGCCCGGCAGGTTCAACGTGATGTCGAGCGGCGCCGCGTCTTCGCGCATTGCGGTGAAATGCATGCGGCCTTCGCGCGCCTCGACGTTGACCGCGCGCACCTGCGCATCGGCCGCGAAACCGTAGCGGATGATCGGCTTCGACACGAACGGCAGGATCTCCTTCACGTTCGGATCGTCGACGCACAGCACCGCGATGCCGTAGAACGGCAGACGGTGCGTGAATTCGATGAACGCCTGCTTCAGACGCGCGAAGTCGTGACCGTAGGTGTCCATATGATCGGCGTCGATGTTCGTGATGACTTCGATCACCGGGAACAGGTTCAGGAACGACGCGTCCGATTCGTCCGCCTCGGCGACGATGAAGTCGCCGGTGCCGAGGCGCGCATTCGCGCCCGCGCTGATCAGCCGGCCGCCGATCACGAAGGTCGGATCGAGGCCGCCGGCTGCGAGCACGCTCGCGACGAGCGAGGTGGTCGTGGTCTTGCCGTGCGTGCCGGCAATCGCGATGCCCTGCTTCAGACGCATCAGTTCGGCAAGCATCACCGCGCGCGGCACGATCGGAATGCGGCGATGACGCGCGGCCAGCACTTCCGGGTTGTCGCTGCGCACCGCGGTCGACACGACCACCGCGTTCGCGCCTTCGATGTTCTCCGCCGCGTGCCCGATCGAAATCCGCGCGCCGAGCGCCGCGAGACGCTCGGTGACCGCGTTGCCCGACAGGTCCGAGCCGCTCACCTGATAGCCGAGATTGACGAGCACTTCGGCGATGCCGCTCATGCCGACGCCGCCGATGCCGACGAAATGAATGTGTTTGACGATGTGTTTCATTGCTTTCCTTCTGGGCTCACGCCCGCCATCGAACCCGCACCCGCCACCGTCGCGCAGATCTGCGCGACCTGTTCGGTGGCATCCGGTTTCGCGAGCGAGCGCGAACGCTCCGCCATGTCCGCGAGACTTTCCCGCGTCTGGCTGCGCAACCAGTCGGCGAGCTTTTGCGCCGACAGGTCGCGTTGTTGCACGACCAGCGCCGCGCCGTTGTCGGCGAGGAACGCTGCATTAGTGGTCTGGTGATCGTCGACCGCGTACGGGAACGGCACGAACAGCGCCGCCACGCCGACCGCCGAAATCTCCGACACCGTCATCGCGCCCGAGCGGCAGATCACCAGATCGGCCTGCGCGTAGGCGCTCGTCATGTCGTCGATGAACGGCACGAGCGAGACGTCCGCGCCTGCCTGCAAGCCCGCCGCCGCATAGTTCTCGCGCAGCGCGTCGATATGCTTCGCACCCGCCTGATGCACGATGCGCGGCCGCTCGTTGGAGCCAAGCAGTGCGACCGCACGCGGCACGACTTCGTTCAACGCGGCGGCGCCGAGACTGCCGCCCACGACGAGCACGTTCAGCGGACCATTACGCTGCGCGTAGCGTGCTTTGGGTGCATTCGCGCGCGCAAGTTCCTCGCGAATCGGATTGCCAGTCCATTCGCTGTGCGGCAGCGCATTCGGAAACGCGACCAGCACGCGCTTCGCAAGCTTCGCAAGCACCTTGTTGGCGAGACCCGCGATCGAATTCTGTTCGTGCAGCACGAGCGGCCGGCCGCTCAGCGCGGTCATCAGTCCGGCCGGGAACGTGATGTAGCCGCCCATGCCGAGCACGACGTCGGGCTTCACGCGACGTATCACGGAGAGGCTCTGCGTGCACGCGCGCAGCAGATTAACCGGCAGCATCAGCTTGGTCTTCAGACCCTTGCCGCGCACGCCGCCGAAGCGCACGTACTCCATCGGAATGCCGTGCTTCGGTACGAGCGTCGCTTCCATGCCCGCGGGATTTCCGAGCCACACGACTTTCCAGCCCCACGCCTGCATCAGATGCGCGACCGCGAGCCCCGGGAACACGTGTCCCCCGGTGCCGCCGGCCATCACCATCAGCGTGCGTTGTGGCAGAGCCGTCATACTTTGCCCCCGCGCATCAACACCCGGTTCTCATAGTCCACGCGCATCAGCACCGCGATCGCCACGCAGTTCAGCACAATGCCCGAACCGCCGTAGCTGACGAGCGGCAACGTGAGACCCTTGGTCGGCAGAAGACCGAGGTTCACGCCCATGTTGATGAAGGTCTGCGCGCCGAACCAGATGCCGACGCCCTTGGCGACGAGACCCGCGAACGTGCGATCGAGTGCGAGCGCCTGACGGCCGATCTCGAACGAGCGGCGCACGATCCAGTAGAACATCAGGATCACGATCAGCACGCCGACGAATCCCAGCTCCTCGCCGATCACCGCGAGAATGAAGTCGGTATGCGCTTCCGGCAGATAGTTGAGCTTTTCGACGCTGCCGCCCAGACCCACGCCGAACCACTCGCCGCGCCCGAACGCGATCAGCGAGTGCGTCAGCTGATACGCCTTGCCCTGCGCGTAGCGGTCGTCCCACGGATCGAGGTACGCGAAGATCCGCTCCCGACGCCACGGCGACGCCCACACCAGCAACGTGAACGTGCCGACCGCGGTTGCGACGAGGCCGCCGAACAGCTTGCCGTTCACGCCGCCGAGGAACAGCACCCCCATCGCGATCGCCGCGATCACCATGAACGCGCCCATATCCGGCTCGAGCAGCAGCAGCATGCCGACGAGACCCACCGCGACCGCCATCGGCAGGAAGCCCTTTGCGAGGCTATGCATGTATTCCTGCTTGCGCACCGTGTAGTTCGCCGCGTAGATCGTCACCGCGAGCTTCATGATTTCCGACGGCTGCATGTTCGTGATGCCGAGCGGAATCCAGCGGCGCGCGCCGTTCACGCCCTTGCCGACGTGCGGGATCAGCACGATCACCAGCGCGACGAGCGAGATCAGGAACAGCTTCGGCGCGTACTTGTCCCACGTCGAAATGGGAATGCGGAACGACACGACGCCGATCACCGCACCCATCACGACGAAGATGATCTGCCGCACGAGAAACGCGTAGTCGCGGTAGGACGCGTACTTCGGCGAATCGGGCATCGCGATCGACGCCGAGTACACCATCACGACGCCGAGCCCGAGCAGCGCGACGACGACCCACAGCAGCGAGTAATCGTAGTCGAGCATGCGCGAGCGCAGCGGACGCACGCCGTTGACCGCGCTCGCGAGGCCGCTGCCGCCCGTGCGGCCACTCGCGACGCGCGCACCACCGCCCGCATCCCCTGCGGCGGCCTGACGCGAACCGAAACGTTCCGACCAGCTCATATCATCGTCCCCCGTTCGGCCGCGATGTCTTCGACCGTGCTGCGAAATACAGCGGCACGGTG
>DATAQT010000348.1:0-6729 GCA_036264535.1 Paraburkholderia sp. | reverse complement strand
CAAGCGCCCACACTTATCGGCTGTTAGTTTTTAAAGATCGAGCCGCACCACCCGCCGCGCCGGAACTGCAACCACCGGCACCGCTTCGTCTGCGTCGCTGCATCAGCAGCAGAGAGGCGAGATTATGGAGAGCGGTCCGCGCTCCGTCAATACCCTTCTCACAAATTATTTGAAAAAGTTGAGGAGCTTAAAATTTGAGCAGCGCCGTGCGAAATTTCAATTAGTTAGGCATCCGATTTGATTTATCAGGGCCAAAGGCCGACAAAACAAACTACACCGAGCACAGCCCCCCGAGACCGCCCTCCAAATTAAAGTTTTACCCATCCCTGCCGTCAACCAGATTATCCCGCCACTTAGATTTGCTGCCGACCATGGATAATCCCGTCGACGACGCACACGTCGAGGAAACCCTGCCCGCCGCCGCATCGTCGGCGCTCGAGCCTGATGCAGTGCCGGTAGGCACGCCGCTGCCGTGGCCGATCGTCGATGCCGACGGCACGCTGCTCTTCGCGAGGGCGACGACGCTCGCGACCACCGACGAACGTGCCTTCCTGTTCCAACACTTCCACCCGCAACGCGGCGACCTGCTCGATCCCGGCGCGCAACAACCTTCAGCGCCCGCGGACCTGCCCGAACACACCGGTGAGCTGACGCTCAAGGAGATGCACCTCGAGATCGGCGCCTTGATCGGCATGCGCTCGCAGGTCGGCAGCGGCGCGCCGATGCACCCGTGCCGCATTATCGGTTTCGCGCCGAATCATGCGCTGTTCGTCACGCCGCCGATGCAGCAAGGGCGACCGCTACCGCTCACGCCCGGCGAAAACGTCGAGATCGTCGCGATCGCGAGTCAGGCCGTGTTCCGTTTCGTCTGCACGGTCGAGGCAGTCTGCCGCCTGCCGTTCGACTATGTGGTGTTGTCGAGGCCGGGCGTGGTCCGCCGGCTGCGCGAGCGCAAATCGATCCGCGTCCATGCGCGCCTGGCGGTGCGATTCGGCATCGGCGAAACCGGCAACAACTATCAGGGCCTTGGACTCGCCAAAGGCATCAGCGCGCTCGGCATGTCGTTGAGTGCGTCATGGACGCTCGGCGAGGTGGGCGAGCGGCTGCGCATCGCGTTCCGGTTGAGGTCCGCCGAACACGATACGGAGATCGAGACGACGGCTGTGATCCGCAACCTTCAGAAGGGCAAAACGCCCGGTGAGCCAACCATGCATGGGCTCGAACTGGACCAGCTCGATGCCGCTCAACAGATGGCCATGAAAGTGTTCGTGTTCGATCGTCAGGAAGACGTACAGCACTGGTCCAACGGTTTGAAATGAGCGGTACGGCTGAGAACTAACGCGCGTGCACGCGCAGCAGCGCAGACCTCGCCGCGCGCGCGTTATTCAGCCGATCAACTCTTCCGGCGTCAACCGCCGCGCGCCCCACGCATCGGCGAGCGCTTCACAACGGCCGAGCCGTATCGCGCCACGCTCGAAATCGACGAATACGACTTCATCGGCATCGGCCGGACGCGCGGGTTCGTCGCGCGTGCGGCCGTCGGTCAGAATCCATAGCCAGCGCTGCTGGGCCGGCCGCCGGCGCGCGCCGCGCTCGAGCAGTTGCGCGGCGCTACCCACGCCCGACGCGAGCGGCGATCCGCCGCCTCCTCCCACCGGCGCGAGCCATCGCTCGTTCCACCAGCGCGGCACGGCGGGACCGAAGCGTACGTCCGCACCCGCACCGCCGAAGCAGATTAGCGCGGCCTCCGCGCGCATTGCGCTCGCACGGTCGAACAGCGTGATCAGCAATCCCTTCGCGAGTGCGAGACGTTGGCCCGCCAGCATGGACCCGGAACAATCGAGCACGAAGCAATGCAGCACACCGCCGCGCGGCATTTCGCGCGCGAAGCGCAGATGCTCCCGATGCAGCGTGCGTTCGCGCATCGCGGCGAGCGTCGGTGGCCACGCAATGCGCCTGCCTGGTTCGCCACGCGACGTGTCGCGCGAACCCACCCCCACGCCTTGCGGCCATCGAAAACCGCTGCGCGAGTCAGCGGCGGCGCTTTTCCGATGGCTCAGCGTTTTTTTGCGTTGAGCGGAATGACGCCTTTGACAGGCACAGTCGCGGTCGGCTCGGGCGGCAGATAGCCCCAGTCGGTATCGGCCGAAGTGGTCGTCGTGGCAACCGTATCGTTCGACGCATTGCCAGCGACATCGGGTGGCCTCGGCCCGCTTTCCTGCTGGCGCTGATTCGCATCTTGCGAATCATGCTGGCGTCGCCGGTGAAGCAGCACCGCGTCGGCAACGCGTTCCACGTGCCGCACCGTCACCGCGTCCGCCTGTTCGAATGCGGCCAGCGCGCGGGCCGCGCGCAGCATCACGAGGTCGGCGCGCAGGCCGTCGACGGCCGCGTCGATGCACAGCGTGCTCACGCGCGCGTGGACGGCGTCGTCGAACGACAGCAACGGCAGCGCCGCGCGTGCCGCGTGAATTCGCTGCACGTATGAACCCTGCTGCTCCGCATAAGCGGCCCGAAAAACGGCAGGATCGTGATCGAAGGCAAGCCGCGCCTTGACGATCGCCTGCCGCACCTGCGGCTCGAAGGCGTTCTGCAACTCCACCATCAGCCCGAAGCGGTCGATCAGTTGCGGCCGCAATTCGCCCTCTTCGGGATTCATCGTGCCGATCAGCACGAAGCTCGCGTCATGACTATGCGACACGCCATCGCGTTCGACGGTATTCACGCCGCTCGCCGCCGCATCGAGCAACGCATCGACGAGCGCATCGGGCAGCAGATTGACTTCGTCGACGTACAGCACGCCGCGATGCGCCTTCGCGAGCAGCCCCGGCGAGAACCGCACGGACCCGTCGCGCAGCACGGTTTCGATATCGAGCGTGCCGATCAGGCGATCCTCGCTCGCGCCAAGCGGCAGATTCACGAGTTGCCCCTCCGGCAGCAACTCGGCAAGAGCGCGAGCGGCGGTCGATTTCGCCGTGCCGCGCGGCCCGCTGATCAGTACGCCGCCGAGGCCGGGATCGATCGCCACAAGCAACAACGCCTGCTGCAACGGAGTCTGACCAATCAGCCCGGCGAACGGAAAAACCGGCCGCGCGCCCGCGCCTGTCGCAGAACCTGCGCCATTCAAGCCGTCCGTTCCTCGCGTCGCGCCATTCATGTTTGCCTTCCTTCGATCTGCTGTTCGCTCGCGAGCAGATGCGTTTCCACCTGCGCGCGATAGTCGCCCGGTTGCTGCCACAGGCCACGCTGCATCGCTTCGAGCAAACGCTCGCAGATCGAATGCAGCGCGTGCGGATTGTGCCGTTGCATGAACGCGCGGGTATCGGCGTCGTTCAGGTAAGCATCGGCGACGAGCGCGTATTGATGATCCGCGATCACGCGCGCGGTGGCATCGTAACCATATAGATAGTCGACGGTCGCGGCGATCTCGGCCGCTCCCTTGTAGCCGTGGCGCTTCACACCATCGAGCCATTTCGGATTGACCACGCGCGAGCGGATCACGCGGGCAATCTCCTCGTGCAACGTCCGCACGCGCGGCGCGGCCGGATTGCTGTGATCGGCGTGATAGACGCGCGGCTGCTGACCGGCGAGATGCCGCACCGCCGCGACCATGCCGCCCTGGAACTGGTAGTAGTCGTTCGAATCGAGCACGTCGTGCTCGCGGTTGTCCTGGTTCTGCAGCACGACGTCCATCGCCGCGAGGCGCGCGCCAAACGCGTGATGCGCTTCCTCGCCCGCACTCTGCTGCGCGTAAGCGTATCCGCCCCACGCCTGATACGCGTTCGCGAGATCGGCGTCGGTCTGCCATTGGCGCGAGTCGATCATCTCCTGCAACCCCGCGCCATACGCGCCAGGCCGCGCGCTGAACACGCGCCAGCCGGCGCGCTTGCGCGCTTCGGCCGGATCCATGCCGCGCGCGATCAGCGCGTCACGTTCACGCTGCACGCGCGCGCGAATCGGATTCAGTTCCGCGGGCTCGTCGAGTTCGGCAACCGCTTGCACGGCCGCATCGAACAGATGCATCACGTTCGCGAACGCATCGCGGAAGAAACCGGATACGCGCAACGTGACGTCGATCCGCGGCCGATCGAACGCTTCGATCGGCATGATCTCGAAGTCCGTCACGCGATGGCTGCCCGGCGCCCACTTCGGCCGCACGCCGAGCAACGCGAGCGCCTGCGCGATATCGTCGCCACCGGTGCGCATCGTCGCGGTGCCCCAGACCGACAGGCCGATCGCGCGCGGATAATCGCCGTGCTCCTGCAGATGCCGCTCGATGAGTTGCTGCGCGGATTTCAGGCCGAGCGCCCACGCGGCTTGCGTCGGCACCGCGCGTGTGTCGACCGAATAGAAGTTGCGGCCGGTGGGCAGCACGTCGGGTCGTCCGCGCGACGGCGAGCCGCTCGGTCCTGGCGGCACGAAGCGTCCTTCGAGGCCGCGCTTCAGTTGCGTCATTTCTTGCGGGCCGCATGCGTCGAGGCGCGGCAGCACGTCGTCGCGCAGGCGCGCGATCACCTGTGCCGCTTGCGGCAGACTTGCGTCGGCGTCCCCCAAGACTTGCGGACGATCAGCATCATCGCAATCGTCACCGCACACGCCGCGCAACAACTGGCCCGCGAGCAGTTCCAGCCGCTCGCGCGTATCACCGTAATGGCGCCACGGCGCGTCGCTGACCCGCTGCAAGATGTCGGGACGCGGGCCGTCCCACGCGGCCGCCCAATCGACGCTCAATGGATCGAACAGATGATCGATGCGCAGATCGCGCGCCAGCGCGTCGGTAAGCCCTGCCTTGCCGCCCTGACCATCGCCAATCGGAAAACGTCCGAGCGCGAGCAAGGTATCGCGCCGCTGCACGCCGCGCGGCGACTGCCCGAACGTGTGCAGGCCATCGCGAATCTGCGCTTCCTTCAGCTCGCACAGCCACGCGTCGACGCGCGTGAGCAGCGCGTCTTCATCGTTCTGACCGTTGGGCGCCGCGAGGCTCAGCTCTTCATGCAGACGATGCTCGACGATCGTCGTCAGAATCGTGCGACGCAGCAGCTTCGCGCGGCGCGGATCGACCATCAATGCTTCGTAGTATTCGTCGACCTGGCGTTCGAGGTCCTGCAGCGGCCCATAGCTTTCGGCGCGTGTGAGCGGCGGCATCAGATGATCGACGATGACCGCCTGCGCGCGCCGCTTCGCCTGACTGCCCTCGCCCGGATCGTTGACGATGAACGGATACAGATGCGGCATCGGCCCGAGAATCAGATCGGGCCAGCACGCGTCGCTCAACGCGACGCTTTTTCCCGGCAGCCATTCCAGGTTGCCATGCTTGCCGACGTGCACGATCGCGTCGATGCCGAACTGATGGCGCAGCCAGAAATAGAACGCGAGATACGCATGCGGCGGCACGAGCTCCGCGTCGTGATAGCTCGCGTAATCGCCTTGCTCGCGCGAACGCGAAGGCTGAATGCCGACGAACACCTGGCCGCAGCGCCAGCCGGCGATCATGAAGCGGCCCCGCCGCAGCGTCGGATCCTGTTCGGGCTTGCCCCAGCGCGCGTTCAACGCGTCGCGCACGCTCGCCGGCAATGCGTTGAAATGCGCGAGATAGTCGTCGAGTGCGAGGCTTTGCAGGGCCGGACGCAGATCGCGCACGACCGGATCGTTCGTCACGCCTTCGGTCAGCCTGCTCAACAACGCGTCGCCGTTTTCGGGCAATTCGCCGACACGATAGCCTTCATCGCGCAGCATCGACAGAATGCCGACCACCGACGCCGGCGTATCGAGCCCCACGCCATTGCCGATGCGCCCTTCGCTCATCGGGTAGTTCGCGAGGATCAGCGCGACTTTCTTGTCGGCGTTGTCGAGCGAACGCAGACGGCACCAGCGACGGCTCAGCTCAGCGAGAAAACGCACCCGTTCGAGGTCGGGCTGATAGCGGACCACGTCGACCTGCGTACGCGCACAGCGATACGCGAGCCCCTTGAAGCTGATCGCGCGCGTGATGATGCGCCCGTCTACTTCGGGCAGCGCGACATGCATCGCGATGTCGCGCGAATTGAGGCCGTGGTTATCCTTCAACCAGTCTTCGCGATTGCCGCCGCTCAGGATCACCTGAAACACCGGCGCGTCGCCAGCCAGCGCGAGCGGCTCGGGGTCGTCGATCGACGACGCGGCGAACGCGGTCGTGTTCAGCACGAGCGCGACACCGTGTTGCGCACATAGCGACTGCACGACATCGCGGCTCATCGCATCCTTCAACGACGTGATCGCGAGCGGCAGCGGATTGAGCCCTTGCGCTTCGAGCGCATCGATCAGCGCATCGAACACCGCGGTATTGGCGGCCTGCAGATGCGCCTTGTAGAACAGGATCGCGACGACCGGCGCGTCCGGCCGCCAGCGTGCCTGCCAGTCGGCGACGGTGGGAGTATCGCGCTCCGGGTGATACAGCGACGCGGCCGGCAACGCGCGCGGCGGCTCTGGTTCGTGTCCCCAGCCGAGCGCGCAATAGGCGATGCAACGCAAAAACGCCTCGGCGTTCTGCGCCCCGCCTTCCCGCAGATAGCGCCACAGCTGCTGGCACAACTCGGCGCTCGCGGTGCTGCGCGCGAGCAGGTTCGGATCTTCCTGCAGGTCGCCAGAAAACATCGCGAGGGTTTGCCACTTGCGCTGCGCGAGCGCGACGACCTGCTCGATGCCGTAGGGCCAATACGCTTCACCGCCAAGATGATCGACGACGACGAC
>DATAQT010000238.1:0-7174 GCA_036264535.1 Paraburkholderia sp. | reverse complement strand
GAATACCTGATTCCGAAGCCGTTCGATCCGCGCCTGATCATCAAGATCGCGCCGGCCGTCGCGCAGGCCGCGATGGATTCAGGCGTCGCGACCCGTCCGATCCAGGACATGGATGCGTACCGCGAACAACTCGGCGCAACCGTCTATCGCACGGGCATGGTGATGCGTCCGGTGTTCGCGGCGGCGAAGTCGGCGCCGGCGCGCATCGTATTCGCGGAAGGCGAGGACGAGCGCGTGCTGCGCGCCGCGCAGTTCGTGCTGCTCGAGAAGATCGCGAAGCCGATCCTCGTCGGCCGTCCGTCGGTGATCGAGATGCGTCTGAAGAAGATGGGCTCGAAGCTGAAGTGCGGCGACGACTTCGAGGTCGTCGATCCGGAAGACGATCCGCGCTATCAGCGGGCCTGGCAGGCGTATCACGAACTCGGCGCGCGCCAGGGCGTGACACCGGACGTCGCGAAGGCCGCGATGCGCAAGTTCAACACGCTGATCGGCGCGATCCTCGTGCGCCTCGGCGAAGCGGACGGCATGATCTGCGGCATGATCGGCCAGTATCACACCCACCTGAACTTCATCGAGCAGGTGCTCGGCAAGGCCGACGACGTGCAGAACTTCGCCGCGATGAACCTGCTGATGCTGCCGGGCCGCAACCTGTTCATCTGCGACACGTACGTGAACGAAGTGCCGACCGCCGAGCAGCTCGCCGACATGACGATGCTCGCCGCGCGCGAAATCGAGAAGTTCGGCATCACGCCGAAGGTCGCACTGCTGTCGAACTCGAACTTCGGCAGCGCGCCGTCCTCGTCGTCGCAGCGTATGGCCGCGGCGCGCAAGCTGATCACGGACCGCGCGCCGTCGCTCGAAATCGACGGTGAAATGCACGGCGACGCGGCGCTGTCGGAGACGATCCGCAAGGCCGCGTTCCCGGGCACGTCGCTCGCCGGCGAAGCGAACCTGCTAATCATGCCGAACGTGGAAGCGGCGAACATCGCGTACAACCTGCTGAAGGTCGTGGGCGGCGAGGGCGTGACGGTCGGCCCGTTCCTGCTCGGCGCGGAAAAGCCGGTGCATATCCTGACGCCGGCCGCGACCGTGCGCCGGATCATCAATATGACGGCGGTCGCTTCGGCGAACGCGCGCAAGCCGGTGAACGCGAAGTAATGTGCATCGAGTGAGGTTGATGCGGGCGCGGTAGTCACGCGCTCGCGATCACCTCGGCAAAAGCGCTACGGGGCTCCGGCTCCGTGGCGCTTTTTTTCACGCCTAAAAAAACGGCGGTCCGTGAGGACCGCCGTCTTGTCAGTTCAGCTGCGAGAGTCGATCAAGCCGCGTGCTGCGAAGTCTTGCCCGCATCCGGTGAACGCCAACGTGCAAGCAGCTCGTTCCACTTGATGCGCACGCCTTTCAGGTTGTTCTCCTTCACGTGCCCATAACCGCGGATGGCGTCGGGCAGATTCGCGAGCTCGACCGCGAGATCGCGTTTCTGCGAAGTCAGCCCGCCGATCAGCTCGCGCACCAACGCCTCGTATTCGCCAACCAGCGCGCGCTCGGTGCGACGCTCCTCGGTGTTGCCGAACACGTCGAACGCGGTGCCGCGCAGGAACTTGAGCTTCGCGAGCACGTGCATGGCGCGGAACATCCACGGGCCATACTTCTTCTTCACCAGATGGCCGTGCGCGTCCTTCTTCGATAGTGTTGGCGGCGCGAGATGCAGATGCAGCTTCCAGTCGCCTTCGAACGTTGCGTTCAACTTTTCGATGAACGCCGGGTCGCTGTACAGGCGCGCGACTTCGTATTCGTCCTTGTACGCCATCAGCTTGTGCAGATTCTTCGCGACCGCTTCGGTGAGCGGTAGCTGGCCGTCGGCGGCATCGAGCGCTGCTTCCGCGGCCCGCACCTGCGACACCAGCGCGCGATAACGCTCCGCATACGCACCGTTCTGCCACGCGGTGAGATAGTCGGCACGCTTGTCGATCAGCGTGTCGAGCGCCTTCGGCGTATGCAGCGCGATGATCTTGCCGCTTGCGCTGTCCGCCGGGTCGCCGCGTCCCTGAATTTGCGCGAGCTTGCGGACCGCGGCCAGATCGTGCGCGGCGCGCCGGCCCCATTCGAACGCCGCGAGGTTCTTCTCCACCTGCACGTTGTTCAGTTCGATCGCGCGAGTCAGCGACTCGTGCGTGAGCGGCACCCAGCCGCGCTGCCACGCGTAGCCGAGCACGAACGGGTTGGTGTAGATCGCGTCGCCGAGCAGCGCCACCGCGAAGTGGTTCGCGTCGACGGTCGAGACGTTGTCGTCGCCGGCCGCGGCGCGCACGTCGGCTTCGGTGCTGCTGCCGGGGAAGCGCCAGTTCGGGTTCTTGATCAGCTCGGCCGTCGGCGTGTGCGCGCTGTTCAGCACGACGCGCGTGTGACCCACCTGCACGCGCGATACGCATTCATCGCTCGCGGTCACGATCGCATCGCAGCCGATCACAAGGCTCGCTTCGCCCATCGCGATGCGGGTCGCGTGGATGTCGGCGGGCTGGTTCGCGATCTGCACGTGGCTCATCACGGCACCGCCTTTCTGCGCGAGGCCGGTGACGTCGAGCACGGTGACGCCCTTGTTCTCCAGATGCGCGGCCATGCCGAGCAGCGCGCCGATCGTGACGACGCCCGTGCCGCCGACGCCTGTCACGAGCACGCCGTACGGACGGTTGATGGACGGCAAGTCGGGGTCCGGCACCGGCGGCATCTCGGCGCCGACGCCCGACGCCGCCTTCGGCTTGCGCAACTGACCGCCTTCAACGGAGACGAAGCTCGGGCAGAAGCCGTTCACGCACGAGAAGTCCTTGTTGCAGGTCGACTGGTTGATCTGGCGCTTCGTGCCGTACTCGGTATCGAGCGGTTCGACCGACAGGCAGTTCGACTTCACCGAGCAGTCGCCGCAGCCTTCGCACACCGCCTCGTTGATGACGACGCGCCGCGCCGGATCGGGATACGCGCCGCGCTTCCTGCGACGGCGCTTTTCGGTCGCGCAGGTCTGATCGTAGATCAGGATCGTAGTACCCGGGACTTCGCGCAGCTGGCGTTGCACGTCGTCGAGCTGGTCGCGGTGATGAATGTCGACGCCGGGCGCGAGGCCCACGTTCGCCGCGTACTTCTCAGGCTCATCGGTGACGATGACGATTTTCGCCGCGCCTTCGGCGGCGAGCTGATGCGTGATCTGCGGCACGCTCAGCACGCCGTCGACCGGCTGGCCGCCCGTCATCGCGACAGCGTCGTTGTAGAGCAGCTTGTACGTGATGTTCGCTTTCGACGCGATCGCCGCGCGGATCGCGAGTAGCCCTGAGTGGAAGTAGGTGCCGTCGCCGAGATTGGCGAACACGTGATTGTCGTTGGTGAACGGCGCCTGGCCGATCCACGCGACGCCTTCGCCGCCCATCTGGCTGAACGTGCTGGTGCTGCGGTCCATCCAGACCGTCATGTAATGACAGCCGATGCCGGCCATCGCGCGCGAGCCTTCCGGCACGTTGGTCGATGTATTGTGCGGGCAGCCCGAGCAGAACCACGGCTTGCGCTCGACTTCGACACGCGGCCGCGCGAGCGCCTTTTCCTTCGCCTCGATGACCGCGATGCGCGCGGCGATGCGGGCGCGCACGTCGGACGGCAAATCGAACTTGTCGAGCCGCGTGGCGATCGCCTTCGCGATGATCGCGGGCGAGAGCTCGTAATGCGCCGGTAGCAGCCAGTTGCCCATCGGCACCGACCATTCGCCGCCCGCACCGTCCTTTTCGTCGAACTTGCCGAACACGCGCGGGCGCTGTGCGTCGGGCCAGTTGTACAACTCTTCCTTGATCGCGTATTCGAGGATCTGACGCTTTTCCTCGACCACGAGAATTTCGTCGAGACCACGCGCGAAAGCCTGCGCGCCTTGCGCTTCGAGCGGCCACACGCAACCGACCTTGTACAGCCGGATGCCGATGCGCGAGCAGGTTTCGTCGTCGAGACCGAGGTCGGTCAGTGCCTGACGCACGTCGAGATAGGCCTTGCCGCCGGTCATGATGCCGAAGCGCGCATGCGGCGAATCGATTTCGACGCGGTCGAGCTTGTTCGCGCGCACGTAGGCAAGCCCCGCGTACCACTTGTAGTCGAGCAGCCGCGCTTCCTGCACGAGCGGCGGATCCGGCCAGCGGATGTTCAGCCCGCCGTCAGGCATCATGAAGTCTTCCGGCAGGATGATGTTGGTGCGGTGCGGGTCGATATCGACCGAGGCGGACGATTCGACCACGTCAGTCACGCACTTCATCGCGACCCAGAGGCCCGAGTAGCGGCTCATCGCCCAGCCGTGCAGGCCGAAGTCGAGATATTCCTGCACGTTCGACGGAAACAGCACCGGCAGCCCGCACGCCTTGAAGATGTGTTCGGACTGGTGCGCGAGCGTCGAGGATTTGGCCGCGTGATCGTCGCCGGCGAGTACGAGAACACCGCCGTGCCGCGACGAGCCGGCCGAGTTGCCGTGCTTGAAGACGTCCCCGCTGCGGTCGACGCCGGGACCCTTGCCGTACCACATCGAGAACACGCCGTCGTATTTGGCGCTCGGGTACAGATTGACCTGCTGCGAGCCCCACACGGCGGTGGCCGCGAGGTCTTCGTTGACGCCGGGCTGGAACACGACCTGATGCGCGGACAGATGCTTTTTGGCCTTCCACAGCGACTGGTCGAGTCCGCCGAGCGGCGATCCGCGGTAGCCGGAGATGAAGCCGGCCGTGTTGAGGCCGGCGGCGCGGTCGCGTTCCTGCTGCAGCATCGGCAGACGCACCAGCGCCTGGATGCCGCTCATGTACGCGCGGCCGCGATCGAGAGTGTATTTGTCGTCGAGCGTGACGGAAGACAACGCGGCTTCGAGCGAGGCTCGCTGACCTGCGTCTAGCGGGGCATTCATTATGTGTACTCCTCCACTTCAGCTTGGGATCACCAAAACTTTTCTGGCCCCCGGCATCTCGTGAATGCTGGGGCCGGGGTCGTCATATTGACGGGTTTTAAGTGATGGTAGCACTGGTGGAAACCCGCCGCAGCAGATCAAAAATCGTCGGTGCAGTGCCCAACTTCAGGCGGGTTCGCCGCAAGTTGCCTACGTGTTGCAAGCAGTTGTCGTGCATTTCCGTGGCGATGGACTTATATTGCGATTGCGCATGTAACAAGCTGTAAAACCTACAAATTCGCGGAACCGCAGTGAAAACCACTGTCTAACCCCCACTTGCGAGCGATGCCCAACGCCGCGCATTCTGCGTGGCTTCAGGACAGCAGGGTAGTTAGAAAAGGAGTACGCATGAACACGAGAAACGTCCAGACCTTCCTGATGGTTTCCGCCGCCTTCTTCGCGATGAGCGCGCCGATGCGCACGAATCCGGGCAGCACGGGGGCACTGTCGAACGCGATCGTCCGTACCGCACAGATCGCGCCGGCGCGTGTGGGAACGAGCAGGATCGACGGCTCGGTCGGCAGCGACGGGGACAGGCAGAATTCGTGACGCACCGCATCGAGTGCGTCTTTTGACAACCGGTCGCCGTTCCGACGCGAGCGGCGGCGTAGCAAGATAAAAGGGCGAGGATCCTGCGATCCTCGCCCTTTTTTTCATCCGCACGCCGCTTACGCGCGATGCGTCGTGATCAGGTCTTGTCCTGCACGACGCCGCGGCGGATCTGGTCGAGTTCGATCGATTCGAACAGTGCCTTGAAGTTGCCTTCGCCGAAGCCCTGGTTGCCCTTGCGCTGGATGATCTCGAAGAAGATCGGGCCGATCTGGTTTTCGGTGAAGATCTGCAGCAGCAGATCGTCCGGCGCGCCGTCGATCAGGATCTTGCGCTTGCGCAGTTCCTCGAGCGGCTCGCCATGATTCGGCACGCGCCGGTCGACGAGTTCGTAGTACGTGTCGATCGTATCGAGCAGCGAAATGTTCGACACGCGCAGGCCATCGACGGTGCGGTAAATGTCGCTGGTGCCGAGCGCGATGTGCTGGATGCCTTCGCCGTGGTACGCGTCCAGATATTCCTGGATCTGGCCGGCGGTCTCCGAGCCTTCCTCGTTGATCGGAATGCGGATCTTGCCGCACGGCGAGCTCATCGCCTTCGACTTCACGCCGGTCACCTTGCCCTCGATGTCGAAGTAGCGCACTTCGCGGAAGTTGAACAGGCGCTCGTAAAACTCGGCCCATTCCCGCATGCGGCCGCGATGCACGTTGTGCGTCAGATGATCGATGTAGGTCAGGCCGTGACCGACCGGGTTCGGGTTCGCGCCCGGAATGGGCTCGAAGTCGACGTCGTAAATATCGATGTCGCCGATGCTGTTCGGCGCCGCGCGGTTCTTGCCGCGCCAGCGGTCGACGAAATAGATCAGCGAATCGCCGATGCCCTTGATCGCCGGAATGTTCAGTTCCATCGGGCCGGTCTTGTTGTCGAAACCCCACGCGCCTTTTTCGAGCGCCTGGCTATAGGCCTTCGCGGAGTCCTGCACGCGAAACGCGATCGCACAGATCGACGGGCCGTGCAGGCGCGCGAAGCGCTGCGCGAATGAATGCTTTTCGGCGTTGACGATGAAGTTGATGCCGCCCTGACGATACAGCGTCACGTCCTTGTGACGATGCCGCGCGACGGCCGTGAAGCCCATCTGCTCGAACAGCTTGCCGAGCGCTTTCGGGTCCGGCGCCGTGTATTCGATGAATTCGAAGCCGTCGGTACCGACGGGGTTTTCCCAAGTTGAAACCTGCATCGTCTGTCTCCAATCCCATGCAAGAGCGTTGCCGAGGTGCGCTGGCGGTGAGCGCGCGGGACGGTCGGCTGAGCGCGACCGGATAGAGCAAGTGTAGAACTGTGACGGAGGCAAAAACTTGCGAAAGAAATCGCGTGTCGATACGCTTTAGCCAGTTTATGGCTCGTTTTTCACAACAAGTGGCAGAACATGGCTAAACCCGGGATAGACGCGATCGATCGGCGCATTCTGGCCATCCTTCAGGAGAATGGCCGGCTGTCGAATCAGGAGATAGCGGAGCGGATCAATTTGTCGCCGAGTCCCTGCCTGCGGCGGATTCGCCGGCTCGAGGAAAGTGGCGTGATTCGCGGCTATGTCGCGCTACTGGACGCCCAGCGTCTCGGGCTCGACCTGCTCGCGTATGTCAGCGTGCGGTTGGAGAAGGGCGGTGG
>DATAQT010000230.1:0-3954 GCA_036264535.1 Paraburkholderia sp. | reverse complement strand
GTCACGACAACGCCGTCCGCGAGCTTCTCGGCGATCGCGCCCATCAGCGGACGCTTGGTGGCGTCGCGGTCGCCGCCGCAGCCAAACATGCAGATCAGTTCGCCGCCGCGCGCAGCCGCCATCGGGCGCAGCGCTTCGAGCGTTTTTTCGAGCGCGTCCGGCGTGTGCGCGTAATCGATTACAACGAGCGGCTCGTCGTTTTGCAGTCGGCCGCCCAGGCGCTGCATGCGGCCGTTCACCGGCTCGAGCTTCGCGAGTTCGGCGAGCGCGGCGTCGAACGGCACGTCGGCGGCGAGCAACGCGCCGAGCACGCCGAGCAGATTGCTGACGTTGAACGCGCCGAGCGTTTGCACTTCGACTTCGGCGTCGCCCCAATCCGAGGTGCTCAGATGGAACGCGGTGCCGGTGGCCGTCGCGCGCACGTTCGACGCGAGCAGCCAGGCGTCCGCTTGCGGCGCGTCCAGCAACGTGGCGTCGAGACCGTATGCGATGGTGCGCGCATGGCCGCGCGTGCTGGCGAGGATGCGCCGGCCGGCGGCATCGTCGCGATTGATCACGGCCGCGCGCAGGTCCGGCCACTCGAACAGACGCGCCTTGGCCCCCTCATAGGCTTCGAACGTGCCGTGATAGTCGAGGTGGTCCTGCGTGAGATTCGTGAACACGGCGATGTCGAACGCGGTGCCGTTCACGCGCCCCTGATGCAGCGCATGCGACGACACTTCCATCGCCACCGCCTGCGCACCCGCGTCGCGCAACTGCGCGAGGCTGCGTTGCAGTTGCGGCGCGTCGGGCGTCGTGAAACCGGTGTGCACGAGTTGGCCCGGCAGACCGGTGCCGAGCGTGCCGATGATCGCGCAGCGCGTGCCGAGCGCGGTCAATGCCGCCGAGATCCACTGGCTGCACGAGGTCTTGCCGTTCGTGCCGGTGATGCCGACCGCGAGCATCGCGTCGCTCGGATCGCGATACCACGCGCTCGCGATCGTGCCGGCGAGTTCGTTCAAAGCCGGCACCGCGTGCGTGACGGACGCGTCGAGCGTGCCGCTGAAACCTTCGGGTTGCACGAGCACGGCGGCCGCGCCGCGCTCGATGGCGGCGTCGATGAACGCGCGGTTGTCCGCGCCGTCGACCGCGTACGCGAAAAACGCGTCGCCGGCCGCGAGCGAGCGCGTGTCGGCGTGCAGATGCGCGCCTGGCTGCACGTGCGCGTGCAGCCAGGCGAGGGCGTCGGCGATCTGCCGGTGCGCTGGATGTTGCTCGCGCAGCGCGCTCATCGCTCGACTCCTGGATGATTTTTCGGGTTGGCGGAAATGGTCATCTTCTTCACGCCGGGGCTCGTCGACAGCTTCTTCACCACGGACTGCGGGGCCGGAGCGCCGGGCGCGGGCGGCGCGGAATCGTCGGACACGACCATCTGCTTGACGGGCATGTCGGGCGGCACGTTCAGCGCGCGCAGCGTATCGCCGACGATGCCCGAGAACACCGGGCCCGACACCTGGCCGCCGAAGTGGCTGCCGGCGGTCGGTTCGTCGACCGAGACCGCGACGACGATGCGCGGATTCGGCATCGGCGCCATGCCGACGAACGACGCGCGATATTTGGAGTGGTCGTAGCCGTGCGGCCCGTGCTTGTACGCAGTACCGCTCTTGCCGCCGACGCGATAGCCGGGCACCGCCGCGTCGGGCGACGTGCCTTGCGCCGACACCACGGCTTCGAGCATCGTGCGCACTTCACGCGCGGTGGTCGGCGAAAAGATCTGCGGACCGGTGGCCGGCTGGTCGCCGGCCTGGTGGAAAATCGACACGGGCATGATCTGGCCGTCGTGCGCGATCGCGGTGTACGCGCGGCCGAGCTGGAACAGCGACACCGACAGGCCGTAGCCGTACGACATGGTCGCCTGCTCGATGCGGCGCCAGCTCTTCCACGGACGCAGACGGCCCGCCGCCGCGCCCGGGAAGCCGACCTTCGGCGCCTGGCCGAGACCGATGCTGGTGTACATGTTCCACATCTCTTCGGGCCGCAACTGCATCGCGATTTTGGTCGCGCCGATGTTGCTCGACTTCTGGATCACGCCACCGACCGTTAGCACGCCGAAGCCGCTGTCGTCGGTAATCGGCGCGCCGTCGAGTACGAAATGGCCGTTGCCCGTATCCACCAGTGTAGTCGGCGTCACACGGTGCAGATCGAGCGCGAGCGAAATCGTGAACGGCTTCATGATCGAGCCCGGCTCGAACGTGTCGGTCAGGATGCGGTTGCGCAGCTGGTCGCCGGTCAGGTGCGTGCGGTCGTTCGGGTTGTAGGTCGGATAGTTGACGAGCGCGAGCACTTCGCCGGTGCGCACGTCGATCACCATCGCCGCGCCGGCCTTCGCCTTGAATTTTTCGACGGCCGCTTTCAGGTTCGTATAGGCGATGTACTGGATCTTGCTGTCAATCGACAGATCGACGTCCTGGCCGTTGTGCGGCACGACCTGCTCGTCCACGTCCTCGATGATGTGGCCCATGCGGTCCTTGATCACGCGACGGCTGCCCGACATGCCCGCGAGCACCTTCTGGTCGCCGAGCTCGACGCCTTCCTGGCCTTCGTCCTCGACGTTCGTGAAGCCGATCAGGTGAGCCGTGATCTCGCCTTCCGGATAGAAGCGCTTGTATTCGTCGCGCGAGTAAATGCCGGGGATATCGAGCGCGACGACCTTGCCGGCGACGTCGACCGGCACCTGACGCTTCACATAGACGAAGGTCTTATCTTCCGACAGCTTCGCGCGCAGCTCCCTCGTGGTCATGCCGAGCAGCTTGCCGAGCGAGTCGAGCTTGTCGGCGCCGAGGTCGTCCGGCACCGATTCGGGAATCGCCCAGATTGCGCGAACCGGCAGACTCGTGGCGAGCACGAGACCGTTGCGGTCGAGAATCTTGCCGCGCGTGGCCGGCATGTCGATGCGGCGCTGATAGCGGATTTCGCCCTGCTTCAGATAGAACGCGTTGCCCGGACCCTGAATCCAGAACGCGCGCGCGGCGAGCGCGACGAACGCCATGAACAGCAGGAACACGACGAGCTTCGAGCGCCACATCGGCAGGCGCACCGACAGAATCGGGTTGGCCGAAAACGCGACGCTCTTGTGCGCCGACGATTTTTTCATCGCGTGCCTCCGCGACGGGTCGCGACCGGCGCCGAGGCCGGAGCGGAAGTCGGAATGGGGGCGTCGATCGCGGTCGCGGTACCCGGGCTGAGCGTCAGGTACTGGGTGCGGCCCGTGGTGACCGATTGCATCTTCAGCGAGGCCGTGGCGATCTGCTCGATGCGCGACGTTTTGGACAGCGCGCTCTGCTGATATTGAAGCTGCGAATAGTCCTGCTGCAGCTGACGCTCCTGCGACTGCGCGCGCTGCAACTGGATAAAGATCTGACGCTGCTGATTGGTCGCGTTGACGACCGACAAGGCACAGCCCATCACGATGATCAGCAGGAAAATATTGAGGCGGTTCATGGCGCGATCCGCTCCGCCACGCGCATCACGGCGGACCGGGCGCGCGGGTTGTCGGCGACTTCAGCGTCGCTCGCGAATACGCGGCCGATGATCTTGAGCGGAGGGCTCGGCAGGTCGACCGCGCGGATCGGCAGACGGCGGTCGACCGCCGGCGTGCTCGCGTGCGCCTGCATGAATCGCTTGACGATCCGGTCCTCGAGCGAATGAAAGCTGATGACCACCAGCCGCCCCCCTTGCTCCAACAACGACAATGCTGCCTCTAGAACGACTTGAAGCTCCGCAAGCTCTTGATTGACGTGAATCCGTATAGCCTGAAAGGTGCGGGTTGCCGGGTCCTTGCCCTTCTCACGGGTTTTGACGACGTTAGCCACGATTTGGGCAAGCTCGCCCGTGCTGACGAGAGGCCCAAGACGGTCGGACTCTGCCCGGCGAGCAACAAGCGCCTTTGCAATCTGAAAAGCAAACCGTTCTTCC
>DATAQT010000229.1:0-9995 GCA_036264535.1 Paraburkholderia sp. | reverse complement strand
GAAGAGACCGGCGTGCTGATTTCCGGCGACATGGTGCTGCCGCGCATTTCGACCAACGTGTCGGTTTTCGACATCGAGCCGGAAGGCTCGCCGCTCGCGCTATATCTGGAGTCGCTCGGCCGCTACGAGGCGATGCCTGAGGACACGCTGGTGCTGCCGTCGCATGGCAAGCCGTTTCGCGGCGTGCGCACCCGCATCCGCCAATTGCGCGAGCATCACGACGCGCGGCTGGCCGAAGTGCGCGAAGCGTGCGCGCAGAAACCGCAGAGCGCCGCGGACATCGTGCCGCTGATGTTCAAGCGTCAGCTCGACATCCATCAGATGACGTTCGCGCTGGGTGAAGCGCTGGCGCATTTGCATTTGCTGTGGCTCGCCGGCGAGTTGAAGCGCACGCAGGACGCGAACGGCGTGATCCGCTTCTCGGCGGCGTGACCGTTTCGATGCGTCGATAAAAAAGCCCGGTTGCGCTGTCGCGCAACCGGGCTTTTTACTTTCCGTGTCCCTTCAGGCGTGAGCGGAATTACTGCACCGCCACCGTCCCAAAGTTCACGCGGCCAAACGGACTCACGTGATAACCGCTCACATTCGTGCGCGTGATCGCCGAAGCGGTCGGATACCCCAGCGGAATCCACAGCGCCTGATCGTGGATGATCTGCTGCGCCTGTTCATACGCTTTCGTGCGTTTGGCGATGTCTGGCGTGGCCTTGCCCTCGGCGATCAGCTTGTCGAGATCCTGATCGCAGAAGCGTGCGAAGTTGATGCCCGACTTCACCGCGTTGCAACTGAAGAGCGGCGACAGATAGTTGTCCGGATCGCCGTTGTCGCCGGCCCAGCCCATGAACAGCGAATCATGCTGGCCTTGCTTTGCCTGCTTGATCAGCTCGCCCCATTCGATCACCTTCACGTCCGCCTTCACGCCGATCTTCGCGAAGTCGGCCTGCAGCAACTCGGCGCCGGCCTTCGGATTCGGATTCAGCACGCTGCCATTCGGACGCACCCAGATCGTCGTTTCGAAACCGTTCGGATAGCCGGCGTCGGCGAGCAGCTTCTTCGCCTTCGCCGGGTCGTACGGCCAGCCCTTGATCGAGTGGTTGTAGCTCCACGTATTCGGCGGATACGGGTTCACGGCCGGCGTCGCGGTGTTGTCGAACACGGTCTTCAGATACGTCGTGCGGTCGAACGCCATGTTCAGCGCGGCGCGCACCTTCTGGTTCTCGAACGGCTTCTGCTGCGTGTTGAGCGCGACGAAGGCCGTCATGAACGCGGGCGTCTGCACGATCTCGAGCGATTTGTCGTTCTTCGCGTCGGCGAGATCCTGCGGCTTCGGCGACAGCGCGATCTGGCATTCGCCGGCCTTCACCTTCTGCGCGCGCACGGTTGCGTCGGGCGTGATCGCGTAGATCAGACGGTCGATCTTCGGTTTCGGCCCCCAGTAGGTCGGGTTCACGTCGTAGCGGATCACCGCGTCTTTCGTATAGCTCTTCAGCACGAACGGGCCGGTGCCGATCGGCTTCGCGTTCAGGTCGATCTGCTGGCCGGCCTTGAGCAACTGGTCGGCGTACTCGGCCGAATAGATCGACGCGAAGCCCATCGTCAGGATCGACACGAACGTCGCGTTCGGCTCGTTCAGCTCGAACTTGACCGTGTTGTCGTCGACCTTGGTAATCGACTTGATCAGCTTCGGCAGGCCCATCGACTGCGCGTGCGGGAAGCCGCTCGCGCCCGCCACCTTGTGCCACGGATTGCTGTCGTTGAGCATGCGGTCGAACGTGAAGATCACGTCGTCGGCATTCAGCGCGCGGGTGGGCTTGAAGTAATCGGTGGTCTGGAACTGCACGTTCGGGCGCAGGTGGAACGTGTAGGTCAGGCCGTCGGGGCTCACTTCCCACTTGTCGGCGAGCGCGGGGACCACCTTCTTCGCGGCTTCGTCGAACGACACCAGCGAGTTGAAGATCACGTCGGCCGATGCATTGGTCGTGACGAGCGAATTGAACTGCACGACGTCGAAGCCGTCGGGGCTCGATTCGGTACAGACGGTCAGCGGTTTGGCCAGCACGAGCGCGGGCGCCGTGAGCAGGATGGCGGCTGCGAGCAGTTTGAAGCGCATAGGATCTCCGGTAACGAGCGCAGTCAGGCAGTGCGTCTGGTTGTGTTTATGGCGGCGAAGCGTGAGCGGGCAGGTGAGTGGTCCCGGCGCGCGCGTCGCCACGATTGTGATACGTTCCCGGCGCCGCCGTACAGGTCGGGCGATCTCGGCCTGAAGCCGGCGGCGCGCCTTCGCGAAAGCTTATCGAAGGGCCATTATGGCGACAACAATTTAATCGACATATCCATATGGGGCGGCCCGGCCGCGGTGCTGCTTCAAGCCGCCGCGGCCTGGCGTAGCAGATAGCCGATGCCGTCGATTGCGCGAACGCCGTACCAAGACGTCATTTCCCCATCGATCAGCTCGATGCGCTTGCCGGTAAGACGCGGATCGCGCGCGAGCGCATCGCGATGCGCGGCCGTGAAGCGGTACGGCTCGCTCGACAGCAGCACGCGGTCGACTTGCGCGAGCCACGGCGCGTCGTCGAAGTCGAGCGTGGGGTAACGCGCGGCACCCGCGCTGCCGCCTTGCACGTCGGGCAGCGTGTGCCAGTTCACGAGGCGCAGCATCGCGGCGATATAGGTGTCGCGCGCGACGCTCATCCACGGGTCGCGCCAGATCAGGTACAGCACGTTCTGCGCGGCGAAGGTGTGAGCGGCGGCTTCGCGCAGGCGCTCATCGAGCGCGCTGCTCAGGCGCAGCGCTTCCTCTTCACGTCCGAAGATCGCGCCGAGCAGGGCGTACAGCGCCAGGTTGTCGCGCGGCGTTTGCGGATGGGTGACGATGATGTGCGGCACGAACGCGCGCAGTTGTTCGACGGTGTCGCGATCGTTCTCGTCGACGTTGACGATCAGGTGGGTGGGGCGCAGCGCGCGGATCGCGTCGAGCTTGACGGCCTTCGTGCCACCGACCTTAGCCACCGCGCGGACCTTGTCGCGCGGATGGATGCAAAAGCCGGTGCGCCCGACGATCTGCCGTTCGAGGCCGAGCGCGAACAGCGTTTCGGTGAGACTCGGCACCAGCGACACGATGCGCGCGTCGGCGCCCGCCAAATCGTGCGCGACGCCGGATGCATCGACCGCACTGGGTGGCATGGTCTACTCGATGGCGGCGCGCGGCTTGCGCGGCGCGCGTTCGAAGACGCGGTCGTAGAGCCAGCGCGGCAGCACATGCAGCAGCATCGCGGCCACGCGCATCTGCCACGGAAACACCGCGAACGCTGTCTGCCGCTCGACTGCGCCCGCGACCTTCGCCGCGAAGCGGTCCGCGTCCATCAGGAACGGCATGTTGTATGGGTTGTGCTCGGTCATCGGCGTGCGGATATAGCCGGGCGCGATCGTGACGACTCCGACGCCGAACGGCCGCATCTCGACGCGCAACGCTTCGAGATACTTGAGCGCCGCCGATTTCGACGCGCTATACGCGCCTGAGCCCGGCAGGCCACGCACGCCGGCGACACTCGCAATGCCGACCAGGGTGCCGCGCTTCGCCTCGGCCATCGCGGCGGCGAACGGCTCGAAGGTCGCGACCATGCCGAAGTAATTGATGTCCATCACCTCGCGGAACGTGCGCAGATCGCCGTGACCGGTCAGCGCGCCGCGGCTGATGCCGGCGTTGGCGATGACGACGTCGGGCAGGCCGTGCTCAGCGATGAAGCGCGCGGCCGCATCGGCGAGCGCTTCCGCGTCGCGCACGTCGAGCGCATAGATCGAGACGGTGTTCTGGGGATGGGACTGCTGGAACGCGGCGAGCGCGTCGCCGCGACGGGCGACGAGGCCGAGAATCGCGCCGCGCCGTGCGTATTCGCCGGCGAGCGCGAGGCCTATGCCGCTCGAAGCGCCGGTAATGAAAACCTTCAGCGGTGAGGTCATACCGGCGCCTCGCAATTACATCTTCTTGGCGCGGACTTGCGAGACGAGATAGTCGAGCACCTGGATCGCGCCCGGCAGGGTGCCGGCCGCGGCGGGGCCGGTTTCATACTTGCCCTGCACGGCGAGCGTCGGCACGCCATCGATCTTGTAGTCGTCGAGCAGTTTCTTGTCCTTTTGCAGCGCGCTTTGCGTCGAGAACGAGTTGTACGCTTCCATGTACTTCTTCGGATCGACGCCGAGCTTCGCGAGGAATTTGGCCTGGTCTTCCGGGGTCAGCAGGTAGTTCTTGTTGACGTGGATTTCGTTGAAGACCTTCGGCGTCAGTTCGTTCGCGACGCCGAGCGCGTCGAGCGCGTGGTACATCTTCGAGTGCGGGATGAAGTCGTCGCGGAAGGCGACCGGCACGCGGCGGAACACGACGTCCGGGCCCTGCTTCTTGACCCACGCTTCGAGGAACGGGTTGAATTCGTTGCAGTGCGGGCAGCCGTACCAGAAGAACTCGGTGACTTCGATCTTGCCGGCGGGCACGTCGGTGGGCTGCGGCGTGGCCAGCACGGTGTAGTCCTTGCCGGCGACCGGTGCGGTCGGCGACGCGTGCGCGCCGGCCGCGATCAGGCCCAGCGAGAGAAACAGGATGCTCAGCAGTTTTTTCATGTTGTGTAGACCCGGATAGGGCGGTAGCGCGGCGACGCCTCGCGAAAGGCCCGTCACCGCTGGACGGATTCGGCGTGGCCGCCCGACACGATACAGGTCGAAGCGGCCATCGTGCTTGTGACTCGCGCGCCGCGCCGATAGTTCGACGCGCCACGCGAGCCGGCATTACCGTTTATTTATTGTTTCGTGAAGCGGATCACCGCGGTGTCGACACCCGCGTCCGACAGACGCTGACGGCTCGAATTCATGTCTTCGAACTTCGAGAACGGCCCGATGCGCACGCGGTAGTACGTGACGCCGCCGGCATCGCGCTGCGTGACCTTTGATTCGAAGCCCTGGAACGCGAGACGCGCACGTTGCTGTTCGGCGTCGGCGGAGGTCTTGTACGCGCCTACCTGCAGGAAGTAGCCGGTGTTCGCGTCGCCCGGGGCCGGCGCGGCGCCCGAACCCGGCTTGGCGTTGGCCGCGGTGGTCGTGCTCTTCGGCGTGGAGCCTGCCGCGGTGGCGGCCGGCGCGCTCGAGGTCTGGGGTTTCTTCGCCGGTGCCGGCGCGACGATGCCGCCAGTGCCGTTATCCTGCGCGGGATTCGGCGCAACCGCCGTGCCGTTGTTGTTCGCATTGCCGCCCGACGGCGGCACTTCGACGATCTGCGGTTCTTCGAGCATGCCCGACTGGGTCTGCGCGTTGGTCTGACCCGGCGCGGTGTTCGGCGGCGCGGGTTGCGCGGCCTGCGGCACCGGCTGGCCCGGCGTCTTGCCTTGCAGCGGACGGTTCGGATCGTATTGCGCCTGGCTGGCGCCGTTGTCCGTCGCCGCGGGCGGCGCGACCTTCGACACGAACGGCGTAGGTGCACGGGTGATATACAGCGCCACCACTACCGCGATCGCCAGGCCGACGATCAGGCCCAGCACGATACCGAGAAAAGTGCCCCCGGTTTGCTTCGATTGCTTTGTTGTGCGGCGTGGTTTTGCCATCGTACGAATCACCTGCAAAAAGAATCCAGGAACGGCCGCCGATTATAACGACGGCCGCGTGCATATTGCGCCGGAGGAGTTACATCTTGACGGGAGCGGAGACGCCGATCGTCGAGAGACCGTTGGCCAGCACCTGGCGCGTGGCCGCGAGCAACGCGACGCGAGCGTTGCGTTCGGCCGCATCGTCGACCAGCACGCGCTCGGCACGGTCATTGTAGAACGAGTGAAATTCCCCGGCGAGTTCGCGCAGATAGAACGCGACCGCGTGCGGCGCGAGCTCGTCGGCGGCGTGCTGCAGCATGTCGGGGAACTCGGCGAGCTTGTTGAGCAGCGCCATCGCGCGTTCGCTCGTGAGCGGCGCGAGATCCACGCTCGCGAGCGTACTCTCGTCGAGGCCGTAGCGTGAGTTGCACTCGGAGATCACCGAGCAGATGCGCGCATGGGCGTACTGCACGTAGTGCACCGGATTCTCGTCGTTCTGTTTGAGCGCGAGGTCGATGTCGAACACGAACTCGGTGTCCGCCTTGCGCGAGATCAGGAAGAAGCGCACCGCGTCGCGGCCGCGGCGAATGGTTTCCTCGTCGATCAGATCGACGGCTGCTTCCGAGCCCGGCGTCGCGCCGCCCGACCATTCGATCAGATCGCGCACCGTCACGTAGCTGCCCGCGCGCTTCGAGATCTTGACCTCTTCGCCGTTGCGCATGACCGTGACCATCTTGTGCAGGATGTAGTCGGGGTAGCCCTTCGGAATGCCGATGCCGAGACCTTGCAGGCCGGCGCGCACGCGCGCGATCGTGCCGTGGTGGTCCGAGCCCTGCACGTTGATGACCTTCGTGAAGCCGCGCTCCCACTTCGCGACGTGATAGGCGACGTCCGGCACGAAGTACGTGTAAGTGCCGTCGGTCTTGCGCATCACGCGGTCCTTGTCGTCGCCGTCGTCGGTCGTGCGCAGCCACAGCGCGCCTTCCTGCTCGTAGGTCTTGCCCGCGGCGATCAGCGCGTCGACCGTTTTCTCGACGCGACCTTCCGTGTACAGCGACGATTCCAGGTAGTACTGGTCGAACTTCACGCCGAACGCCTGCAGGTCCATGTCCTGCTCGCGGCGCAGATACGTGACCGCGAAGCGGCGGATCGCCTCGAGGTCCTCGACGTCGCGTGCGCCGGTGACGGGCTCGCCGTCGCTCGCCTCGACCGTGACGCCGTTCAGATAGTCCTTCGCGATGTCGGCGATGTACTCGCCGTTGTAGGCCGACGCCGGCCAGCCTTCGTCGCCGGGGGCGAGCCCGCGAGCGCGTGCCTGGGTCGACTGCGCTAGCGTGTGGATCTGCACGCCGGCGTCGTTGTAGTAGAACTCGCGGTGCACGTCCCAGCCCTGCGACGCGAGGACGTTCGCCAGCGCGTCGCCGAGCGCGGCCTGGCGGCCGTGACCGACGTGCAGCGGACCGGTCGGGTTGGCCGACACGAACTCGATCAGCACGTGCTTGCCGGCATCACGTTGTGAGCGGCCGTACGCGTCCTGCTCGGCAAACACGGCGGCGATCACGCCTTGCTTGGCCGCGGCCGTGAGGCGCAGGTTGATGAAGCCGGGGCCCGCCACTTCGGCGGTGTCGATCAGGCCCCTGGCCTGCGGATTGACGAGCAGCGCATCGACGATCTGTTGCGCGAGCTGGCGCGGATTGGCGCGCAGCGGCTTGGCGAGCTGCATCGCGACGTTGCACGCGACGTCGCCGTGCGCGGCGACTTTCGGGCGTTCGAGCGCGATGGCGGGCGAGACGAAAGCGGCTTCGGTCGCGCCTTGCGTGGCAGTCGCGACCTGCTTCACCGTCTCGGCGAGCAGTGTTTCGAGTGTGTGTTTATGTGCGGGCAGCATGCTTGTTGCGAGTCCAGTGAGGCAATCCGGTAAGGCGGAAGAGGCGCCGGCCGCGGCCGGTGTCGCAAGCGAGGAACGCAGCCGCGCGCTTTGCGGCGCTGATGGCGGCACCCCCCGGCAGAGAGTCCCGAGGCGAGGCGGCGAGACACAACGCAAGCAGCGCAACGCGGCGGGCGCCGCACGGCGGCTCGCCGTTACCCAGGCTCGCGCGGCATGCGGGTTTCGACCGATGGTTCGACGCCCCCGGTCGCATGTGGGCGATGCTCGTCGAGCCTCGCCGTACGTGGCGCCGGGCGGCGCGCTTTTCCGTTCAGACGGATTTTAGCAGGTGCTAATATGTTCAATGAGTTGCCCGCGAGGGGGTCTGGCCGCCGCGCCTTGCCGGCGCCACGTCAGGCGCGCGCTGTTGCCGCCCGCGGGACGCTCGCGCGTCAACCCGCCATAACGAAAAAGGGAGCAGTCATGCTGATTACTTTCAAGTGCCACGCCTGCCCGGACGTGATGATGCTGGAGAATCTGGCGCAATATCTGGTCGGCATTGTCGGCAAACGCCTTGGACAGCGGGGCGTCATCACTCACGACGAACTGGGCCCTGCCATCGAGAAGCTCGAAGCGGCGATCACCTCCGACAAGCAGGAGCGCGCCGAGCACGAGGGCCATTTCCACGAGGGCGAGGACGGCCACGAACGTCACGAGATTCCGCCTGGGCTCGCGCAGCGCGCGTATCCGTTCCTCGACATGCTGCGCGCGGCACAGAAGGAAAACGCGGATATCGTCTGGGGGCTTTGATTTCTGCCGGGTCCCGAGCGCTGCGGCCGCTTCGGGGCAAGTGGACGGCGTTTTTGACGCACTCAGCAAAAGAGCCCGCTCGCCGCGGGCTCTTTGTCATTCAGAATGCCTGTTCGCTGCGTCGCTTATTGGCTCGCTGAGTCTGCCGACGCTGCCGCGTCTTTCTTCTTTTTCTGCTTCTTCGCTTTTTTCACGTGCGCCTCGGTCGGCGGCGAATAGGCGCTCACCGCGCTCGAGCCGGCCGGCGCGGCGGGTTGCGCGAGCGCCACGGAAGCGCCCGCGGCCAGCGAAACAGCGGTCAATAACAGCGTCAGCTTCTTCATACGATTTTCTCCGTTGACGGTTGCAATCTCGATGAGCCGGCGCGTTGTGGTCGCGCCTGACGGGATGAAAGCCGACTCAGTCTACAAAGCCGAAATTGCCGTGGTCGCAAATATTCAGTCTTTCGGACTCGATATAGTGGCCCGTCACGCTTATAGCAACGGCGCCAACGCGCGCTCGGCGTCCTTTTTCGTGAGCGACATCCGCTGCGCGTAGTCGTCGAGCTGATCCGCGCCGATCTTGCCGACCGAGAAATAGGTGCTGTCCGGATGCGCGAGGTAAAAGCCCGACACGCTCGCCGCCGGCAGCATCGCCAGCGATTCGGTCACGCTCATGCCGATTTCGTTTGCCTGTAGCACGTCGAACATGTCGCTCTTGACGAGGTGGTCGGGGCAGGCCGGATAGCCGGGTGCCGGGCGGATGCCGCGGTATTTTTCGCCGATCAGTTCCTCGTTGGAGAGGTTCTCGCTGTTCGCGTAGCCCCACAGGTCGCGCCGCACGCGTGCGTGCATCGCTTCGGCGAAGGCTTCGGCGAGCCGGTCCGCGAGCGCCTTCAGCATGATCGCGCTGTAGTCGTCGAGGTCCTTCTCGAACTGCTTCTCCTTCACGTCGACGCCAAGACCTGCCGTCACCGCGAACATGCCGATGTAGTCGGCGACGCCCGAGTCCTTCGGCGCGATGAAGTCGGCCAGCGAACGGTTCGGCCGCATCACGCCGTCGACCACCGGCCGCACGCTCTGTTGACGCAGATTGCGCCACGTCAGCGCGACTTCGGTGCGCGATTCGTCCGTGTAGATTTCGATGTCGTCGTCGTTCACCGTGTTGGCCGGCAACAGCGCGATCACGCCATTGGCCTGAAGCCAGCGGCCCTGAATCAGGCGCGCGAGCATCGACTTGCCGTCGGAGAACACGCGCCGCGCCGATTCGCCGACGATCTCGTCGTTGAGAATCGCCGGATACGGCCCGGCGAGATCCCACGTCTGAAAGAACGGACCCCAGTCGATATAGTTCGCGAGCTCGTTCAGATCGAAATTCTTGAACACGCGCCGGCCGATGAACTTCGGTTTGACCGGCTGATAGCCCGCCCAGTCGATCCTGGTCTTATTGGCGCGCGCTTCGGCGAGCGTGACCATCGGCTGCGCTTTCCTGTTTGCGTGCTGATCGCGGATGCGGTCGTAATCGGCGTTCAGTTCGACGATGTACTTCGCGGCGCCCTCGTCGGACAGCAGGCTCGACGCGACCGACACCGAGCGCGACGCGTCCGGCACGTAGACCACCGGCCCTTCGTAGTGCGGGGCGATCTTCACCGCGGTGTGCACGCGCGAGGTCGTCGCGCCGCCGATCAGCAGCGGAATCTTCTTCACGCGGAAGTAGTCGTCGCGCTGCATTTCCGACGCGACGTAGGCCATCTCTTCGAGGCTCGGCGTGAT
>DATAQT010000112.1:0-34181 GCA_036264535.1 Paraburkholderia sp. | reverse complement strand
GGTCGCGGTCAATCACACGTACCTGTATGCGGCGATGTCGATCGGTAACGAGAGCAATGCGCTGGTCGGCGCCGACTATCCGCCGGCCAATCAGACCTGGTACGGCGTGACGCGACGCACGCTCGCGAATCTCGCGACCGGCGCGCCGTTTTCCGGCGGTATCGGCAATAGCGCGAACGCGACGAAGAACAGCTTTTTGGCGGTCGAAACCGCGACGGCCGGCACCGACGCAAGCATTCGCGGCCTCGCCGCGACCGACAGCGAGCTCTACGTGGCCGACACGTACGGCAATCGGATCGTCGTCTACGACGCCCAGACGATGCAGCCGCTGCGTTCGTGGAGCGTCGCGTCGCCCTCCCGCATCGCGATCGACACCGACTCGACGTTGTGGATCATCAGCGGCTTCGGCACAGGCAACCTGAGCATCCTGCACTACCGCGCCGACGGCACCGCGCTCGCCGGTCCATTGACGCTGCCCGCCGGCACCGTCCCGACCGACCTGACGGTCACGCCATCGGGTCAGCTGCTAGTCGCCGACAATGGCGTTTCGCAGCAGATTCTCGTGTTCAACAAAGGCGCGGATGGTGCGATGCAGGCCGGCACGTCGATCGGCACGCGCAACGGCATCTTCCACCCGGTGCGCGGCGTGCCGGGCGACGTGCGCTTCAACGGCATCACCAGCATCGGCGTCGACGCGGCTGGCAATCTGTACGTCGCGCAGAACGGCGAGGGGCCGCGCGCGCCGGGCTCGGCGTCGGTCGGGCAAGGCGCGGTGCTCGAGAGCTACGTATACGGCACGCGCGTGCTCAACTGGCGGCTCTACGGCCTGACCTTCGTCGATAGCGCCGCGTTCGATCCGGCCACCTCCGCGTCCGTGTACACGGGCTCGAAGCGCTTCACGCTCGATTACAACCAGGCGGTCGGCCAGCAATGGTCGTATGCGGCGTTTACGCTCGATCGCTTCGATTACCCCGACGACCCCGCGTTTCACGAGCCGCGCGGCGTGCGCGGCGAACCGATGGTGCGCAGATTCGACGGCCAGCGCTTTCTCTATACGCTCGATTCGGGCGCGCATTATCTGAACGTCTATCGCTTCGATGCCGCGCATGGGGAGATCGCGATTCCGTCGGGCCTGCTCGCGCAGAATCCGCTGCCGGGCACATGGCCTGCCGGGCAACCGACCTACGGCGAATGGCTATGGCGCGACAGCAATGGCAATGGCACGGTCGAGGCGAGCGAGATCAGCAGCAATCCGTCGACCGGCAGCACGGTCGGCGACGGCTTCTGGTGGGTCGACGAAGCCGGCAACGTGTGGCTCGCCACGCCTCTGAGCGGCGTGCGCGAGATGCCGCTGCAAGGTCTCGACGCCGCCGGCAATCCGATCTACACGTACGCGAGTTCGAAGATGTTCGCGATGCCCGCGCCGTTCACGCGGCTCGCACGGCTCGTCTACATCGCATCGACTGACACGATGTATCTGTCGGGCTTCACGAGCGCGATTCCGTGGGACGCCACGCACTGGAAAGAAGCGGGGCCGGTGCTGGCGCGCTACGACAACTGGAGCAGCGGCACGCCGACCCAGGTGTACACGATCTCGCTGCCGTGGAACACGCAAAGCGATCCGCAGACCACCACGGTCGGCGTCGCGGTGGCGGGCAACTATATCTTCGTCGCCGAGCTGTACACCGATCGGGTCGACGTCTACGACGCGCGCAACGGCACGGCGGTCGGTTACATGACGCCGGGCGCGAGCGTCGGCGGCACGAGCGGCTGGGTCGACGTGTATCTCGGCATCAGCGCCGTGCAGCGCCATAACGGCGAGTACGTCGTGCTGGTCGAAGACGACGCGCGCGCGAAGATCCTGATGTATCGCTGGAGGCCTTGACGTGGATCGCCCTCGCGCCGATCACGAATAGACGGCGGCGCACGATCGGTATATAACAACTTTACCGATTTACTCAAAGGAGCGATGTTCGATCATGACGCAAGACGTTTCTCCCAAGCCGCCCTCCGATGATCGTCCCGAGATCGAGCAGCTCGACGCGGCGCTCAGTCACGTCGATCAGCAGGTGTCGTCGGGCGGCATTGCGTCGGGCGCGGCGAAAGGCATTGTGTACAGTCTGATCGAAACGCTCGGCGCGCTGGTCGGCGATCCCGATCTGCCGGAGCATGCGCGTTCGGGTTACGAAGGGCTGCTGGAGGCCGCGCGCGAGTTGCGCGCGAAGTTGGACCGCTGAGTAGACCTCTGACAGGCGAACCCGCAGCGGCGCAGCCATCGCGTCGTCTTTGAAAAAAAGCGCACCGTGCGTCACACGGTGCGCTTTTTTTCATGCGTCCAGCGTTGCGTCGCATGAGTCGCGTTGAACGTCACGCGCCCAATGCGACCGCTTCGCCGCTCGTCTGTGCCAGCAACTCGTGAATCTGAGCGACGACGGCCGCGCCTTCGCCGACCGCCGCGGCCACGCGTTTGGTCGACCCGGCACGCGCATCGCCGATCGCATAGACGCCTTCAACCGTGGTGCCGAGATCGCACGCCGTGGCTGAGCCGTCCGCGGCGATGCCGGTCAGCACGAAGCCTTTCGCATCGAGCTGCACGCCGCAGGTGCGCAGCCATTCGGTGTTCGGGTCCGCGCCGGTGAAGAGAAACAGATGCCGCGTGTCGAAGTGATCGACGCCATTGGGCAGCGGCCTCTTCAACGCGACTGACACGAGCCCGTCTTCATCGCCGTCGAGCCGGCCGACTTCCGAATTCGGATGCACGAACACGTTCGGCAGCGAGCGGATCCGGTCGATCAGATAGCGTGACATCGTCGCCTCGAAACCGCTGCGGCGGATCAGCACGTGAACCTTGGCCGCGTGCGTCGCCAGATAGACGATCGCCTGGCCGGCCGAATTGCCGCCGCCCACCAGCACGACCTCCTGGCGCTTGCACAGCTTCGCCTCGACCGGCGACGCCCAGTAATAGACGCCGCGGCCGTCGAAGCGCTCGAGCCCGTCGAGCGCGGGTCGCCGGTACACCGCGCCGCTCGCGATCACGATCGCCCGCGCGCTGATGTGACCGCCGCATTTCAGTTCGAGCCGATACGGCGACTGCCCGCATTGCAGCGACTTCACATTGACCGGAATCGCGACGTGCGCGCCGAACTTCTGCGCCTGGACGAACGCGCGGCCGGCGAGCGCCTGGCCCGAGATGCCGGTCGGAAAGCCGAGGTAGTTTTCGATGCGCGAGCTTGCGCCCGCCTGGCCGCCCGGCGCACGGCTGTCGAGCACGATGACAGACAGTCCTTCGGAGGCGGCGTACACCGCGGCGGCCAGTCCCGCCGGCCCCGCGCCGACGATCGCGCAGTCGTACACGTGTGAGTCGTCCAGATCGGGCAGCAGGCCTAAGCAAGTCGCGAGTTCCGGCATGCTTGGGTGACGCAGCACCGAGCCGTCCGGGCAGATCACAAGCGGCAGGTCCTCGCGCTGCGCGGCGAACTGCTCGATCAGCCGCAACGCGTCTTCGTCGCGTTCGTCGAGCACCGAATGCGGATGGCCGTTGCGCGAGAGGAAGCCTTGCAGCATCACGAGCCGCGAGTCGCTGCTATTGCCGACGAGGATCGGCCCGCCCGCGCCCTTTTCGATCAGCGACACGCGCCGCAGAATCAGCGCGCGCATGATGCGCTCGCCGAGTTCCGCTTCGGCGACGAGCAGCGCGCGCAGCCGGTCCGGCGGAATCAGCAGCGCTTCGACGGCGCCGATCGCGAGGCCGTTCACGAGCGCGGGCTTGCCCGATAGCTGCCCGACCTCGGCCAGAAAATGCCCGGCGCCATGCTCGCCGATCACGACTTCGCGGCCGATGCCGTCACGCTGATAGACCTTTACGCGTCCTTCAAGCAGCACGAACATGCCGGGGCCAGGGTGCCCGGTCTCGAACAGCAGCTCGCCGGACTGCCAGTGACCGATCTCGCCGAAGCGGCGCAGCCGGTCGATCTCCGCGCAGGTGAGCGCGGGAAACATCTGGTGCATACGCGTCGACAGCGACGAAAACGGCGCGTCGGCGACCACTCCCTGCTGTCCTTCCACCTCTTGAGTCGAAACGTCCTGAGTCGAAAGCATTAAACCGCTCCTTCGATGTTCATTGCACGATTGAACGGGAGGCGAGACGGCGCGCGCTCGCGCGCCGGGGCGAGCCATGCCGCGCGCTTCAGGCGGCCGATGCCGCCGCTGATTTCACCTAGACGGCTTTGGGCGCGATGTCGTCGACCGCGACTTCCGGCTGCGGCGTCTCGGGCAGCGAGTCGACCGGCTTGCCCGAGTCGCGCCAGGCTTCCATGCCGCCGCGCAGCGGCAGCACGTCGGAGAAGCCGGCTTCGTTGAGTTGCTTGGCCATCCATGCCGCGGAAATTTCGTTCGGACAGGAGCAGTAGATCACCAGCTTCTGATCGTGCCCGTAAGTGGCGACGATCTCGTCGAGTTGCCGTTCATCGGCAAATTGCGCGCCAGGAATCACGAACGGATCGAGCTTGCGCTTCTCCTGCGAACGGATGTCGAACACGACCGGCGCCTGACCGGCCGCGAACAGCTTCTCGAGTTCATCGACCTCGATGCGCGCGGACGCGAGCTTCGCGATCAACTGACGGCGCCGGATCCACCGGTACACCGCGTACAGCACCAGCAACGCGACGACGACGAGCGCCGCCGTGCGCCCGAGCCGCCCGGCGATCGCGAACAGCATGTCGATCTGCCGCGCGAACAGCGCGCCGATGATGAGCCCGGTGCCGGACCACAGCGCGGCGCCGACCCCGTCGTAGGTGAGAAAGGTCCGGTAGCGCGTGTGCATCGCGCCCGCCATCGGGATCGACACGATCGACAGCCCCGGCACGAACTTCGCGACCGCGAGCACCCGCACGCCCCAACGGCCGAAGAAACGCTCGGTCTTTTTCACGCAGGTGTCCCGCGACAGCGACAGCCGGCAGATCGCCTTTAGCGTATTGCCGCCGTAGATGCGGCCCGCGAGGTACCACGCGCTGTCGCCGATCAGCGTCGCGAAGATCGACAGCACGAGGACCGGCAGCAATTGCGTGCCGACCGAGCCGGGGTGCATCGCCGCCATCGCCCCGAACAGCACGAGCGACGGCATGGCCGGCACCGGCAGCCCGAGCGCGGCGGCCAGCACGTTGAGGAAGACGAGCGCCGGTCCATATTGCTCGACGAGGTCATGTAGCATCGGTTTACATCCGCGGCCCTTGCGGGCGCAGCGCGGTAAGGAATGCAAAGGGGAATGCAAGGATTATGGACGTATTTTCGAGACGTGCAAACGGCCCGGAAATCGGCCCCTTATCTGGCTGCGATTGGGCCGGCATGCGTGCGGCACGCCCCAACATATGAGGGTGGCAAGCGCTTATGACAAGGTGCTGAAGGTAGCAAACGCGTGGTCGAGGAGGTGCTCGAAAGCGCTTGCTAAAACCCGTAGGAAGGCGTCGATTGGTTGTGTGAGCGGAACAATTGGAAGCACGGCGACGCGCGCGGACGCGTCCAATGCAAATAATCCCGCGCGTACGCGTCGAACTGCGACGCCCCAGACGCGAGAGGCTGACGAGTCACGCGACGGTCACACCCGCCGCGTGCCTGTTTCACTGACGATGATTGTGCTGCTCGCCCGGCAACTCGGCGCCATGCGCGCGGATCGCGGCAATCAGCTCCGCGGGCGTGATTTCGTAGCGCACTTCGCGATGGATGCCCGGCTTGCGCTCATCGACTTCGATCAGCAGGATGGCTTTGCCGTCTTCGGTCGATTCGAGGCGCAGCGAGCGAAGTTCGCGCGCCGTTGCGTCGTCGTATTCGGTGAGCAGGGCCATTGACCCGGAGGACCCGGTGATGCGCATCGAAGTTGTCCTTGTTGCGTTGGTGATGGAACCATTGTACGGGGCGCATCGCGTGCCGTCTGCCGCGCCGTCGTGCCGCCGCCGCTAACGCATTCGCGCTTGCGGGGCGTGCAATCAGTTTAACGCGACTCCATGTCACGACGGACGCATTTTTCATGCCCCGCAGCGGTGCGATCTGTGTTCCGGTTTGTCATGCCGGTGACGCGGGGGCGGGCTAGGGCGCTCGGGTGTCTCCCGAATTCGCTCACCTTTCGTGCCCGCTTTGGGCGGGCAAAAAATAGCCCGTCCGGATAGGGACGGGCCGTTAAACGCCGTTGTTACTCGGGTCAGCCTGCCCTTGCAACGATTGGGCGCTGACAACTCCATCCTCGTGCTTCGGTGGCGTGCTGTCGAGGTGGGAGTAATGCGGATCTATCAGATCAAAGTACAGTTTTCCGGTTCGACATTCACACCAATCCGGTCGCGTAATACACCGCGATCACGAAGAACACCGCGAGCGTCTTGATCACCGTGACCGCGAAGATGTCGCGATATGACTGCCGGTGGGTCAGACCCGTCACTGCGAGCAGCGTAATCACCGCGCCGTTGTGGGGCAGCGTATCCATGCCGCCGCTCGCCATCGCGACCACGCGATGCAGTACCTCGAGCGGAATATGCGCGGCTTCCGCGCCCTTGATGAACGTATCCGACATCGCGGCGAGCGCAATGCTCATACCGCCCGACGCCGAACCCGTGATGCCCGCCAGCGTGCTGACCGATACCGCCGCGTTGACGAGCGGATTCGGAATGCTCTTGAGCGCATTGCTGACGACCAGAAAACCCGGCAGCGCCGCGATCACACCGCCGAAGCCATATTCCGATGCGGTATTGAGCGATGCCAGCAGCGCGCCCGCCACCGCCGCCTTCGTGCCGACCGCGAAGCGCTGGCTGACGCGACCGAACGCCGTCACGACGACCATCACGATGCCAAGCAGCAGTGCGCCCAGCACAGCCCAAATTCCGACCAGGGCCTTGACGCTCGTTTCGACCGGCGCGTGCAGGCCCGGCAGGAGGTCCGGCGTAACCGTGAAGGTCGGTCCGTACCAGGTCGGAATCCAGCGCGTGAGCAGGAAGTTCGAGACGCCGACCACCACGAGCGGTGCCACCGCCAGCAGCGGATGCGGCAGTTGCTTCGATTCGACGCGCTCCGGCTCGTTCACGAGCTCGGTGCCGTAGCCCTCGCCGGTCGCCATCGCGGCGCGGCGGCGCCATTCCAGATACGACAGACCGACCACGATGATGAACAGCGAGCCGATCACGCCGAGCGTCGGCGCGGCCCACGAGGTGGTCTTGAAGAACGTGGTTGGGATGATGTTCTGAATCTGCGGCGTACCGGGCAGCGAGTCCATCGTGAACGAGAACGCGCCGAGCGCGATCGCGCCGGGCATCAGCCGCTTCGGAATGTTGCTCTGGCGATACAGTTCGGCCGCGAACGGATAGACCGCGAACACGACGACGAACAGCGATACCCCGCCATAGGTGAGCAGCGCGCACACCGCGACGATCACCGCGTTCGCGCGCGAGCGGCCGATATAGCGGATCGCGGCCGCGACGATCGACTCCGAGAAGCCCGACAGCTCGATGACCTTGCCGAACACGGCGCCGAGCAGAAACACCGGGAAGTACAGCTTCACGAAGCCGACCATCTTGTCCATGAAGATGCCCGTGAAGACCGGCGCGACGGCGGCGGGCTCGGTGAGCAGGACGGCGGCGAGCGCCGCGATCGGCGCGAACAGGATCACGCTGTAGCCGCGATACGCGGCAAACATCAGAAACGCCAGCGCGGCGATAACGATGAGAAAGGACATTGAGTCTCCATAACCTGGTTGTTCTACATGTTTGCCGTCCTGATCGAGCGACGGCGCGGCGCGGTCGGAGCGCAGGTTCCATGCCACGCCGGGCGTTTTGCCGGCCAGGCGCGGTGGCGCAAGGCGTGACTGCGCAGCGGCGGCCCCAGGCAACGTCGGCGGATTGTACCCAAACGTCTCCAGAACGGGACTTTAATCCAGCGAAGATAACGCGAAACCAGGGTAAGTCTTGATGCATAAGGGCTGTCGTTCGTCTCGGTATGGAGATAAATTCGTCCACCAATGGAGACAACCAACAACACAACGATAAGTGGAGACAGCGACAGCATGATGACCGACTGGACGGGTCTGCCCGCCACCTATGATGACGTGCTTCGTCGGGCGATGGATTCGCTCTTTCGCACGTTCGAAAATTTCAGCGAGGGCACGTTCATCGTCGATGGGCAGGCGCGCGTCGTCTGGATCAACAAGCGTTATGCGGCGCGCTTCGGCTTTGCGGATCCGCAGCAGGCGATCGGCCGCGATTGCGAAGCGGTGATTCCGAACAGTCTGATGCGTGAGGTCGTCAACACCGGCAAGCCGATCCTGCTCGACATCATGGAGACGGACCGCGAGCCGCTCGTCGTCACGCGGCTGCCGCTGAAGGACGATGCCGGCGCGACGGTCGGCGCGGTGGGATTCGCGCTGTTCGATGAGCTGAAAGCGCTGTCGCCGCTCTTCTCACAGTACTCGCGGCTGCAGCAGGAGCTGATCGCGACGCGTCAGTCGCTCGCGCAGGCGCGCCGCGCGCGCTATACGTTCGGCAGCTTCGTCGGCACGAGCGCGGCGTCGCTCGAAGTGAAGCGTCAGGCGCGGCGAGCGGCGCAACTCGCATCGCCGGTGCTGTTGCTCGGCGAAACCGGCACTGGCAAGGAACTGCTGGCGCATGCGATTCACGGCGGCTCGGCGCGCGCGCATCAGCCGCTCGTGAGCGTCAACGTCGCGGCGATTCCCGACACGCTGCTCGAAGTCGAGTTCTTCGGCGCCGCGCCGGGCGCGTACACCGGCGCGGATCGCAAGGGGCGAGTCGGCAAGTTCGAACTCGCGAACGGCGGCACGCTGTTTCTCGACGAGATCGGCGACATGCCGCTGCCATTGCAGGGCAAGCTGCTGCGCGTGCTGCAGGACAAGGAGTTCGAGCCGCTCGGCTCGAACCGGATCGTGCGCGCGGATGTGCGAATCATCGCGGCGACGTCGGCCGATCTCCCCGCGCTCGTCGCGGCCGGGCGTTTTCGCGCGGACCTGTTCTACCGGCTCAACGTGCTGACGATCCATGCGCCCGCGTTGCGCGAGCGTCCGTCCGACATCGAGGCGCTTGCCTACGCGATGCTCGAGGACCTGGCCGCGCAGACGCGCGGCGGCCGCCACTTCGAATTGCATAACGACGCCTTGCGGCTGCTGTGCGCGTACCACTGGCCGGGCAACGTGCGCGAGTTGCGCAACACGCTGGAGCGCGCCGTGATGCTCTCCGACAGCGAGCGCATCGATGCACGCGCGCTCGCGCCGTTCATCGGCTCGGGGCAGCGCGGCGCGGTCGCGGCGACGAAGACTCCACCTCTCGGGGCCGCCGGCGCCGACGCCGCCAACGCCGTCGAACCGACCTCATGGAGCGAGGCGATGGCGGCCTTCGAAAAGCGCTTTCTGTGCGACGCGTTGCGCGCGAACGGCGGCCGCGTCATTGACACTGCGAAACAGATCGGCATGGGTCGCGCGACGCTGTACAAGAAGATCGCCGCGCACGGCATCGAGGTTTGACGTGTCGCGTCCGACCAGCGGCGCAGCGCCAACTGACGCAGCATGAGGGCCGCGTGGCACAATCGTGAGATCGAAAAACAAGACGTGACCGGGGTCTCCATGAAACGCAGCCTTTCCTTCTTCGCGCGCCGCTCGAGTGTCATGCTGGCCGTCGGCGCGATCGTCGCGCTTGGCGGTTGCAGCAGCAGCGCGCCGCTGTTCCTGTCGGACGGCCGGGCGACCACGCTCGTGCAATGCCCGGTGGGTTCCGACTCGTGCTCGCAGCAGGCGGCCGCGAGTTGCAACGGCGGGTTCGACGTGGTGCGCCAGTCGAGCGAGGGCGGCACTTTGAGCCTGCTCTACGCCTGCCGCGCAACCGCAAAGTAAGCAACTCATGCCGCGCCGGTGCAATGCCGGCTCGCGCGGTTCTTTTCCGCGACTCCGGCCATTTTCCGCCCATTCCCAATCCGAACGATTAGCACGCTCGTGTCATTCCGCTAAGCACATTCTCGTCATAATTTCATGCGCCTAATGTGCGTCCGATAAACGGTTAGCATGCAGATTGGGTTAAGTAAGTCCGCAAGCGGCATTTTTACAACGACGAGTCGCCGCGCACCGATTATGCTGTGCGACCTGATAGCGAATTATCTCTACCCTTTGGGGCATTGAACGAAGTCAGTGCGGCAGCTAACGGAACCTGAAGTTTGACAGCAGTATTCTTTTTAAACCGTGGGCGATTTAACCTCGGCGAGCAGAATCTGCCGGTTTTTTCCGAGGCAGCAGACGTTCAGGAAGGTTTTTCCGCTACCGGCACGCGTTGCGCAGGCCATCGCGGCTTCATGCTTTCGATTTTTTTGCTTCAACACTAATCCAATAGAATCCGGGGAAAGCAATGAATCATCAGCAACTCGAAAAAGACATTCAGCATCTGGAACAGATAATTTCCCATATTTCCGCACAAGACCGCATTCCACTGTCTTACTGGCGTAACCGACTCGAGCACGTTTCCGGCGCGGTTCTCGTGCCCGCGCAGGCAACGCGCGTCAAACGTCTCGATGCCGCGCTTTGCGCTTTGGAAAAACGGCAGAGAGCTTGAAAAATCGTCATTGTGTCCGCTAATCGGAACCAGTCATCAAGAAATTCGTCGTGTACGCTTTGGCCGGATAAGCTTTGTCTTTGGGTTTAATTGCCGAAGCTGCATCGGCGGGCGGCAGACCCGCACGAAGCCCACACACGTTTTCTTTGATCGACACAGGACGAACATGCAGATTGCAGGACTTGCCGCGAGCCGGCTCGCGACGTTGACCAACGCGATGCAGGGCTACGTGGAGCGCGGCGAAGTCGCGGGGGTGGTGTCGCTCGTCTGGCGGCGTGGTGAAATCGGCTACTTCGAGCCGCTAGGCCTACGCGACGAAGCCGCGCAATTGCCGATGGAGCGCGACACGCTGTTTCGCATCGCCTCGATGACGAAGCCGGTGACGAGCGCCGCGATCATGATGCTGATCGAGGAAGACCGCCTCGCGCTCGATACGCCCATTTCGCTGTGGCTGCCCGAGCTCGCGGCGCCACGCGTGCTGCGCGATCCGACCGGGCCGCTCGAGCAGACCGATCCAATTCGCGCGCCGCTCACGGTGCTCGACCTGCTCACGCATCGCGCGGGCTTCGCGTATCACTTCACGGCGACCGGCCCGCTCGCCGAGGCCTACGCGTCCGCGTTCAACGGCTTCGACGCGGCCGGCGGGAACAGCGCGTGGCTCGCGCGCATCGCCGCGTTGCCGTTGATGTTCCAGCCCGGCTCGCGCTGGCACTACGGCGTCGCGACCGACGTGCTAGGCGTGCTGATCGAACGCGTGAGCGGCGTGCCGCTCGGCGAGTTTTTCCGCACGCGCATTTTCGAGCCGCTCGGCATGCGCGACACCGCCTTCTGGGTGCCCGACACGCAGCTTGCGCGCCTCGCCACCGCGTACAACATCGATCCGGGCACGCGACGTCGCGTGGTCGAGGATCATGCAGCCGCGAGCCGCTGGGCCAATCCGCGGCGTTTTCAGAGCGGCGGCGGCGGCCTGGTCTCGACCGCCGAGGACTATCTGCAGTTCGCACAACTGCTGCTCGGGCGCGGTCGCGTCGGCGCTATACGACTGCTGTCGCATCGCTCGGTCGATCTGATGCGCAGCAATTTCCTGAGCCGCGACCAGCGCCGCCTGCCCGCCTTCGGTCACGTGATCTGGGCGGGGCAGGGCTTCGGCCTCGGACTGTCGATCGTTGACGATCCGGCGCAGCAATTGCCGCTCGGCTATCGGTCGCTGGGTTCGTTCGGCTGGCCCGGCGCCTACGGCACGAGCTGGTTCGCCGATCCGGTCGAGAACCTGATCGGCCTGATGCTGATCCAGCGCCGCTCGATCGACCCCTTCCCGATGGCCATCGACTTCGAACGCCGCGTCTACGATTCGATCGACGACTGAGCGCGTCCGCCACAGATGCGCTCGCCCGCGCGATTCACTATCCTGTGAATTATTCGTCTGATAGTGTCTATCCGCCAACAATTCATCACAGTTCATCGCAGTTCGTCCAACCGATGAGGGAACACCGGCATGGCCTCTTACAAACAGTTGACTGCGCAACTCGAAAAGCTCCACAAGGAAGTCGCAGTGGCACGCGAGAAAGAAGTCGCGCAAGCTATCGCCGAAATCAGGCAGAAGGTCGCCGAATACGATCTGACCGCCGAAGAGCTCGGATTCACGAGCGCCTCGCCAAAGCCGCGCCGCAAGTCGTCATCGACGTCGGTCGCCAAGTACCGCAATCCGAAGACGGGCGAAACATGGAGCGGCCGTGGGCGCTCGCCAGCCTGGCTCGTGGGTAAGAACCGCGAGCGGTTTCTGATCGAAAGCTGAGCTTCGTCGCGGATGATCATGCGACGAGATTCTCTGAAGTGATGCGCCGTTTGATTCGTTCCGCACCGTTGCGACAGTCCCGAAAACGCTCACCTTTGCGCGACGCCTGAACGTGCGCAGCGAGATTCATTGAAGCATTCGAACCTCGCGGGATGCTTCGGTGAGCCAGGCTTTGTCGCGCGACGCACCGCCGCGCGTCGGGATTGCCATCGTACCGAGCCGTTGCGCAGCGCTTGCTGCAAACCCGCGCCAGCCTTTGCTGGCGGGCGTTTCCAGGCGTCGAGCCAGATCGTGTCGGTCGCGGTGCGAAGCTAGAGTTCCGTTTTTTCGCGCATCGTGTTTGCGGTGCGCGCGCCGTAGTAGGTGCGCACGAGCGCTTCTCGCTCCTCACCTCTAGCCGTGAATAGCGATTCGCCGCCGCAAGTCCCGAAAACCCTCACCTTTCGCCGCAAGCATGCGCGGCGCGCCGATGCTCGCGTCCCCACTCGGGGCAAACCCGGAATTGAGTTCGCCTCATACCCCGGCTCAGAACTCATCGATACAGGGTCGTGAAACACCGGCGCCACAATCGGTCATCCACTCAAACCGACGGAAAGACCATGAGCATATCGACGGACACAACTCTCTTTATCGGCGAAGGCTTCGAAGGGCCAGGCGTCAATCTCGCGCATATCAACGTGCTGATCGGCCCGCGCAACGGGCCGGCGGGCCAGGCGTTCGCGACCGCGCTTGCGACGCCTTCGGCGGGTCACGCGCCGTTCGTGGTAATCGCGCGCCCCGGCGTACCGACCAAGCCGCTCACGCTCTACGTGAACAAGGCGCAGATCGCGAGCGACTTCCACGGCAACGCGACCTGGGGTGCATCGCAAGCCGGCATTGCGAAGGCGGTCGCTGAATCGCTGGAGAACGGCACCCTGCCGCCCGAGGCTGAGAACGATTGGGTCGTGGTGTCGGCCAACTGGGTCAATCCGGCCACCGACGACCTCGACGCCGTCTTCGAGAACAACTACCGCGCGTGCAGGAACGCGATTGTCGCGGCGATGAAAGGCCTGCCGCATCGCGATCAGGTCTTCGCGGCGGCGCGCGAGGTGTCGAATCCGTTCTATACGCCGAATCAACGCTAAGTTCAGACAGGGGACATCCGCTATGGAATACATTCGCCTCGGCCATTCGGGCCTGAAGGTTTCGCGTCTGTGCCTCGGCACGATGAACATGGGCACGCCGCAATGGAAGCCGTGGATCTTCGACGAAGCGCAAAGCGAGCCGATCGTGCGTCATGCGCTCGACGCCGGCGTCAACTTCATCGACCTCGCCGACTTCTATTCGAGCGGCGTCGGCGAGGAAGTGGTGGGCCGCATCCTGAAGCGCGTCGCGCGCCGCGAGGAAATCATCGTGACGACCAAGGTCGGCTACGACATGGGTGCGTATCAGAACGCGGGCGGTCATTCGCGCAAGCACATCATGGACGGCATCGACGGCTCGCTCACGCGCCTCGGCATGGACTACGTCGACATCTACATGCTGCACTTCTTCGACGTGAATACGCCGGTCGAGGAAACGATGGGCGCGTTGAACGACATCGTGCGCGCGGGCAAGGCGCGCTATATCGGCGTGTCGACGATGTACACATGGCAGCTCGCGAAGATCATCCAGGCGTGCGAGCGCAACGGCTGGCACAAGCCGGTCAATATGCAGTTGCAGCTGAACCTCGCTTATCGCGAGGAAGAGCGCGAAATGATCCCGTACTGCGAGGATCAGGGCATCGGCGTGTCGGTGTTCAGTCCGCTCGCTCGCGGGCTTCTCACCTGCGAGCCGAGTTCGACCCGCAACCAGACCGACTTCTTCACCGCGCAGATGTACGGCGACCGCGCGTCGCGCGAGGTCGCGACGTCGGTCGCGCGCGTCGCGGCCCGGCGCGGCGTGCCGGCCGCGCAGATCGCGCAGGCGTGGGTGCTCAATCATGGCGGCGTCGCGAGCATGCTGGTCGGCGCGGACACGCCCGCGCAGTTCGACAGCGCGCTCGCCGCGCTGGGCACGACGCTCACCGACGATGAGCTGTTCGAACTCGAACGCAACTACACGCCGTGCGATCTGATCAACGACTACACCGCGGGCCGGCGCATCGCACGCGAGCCGCGGCCCGCGCAAGGCACGTTCGCCGGGATGCTGGAGAAGGCCGCATGAACGAATTTCTACGCACAGGACATTACATCGGCGGCGAATGGTACGACGGCGCGGGCGGCGCTACCTACGCGGTGCTGAACCCGGCCACGGGCGACGTGATCGCCCGCGTCGCGAAAGGCGGCGCGGCGGAGGCCGCACAGGCGATCGCCGCCGCATCTCGCTCGTTTGCCGCCTGGCGCGCACTGACCGCGAAGGAGCGCGGCGCGCGTGTCAAGCGTTGGGGCGAGCTGATGCTCGAACATCGTGACGCGCTTGCCGAACTGCTGTCGCTCGAGCAAGGCAAGCCGCTGGCCGAAGCACGCGGCGAAGTCGGCTACGCGGCGAGCTTCTTCGAGTGGTTCGCGGAAGAAGCGAAACGCGCTTACGGCGATGTGATTCCGAGTCCCAACCCGCTCGCGCGGATCATCGTGACGCGCGAGCCGGTCGGCGTGGTCGCGGCGATTACACCGTGGAATTTCCCGCTCGCGATGATCACGCGCAAGGCCGGCCCCGCGCTCGCGGCCGGCTGCACGATGGTGCTGAAGCCCTCGGAAGAGACGCCGCTGTCCGCACTCGCGCTCGCGGTGCTCGCCGAACGCGCCGGCATTCCGGCGGGCGTGTTCAACATCGTGTCCGGCGACGCGGTCGCGATCGGCGGCGCACTGACGCAATCGGACGTGGTGCGCAAGCTGTCGTTCACCGGGTCGACCCGCGTCGGTAAGCTGCTCGCCCGGCAGTCGGCCGACACGCTGAAGAAGCTGTCGCTCGAACTCGGTGGCAACGCGCCGTTCATCGTATTCGACGACGCGGATATCGACGCCGCCGTGCAGGGCGCGATGGCGTCGAAGTTTCGCAACACCGGGCAGACCTGCGTGTGCGTGAACCGCTTCTACGTGCAGGACGGCGTCTACGAGGCGTTCACTTCCGCGCTGACGCGGGCGGTGCGCAAGCTGCGCGTCGGCGATGCGCTGCAGGGCGAGGTCGAGCAGGGGCCGCTCATCAATGACGCGGCGCTCAGGAAGGTCGAAGCGCACGTCGCCGATGCGTTGCAGAAGGGCGCGCGCGTGCTGACCGGCGGGAAGCCGCATGCGCTCGGAGGCACGTTTTACGAGCCGACCGTGCTCGCGGACGCGTCGAGTTCGATGCTGATCGCGAGCGAGGAAACGTTTGGCCCGGTTGCCGCGTGCTTCCGGTTCACCACCGAGCAGCAAGCGATCGACGCGGCCAACGACACCCCGTTCGGCCTCGCCGCGTACTTCTATACGCGTGATCTCGCGCGCGCCTGGCGCGTCGGCGAGGCACTGGAGAGCGGCATGGTCGGCATCAACGAAGGCATTCTATCGACCGAGGTCGCGCCTTTCGGCGGTGTCAAGCAATCGGGGCTTGGACGCGAAGGCTCGAAGTACGGGCTCGATGAATACATGGAGCTGAAATACATGATGATGGGCGGCCTCGGGCGCTGATCTTCATGGTGTGCCGCACGCGGCCGGGAACCCCGGCCGCGTCAGGGATCGATACCAACAAGCAGATATCTTGCATCGGAGACAGCGTGAGCAATCAGGACATTCAGGTGGCCGCTCTCGGCCTCGGCCGTCATGTGCCGGCGACAGCCGCCGGGCAGCGCCCCATTTCTCTCGACGACGTTCCACTGAACGCCTTCCACGTGAAGATCGCCGGCCTGACGTTCGGCGCGCACTTCACCGAGGGTTTCACGCTTGGCACGATCGGCTATGCGCTTGCGTCGATGAACCGGCAGATGCCGCTCGACGCGTTCTGGATGGGCATGGTCGGCAGTTCGGCGCTGATGGGTATCTTCATCGGCAGCCTCGTATTTGGCTGGCTGTCGGATCGTATGGGACGTCAGAAGATTTTTCTGCTGAGCTTTGTGATCATCACAGCGGCCGCGCTTGCGCAGTTCTATGTGCGTTCACCTTTGGAACTGTGTCTGCTGCGGATGCTGATCGGCTTCGGCATGGGCGGCGATTTCGCGGTCGGGCACGCGATCCTCGCCGAATTCTCGCCGCGCAAGCATCGCGGCACGCTGCTCGGCTCGTTCAGCGTGGTGTGGACCGTCGGCTACGTGATCGCCAACGTGCTCGGCATGCATTACGCCGATGCGTCGCCCGATGCGTGGCGCTGGCTGCTTGCATCGGCCGGCGTGCCGGCGCTGTGCGTGCTCGTGATGCGGATCGGCACGCCTGAGTCGCCGCGCTGGCTGCATGGCAAAGGCCGCTGCGCGGAAGCGCGCGCGATCATCACGAAACATTTCGGCGCACACGTCACGCTCGACGTCAGCGACGACCACGCGCCGGCGCGCGGCGGCTTCATGCGACTGTTCAAACCGGACCTGATTCGCCGCACCATTTTCAACTGCGCGTTTTTCGTGTGCCTCGTGATTCCGTACTTCGCGATCTACACGTTCCTGCCGACTGTCCTCAACGCGATCCACCTGAGCCAGGACTCGGGCGCGGACTTCCTGCTGAACGGCTTTCTCGTGCTCGGCGCGCTGATCGGCATCTGGCTCACGATCAAGTTGCCGCGACGCGTGTTCCTGATCGGTTCGTTCGCGGTAACGTGCGTGTCGCTGATCGCGCTGAGTGTGCTGCCGGCGTCGGCGAGCGTCGGCATGATCGTCGCGTTCGCGGTGTTCACGCTGACGATGTCGGCGTTCTCGAATCTCGTCGGCGTGTTTCCGCCGGAGTGCTTCCCGACCGAGGTCCGCGCATGCGGGGTCGGCCTCGCGATCGCGTGCAGCCGGCTCGGCTCGGCGATCGGCACGTTCCTGCTGCCGCTCGGCATCGTCCACCTCGGCTTTCACGTCACGATGATGGTGCTCGCGGCGGTGCTGCTGCTCGGGATGGTCGTGTCGATTGCATGGGCGCCCGAAACGCGGCATCTGACGTTGAATCAGGCGAGCGGGGTGTAAGCGCGGCCGCTTTCTCATTCGTCCGCTGCCCGATCGCGCGGAGCCGTCCCGGCCCCGCGCGAAGACCGCCCCCCTGCCCGGCACCTCGCCCCCTTTCCCCCGGCCGTCGCGCCAGACGTGTATCATTCGGACCTTGCGCTGATTTGCGCCAGCGATTCCCGCATTGTCGAACGCTGGGTCGCGACCCGCTCGCCACCCGTTTTCGGACGCGGCGCGTAGCACCGGCCGATCCGGGCCCGCGCCCGACTCCCGCAGCTCGACGGCGCCGCGCCACGCGCGGCATACCGGCCGCCCACGGCCGCCGGGAATCGCCCGAACCCCTTTCCGTGACCGCCAGACCGATGTCAGTCTCCGAACTCAAACGCCGCCGCACGTTCGCGGTCATTTCCCACCCGGACGCGGGTAAAACCACGCTCACCGAAAAGCTGCTGCTGTTCTCGGGCGCGATCCAGATCGCCGGTACCGTGAAGGGCCGCAAGAGCAACCGCTATGCGACGTCCGACTGGATGGAAATCGAAAAGCAACGCGGCATTTCGGTCGCGAGTTCAGTGATGCAGTTCGAGTACGGCGATTGCGTGATCAACCTGCTCGACACGCCGGGCCACGAGGACTTCTCCGAAGACACCTACCGTGTGCTGACCGCGGTCGACGCCGCCGTGATGGTGATCGACGGCGCGAACGGCGTCGAAGCGCAGACGCTGAAGCTGCTCGAAGTCTGCCGCAGCCGCAAGACGCCGATCCTCACCTTCATCAACAAGCTCGACCGCGAAGTGCGCGAGCCGCTCGAACTGCTCGACGAAATCGAGCAGCACCTCGGCGTGGCGGCCGTGCCGTTCACGTGGCCGATCGGCATGGGCAAGGAATTCCAGGGCGTCTACGACATTCAGCGCGACCAGGTTCGGCTGTTCCGCGCAGGGCAGGACAAGGCGGGCGGCGAGGTCGAAACGCTGCACGCGCTGAGCAACGAAGAAGGCGAACGCCGCTTCGGCCATAGCTGGATAAAGGCGAAGGAAGAAATCGATCTGATCACCGGTGCGTCGCACGACTTCGACCGCGAGCAGTTTCTCGCCGGCCAGCAGTCGCCGGTACTGTTCGGCTCGGCGATCAACAACTTCGGCGTAAAGGAAATTCTCGACGCGCTGGTCGACCTGGCGCCGCCGCCGTCGATGCGCATGACCGTGCAGCGCCCGGTGCAGCCGGAAGAGCCGAAGTTCACCGGCGTCGTGTTCAAGGTGCAGGCGAACATGGACCTCGCGCACCGCGACCGCGTGGCGTTCATCCGCGTGTGTTCGGGGCATTTCGAGCGCGGCATGGCCGTGAAGGTGTCACGTACCAACAAGACGTTCCGCGCGAACAACGTGGTCACGTTCCTGTCGCAGCGTCGCGAAACCGTGAGCGAGGCGTATCCGGGCGACATCATCGGGATTCCGAATCATGGCACGCTAAGTCTCGGCGATACGCTGACCGAAGGCGAGCAGTTGCAGTTCGTCGGCCTGCCGTTCTTCGCGCCGGAGATTTTCCAGACCGTCGAAGTGGTCGATCCGATGCGCGCAAAGCAGCTCGGCGAAGCGCTGAAGCAGCTCGGCGAGGAAGGCGCGATCCAGGTGTTCCGTCCGGAAGCGGGCGGCTTGATCATTCTCGGCGCCGTCGGGCAGCTGCAGTTCGAAGTGGTGTCGCACCGTCTGTCGACCGAGTACAAGGTCGACGTGCGCATGGCGCCGGCGCGTTATCGCCTGTCGCGCTGGGTGACCTGCGACGATCCGGCCGAACTGCGGCGCTTCACCGATTCGTACTCGGCGCGGATCGCGCTCGATGCGTCCGATGCGCCAACCTATCTGGCCTCGCACGTGTCGGAGATCGAAGTCGCGCAGAAGGCGTGGCCGAAGATCGTGTTCAACGAGTTGCGCGAGCACTCGGGGGCGCCGTTCAGGAAGGCGATGTAAAGCCGCAAGTCCGCTGTTTTTCAGGTAGAAAGCCGCGTCGTTCGACGCGGCTTTATTTTTTGGGTGGCGCTGCGCGGCAGGCTCCTCCTTCATTGCATCTTCAATATCTCATCCCGTAGCCAGCTCCCAAACGCCTGCACGTACTCGAGCCCCGCCTGCGCCTGCGCGACGTCGAGCCAGTAACCGAACGGCCCCGTCACCTCGACGTCGGAAAACTGCGCGAGTGCGCCGTTTGCGAGTTCGTCGACGATCATGTTGCGATCGACGATCGCCAAACCCGCGCCCTTGCTGGCGGCGCGAATCGCCTGTTCGAGCGTCGAGAATTCGATGCCGTTTTCCGAGTAGCGCGCGGCCAGCCCCTTCTTCGCGAGCCAGTTCGGCCATAGTTCGAGGCGCGCGTCGTTGTGCAGCACGTGCAACGCGGGCAGAGAGTCGAGCAGCGCATCGAGCGGCCGCGCCAGCAGCGACGGCGCGCCGACCAGCACGTGACGCTCCATCATCAGCAATTCGGAATGCGAGTCGGGCAGCGGGTGGCGCGCGAAACGGATCTGGCAGTGGCAGTCGGCGCTCGGCTCGGTGCGGATCGACAGTTCGACGTCGGGTAGCTCGATGGCCAACGGGCCTAGCCGTGGCGACAGCCACTGCGTCGCGAAGGTGGGTGGCACCGCGACCACCAGACGGCGCCGGCCCTTCGCCACGCTGATCTCGCGAAAGCCGCGCTCGATGGTATCGAACGCCTGCGTCAGACAGGGCAGGAGCTTCGCGCCGGCCGGCGTCAGGCGAATTCCCTTGTGATCGCGCTCGAACAGCCTGGCACCGAGCGATTCCTCGAGCAGTTTGATCTGCCGGCTCACTGCGCCTTGCGTGACGCACAGCGCCGTGGCCGCGCGATTGAAGCTCATGTGCCGCGCCGTCTCTTCAAAAAAGCGCAACGCGATGAGCGAGGGCAAGCGCCGCATAAATCACCTTCTGTCTCTGATGTCGTTCTGTTCGACGATTGTCGCACTGTCGCGCAGCAAAATGTGCCGGCACGCGGCGGACGATCGTCGTAACAACTCCGCACCGCCGCGCGACTTCGCCTATGCTGACGGAACCACCCGCCTCGCCGCGAAGCCGGCTCCAATCCCTGTCCAACCGCATGGAGCGCCCGTGACCGTTCGCAACCTCGATGCCCTGTTTCGCCCGAAATCCGTCGCCGTGATCGGCGCGTCCGAGCGGCCGGGCAGCACCGGCGCGATGGTCTGGGCGCGCGTGCTCGAAGGCGGCTTCGCAGGTCCGCTGTGGCCGGTCAATCCGAAGCACGCGAAGCTTGGCGACCACGCGGTGATCCCCGACGTCGGCGATCTGCCGCAGGCGCCCACCGTCGCGGTGATCTGCACGCCGCCCGCGACGTGGCCGACGCTGATCCACAAGCTCGGCGGCATGGGCACGCGCGCCGTGATCATCGTCGGCGAGGTGCGCAGCGACGAAGACCGGCTCGCGCTGCGGCATGCGCTGTCGGCGGCGCGGCCACATCTCCTGCGCATCGTGGGGCCGGGCAGTCTCGGCGTGGTGTCGCCGGCGCTCGGCGCGCATCTGGGCGCGCCGTCGTGCACGGTCAAAGCGGGCGGCGTCGCGTGGGTCTCGCAGTCGAACGCGTTGACCAACGCGGTGCTCGGCTGGGCGCAGGCGCGCGGGCTCGGTTTTTCGCACGCGGTGGCGCTCGGCGCGGAGGCCGATGTCGATGCCGGCGACGTGCTCGACTATCTCGCGAGCGACCCTGGCACCCGCGCGATCCTGCTCGAGCTCGATACCGTGCGGGCGGCGCGCAAGTTCATGTCGGCCGCGCGCGCGGCGGCGCGCAACAAGCCGGTGCTCGCGCTGCGCTCGGGTCGCGACGATCCCGCCGACGGGCTCTATTCGGCGGCGTTCCGGCGCGCGGGCCTCGTGCGCGTCGACGCCCTCGATGATCTGCTCGACGAGATCGAAACGCTCGGCGTCGGCCGCGTGGCGGCGGGCGGCACCGCGACGCTGATCACCAGCGACCGCGGTCTCGCGACGCTCGCGCGCGACGCGTTCGCCGCCGCTGGCGGCCTGCTCGCGCCGTGGCCGGCCGAGGCGTCGGACGCGCTGCGCGAGGCGCTGCCGCACGCGGTCGGCGGCAATCCGCTGCTGCTCGGCGACGACGCGCGTCCCGAGCATTTCGGCACCGCGCTGAAGCTGCTCGCCGAGCATCGGGTGACGGGCACCGCGTTCGTGGTGCACGCGTCGACGCATAGCGCGCCGGTCGACGACGTCGCGCAGGCGCTGATCGCGCATCAGCAGTTCGCGTATCGCGGGCTGCTTGCGTGCTTCTTCGGCGGCGTCGATGCCGCGAGGCGCGACGCGCTGCACGCGCAGGGCATCCCGGTGCACACGACGCCGCAGCGGCTCGCGCGCGCGTTCGCGCGTCTGGTCGAGTACCGGCTGGGCCGCGAGCTGCTGATGCAAATGCCGGAGGGCCTGGCCGCGCAGATTCCCGAGGCGATCGATGCTGCCCAGGCGCAGGCCCGCGAGGCGTTGGCGGCGGGCGAAAGCGAGCTGGTGGGGGCGGCGGCGGCGCGATTTCTGGCGCGGTTCGGCTTGCGGGTGGAGGGGGCCGATGGGGCGGCCGCCGACATGCAGAACGCCGAGGCCACGGCAAAACCGATCGTCGACGTCGCGGTCGAGCTGCATGACGACGACAATTTCGGCCCCGTGTTCCGCTTCATCGCACCGCCGGCCGACGGCGTGTCAAACGGCTTGCGCGTCTACGGCCTGCCGCCGCTCAATCCGACGCTCGCGCGCGACATCGTCACGCGTTCGCACTACGCGAGGCTGGCCGCGCCGGAGCCGACGCTCGCGGCGCTGACGGCGCTGTCGCAAGCGGTTTGCGACGTGCGCGAGATCGTCGGCCTGTCGTTGAAGCTCAGGGTCTACAAGGATCGCGTGATGGTGGTCGATCCCGTGTTGCGGATCGGCGCAAAGCGCAGCCGTCTCGCGATCGTGCCGTATCCGCGGCGCTTCGAGGAAACGATCGACTGGCAGGGCATGCGCGTGACGGTGCGGCCGATTCGCCCGGAAGACGAAAACGCCCATCGCGCTTTCGTGGAGGCGATGACGCCGGAAGATTTGCGGCTGCGTTTTTTCGGCGCGGTCAGCACGTTCGAGCACTCGCAACTCGCGCGCATGACCCAGATCGATTACGACCGGGAAATGGCGCTGATCGCGACGATCGACAACGAGGAGGGCGTCCCGCAGACGCTCGGCGTGGTGCGCGCGGTGGCCGATCCCGACAACGAGACGGCCGAGTTCGCCGTGACCGTGCGCTCGGACCAGAAGGGGCGGCGCCTCGGTCAGTTGCTGATGCAGCGGATCATCGCGTATGCGCGGGCGCGCGATACGCACTGGCTGGTCGGTGAAGCGCTGCGCGAGAACACCGCGATGATCGCGCTCGCGAAGGCCAGCGGTTTCACGATCACGCGGACCGATGACCCCGGCGTGGTCGGCTTCCGGATGGCGCTCGATGAAACGTCGGGCGCGGAGCCGAATTCCTCAGCCCGCAACCCGCCCGCGCGTTGAGCGGCTGACCCGCTCAACGCCCAGCTTCAACAGATCACACCGCCAACTTCTGCGTGGCTTCGTCCACCTGTGCACGTGTCACCGACAGCTCGTCGAGCCATGCCTGCGCATACATCGCGCCGGTCTCGCGCTCGAGCCGCGCGATCGTCGCCGCGCAGCGATTCGCGTCCTTCAGCGTCGAGATGAACGATTTCACCGACTCGCCGCCCTTGAACGCGTCGAACAACGGCACGCGGATTTCGTCGGGCAGCGGCCGCGTCGTCCATTGATACGGCTTGCCGTTGAAGGTCAGCGACGGCGGCAGCACGCGCTCCTTGCGCGCGGCCGGAATCAGGCCGTAGGTGCGCGCCGCTTCGCCGATCTGCTCGGGCGAAAACAGCTCGTCGGGCGTGATACCGAATTGCTGGATGAAGCTTTCGATGCTTTGCATCGCGGCGGCGCGGTCGTCGCGGCGCTTCTGCGCGTGAGCGACGATGTCGCGCAGTTCGTCGGCTTCTTCGGCGGTGATCGTGAAGCTCGACTGCTTCTGCTGGAGTTCGGAAAAACGCTGGAATTCGGAATCGGTCAGAAGTTTGGCCATTGCTCAATCGATGCGCGCGCATGAGCCCGTCATGCGGCGTAATTTTGGAAGGGCCGCCATTCTAAACCATGTGCGCGAGCGCGCCGTTGCGCGAACCGTCGTCGCGAGACCTGGCCGCGCACTTGCCAATTACGCGGCCTGCTCGCGGAACATCGACAGCGCCTGCACCGTGTCACGCAGCAACGAGGTAGCCGCATCGAGCGTCGGCGCGACGTATTCGTCGATCCGGCGCAGATACGGGCAGGTGAGCACCGCGATCGCCTGTCCCGATGGCGCGAGTATCGGAAACGTCACATCGGTGACGCCGAAGCTCTGCTGGCTGTCCTTCTGCCAGAAGCCCGCCGCGCGGATCTGCTCGCACGCCTCCTCCAGCGCGTCGCGATCGATCGTCACTTCGCCCTTCACCTTGGTGTGCTCGGCAAGCATCTGCCGACGCTGCTCGACGCTCTGGAACGCGAGCATCACGCGTCCCGAACCAGTGTCGATCAGACCGACCCGCGAGCCGAGCCGCACCGACATGCCCCACGTGCCCGGCCCGTCGACCTGCGCGATCACGAGCAGGTTGCCGCGGTCGTAGACGACGAGATGGCACGACTGCTCGGCCGCGTCGGCGAAACGCTGCATCAGCGGCAGCGCTTCGGCGATCAGCCGGTTCATCGGCGGATGACGGTGCGCGAGCGCGAACAGCTTCAGGCCCAGCGAGTAACGATCGCCGGCCGCCGAGCGCACGACATACTGCCGCGCGACGAGACGTTCGAGCATCCGGTACATCTCGCTCGCGTTGCGGCCCAGCTGCCGCGTGATTTCGGCACGGGTGAGTCCCTCCTTCTGCTCGGACAGCAGCTCGAGAATGTCGAGCCCTTTATCGAGCGCGGGGGCGCGGTAGCGGTCGTCGTCCTTGTCTTCGGCGTCCATCATTGTCGTTGGAAGAATGTCGTCTGGAGCTCTTATTATCTGGTGCGCGCGGGCGAGTGCGTAGCGATTTGCGAACTGGATCGCACGGTTTGAGGGAAAACCCGGGCATCTGTGCCACGCAGTTTCCTTGACTTGGAAAAATTCGCATATGAATAATACGTTCATTGGTGAATGAATGCACCTTTGAGCAGCACGCGTCTGATTGGCGGCGCATCTCGCGCGTCGCATGGTAAAAAGACTACAAATCTGGAGACAGCTCATGTCGGCATCGATCGGATCGAAGGTCGGGCAGCGGCGCCGTATCGGCCGCGGCTCGCTGCAGGTGAGCGGACTGGGTCTCGGCACGGCGCCGCTCGGCGGCCTGTACCGCGACCTGTCCGACGAAGAGGCTCAGGCGACCATCGCCGCCGCCTGGGACGCGGGCGTGCGCTACTTCGACACCGCGCCGCACTACGGCAACACGAAGGCCGAGCATCGGCTCGGCGCGGCGTTGCGCCACTATCCGCGCGGCGAGTACGTGCTGTCGACCAAGGTCGGCCGCCGCTTCGTGCCGCGCACGTCGCCATTCGACGACCGCGAAGGCTGGCAGAACCCGCTGCCGTTCGAAGCGATCTACGACTACACGCACGACGGCATCCTGCGCTCGTTCGAGGACAGCCAGCAGCGTCTCGGCATCATCGATATCGACATCCTGCTCGTCCACGACATCGGCCGTATCACGCACGGCGACCAGCATCCGCATTACTGGCGGCAACTGACCGAAGGCGGCGGCTTCCGCGCGCTGGAGCGCCTTCGCTCGACGGGCGCGATCAAGGCGGTCGGCCTCGGCGTCAACGAGGGCGCGGTGATCCTCGACGCGATGGCCGAATTCGATATCGATTGCGCGTTGCTCGCGGGCCGCTATACGCTGCTCGAGCAGGCCACCCTCGACGACCTGCTGCCCGCGTGCGAAGCGCGTGGCGTCAGCATCCTGCTCGGCGGCGCGTTCAATTCGGGCATCCTGGCGCGCGGCGTCGAAGGCGATCTGAAGTTCAATTACGGGGCGGCGCCGCCCGAGGTGATCGAGCGCGTCGCGCGTCTGGAGGCGGTGTGCCGTGCGCACGGCGTGCCGCTTGCCGCCGCCGCGTTGCAGTTTCCGTACGCGCATGCGGCGGTCGCCACCGTGCTGACCGGCGCGCGCAGTGCCGATGAATTGCGCGAGAACGTCGCGTCGTTCGAGCAGCCGATTCCCGCGGCCTTGTGGTCCGCATTGCGCGAAGCGGGTCTGCTCGATCCCCGCGCGCCCGCGCCCGAGAACTGATCCGACCATGCCGATCGACGCTCATCAGCACTACTGGGACCCGGCGCGAGGCGACTACGAGTGGTTGACGCCGGAGCTGAAAATCCTCTACCGGCCGTTCGGGCCGGGCGATCTGAAGCCGTTGCGCGAACAGGCCGGCATCGAGCGGACCGTGGTCGTGCAGGCCGCGCCGACGCTCGAAGAAACCCGCTACCTGCTCGACATCGCGCGGCACGAAGAGTCGATTGCGGGCGTGGTCGGCTGGGTGCCGCTGCTGTTGCCGAACGCACCCGAACTGATCGAGGCGCTCGCCCGCGAGCCGAAGTTCAAGGGCGTGCGGCCGATGCTGCAGGATCTGCCCGACGACGGCTGGATCGCGAACCCCGACCTCACGCCGGCCATCGACGCGCTGATCGCGCACGACCTCGCGTTCGATGCGCTGATCTTCGCGCGTCACGTGCAATACGTCGAAATTTTCGCGCAGCGTTTTCCGGCGCTGCGCACGGTGGTCGATCATGGCGCGAAGCCGCCGATCCGCTACGGCCAGGCGGGCTGCCACGTATGGCGCGACGCGATCACTCGGCTTGCCGCGCTCCCGCACGTCCACTGCAAGCTGTCGGGTCTCGCGACCGAGGCGTCACCCGGCTGGACCGAGGACACGCTGCGGCCCTACGTCGAGCATCTGCTGAACACGTTCGGGCCCGCGCGGCTCATGTGGGGCAGCGACTGGCCCGTGCTCGAACTGAACGGCGACTACCTGCTGTGGCATTCGGTGGCGACCACGCTGCTCGCGTCCTTGAGCGACGCCGAGCGCGACGCCGTGTTCGGCGAGAACGCCGCCGCGTTTTACCGGCTTTGATTTCGTTAGCAGCCCATTCAACTGGAGTCGTAGATGACACAAAGACTGGCCGGCAAAACGGCCCTGATCACCGCGGCGGGACAAGGCATCGGTCTCGCCACCGCCGAACTGTTCGCACGCGAAGGCGCGCGCGTGATCGCCACCGATATCCGCATCGACGGACTCGCCGGCAAGCCGCTCGAGCCGCGCAAGCTCGACGTGCTCGACGGCGCGGCGATCAAGGCGCTCGCCGCCGAGGTCGGCACGATCGACGTGCTGTTCAACTGCGCGGGCTTCGTGCACTCGGGCAATATCCTCGAATGCAGCGAGGAGGATTGGGATTTCGCTTTCGACCTCAACGCCAAGGCGATGTACCGTATGATTCGCGCGTTTTTGCCGGCCATGCTGGAGAAGGGCGGCGGCTCGATCATCAACATGTCGTCGGCGGCGTCGAGCGTGAAGGGCGTGCCGAACCGCTTCGCGTACGGCGCGTCGAAGGCCGCGGTGGTCGGGCTCACGAAGGCCGTCGCGGCGGACTTCGTCACGCGTGGTGTACGCTGTAACGCGATTTGCCCGGGCACGGTGTCCTCGCCGTCGCTCGAACAGCGAATCGCCGCGCAGGCTCAGGCGCAGGGCGCGTCGCTCGACGCGGTGCAGGCAGCGTTCGTCTCGCGTCAGCCGATGGGCCGGATCGGCAAACCGGAGGAGATCGCCGCGCTCGCGCTGTATCTCGCGTCCGACGAGTCGTCGTTCACGACGGGCCAGATCCACGTGATCGACGGCGGATGGTCGAACTGATTCTGATTGATTGACGAACCGAACACTACTGAACGTAAAGGGAAGTGCAACGATGAAACTGCTTCGTTATGGGCCGAAGGGCCAGGAAAAGCCGGGCCTGCTCGACGCGCAAGGCAAGATCCGCGATCTGTCGAAGGTGGTGGGCGATATCGACGGCGCGGCGCTGAGCGATGAAAGCCTCGCGAAACTGCGCGCGCTCGATCCGGCAACGCTGCCGGTCGTCGAGGGCAATCCGCGCGTGGGACCGTGCGTCGCAAGGATCGGCAAGTTCATCTGCATCGGCCTGAACTACGCCGATCACGCGGCGGAGTCGAATCTGCCGGTACCGGCCGAACCGGTCATCTTCAACAAGTGGACGAGCGCGATCAGCGGCCCGAACGACGACATCGAAATCCCGCGCGGCTCGAAGAAGACCGACTGGGAAGTCGAACTCGGCGTGGTGATCGGCAAGGCCGCGAAATACGTCGACGAAGCGAATGCGCTCGAGCACGTGGCCGGCTATTGCGTGATCAACGACGTGTCGGAGCGCGAGTGGCAGATCGAGCGCGGCGGCACGTGGGACAAAGGCAAGGGCTTCGACACGTTCGGCCCGATCGGCCCGTGGGTCGTCACGCGCGACGAAGTCGCCGATCCGCAGAACCTGAGCATGTGGCTCGAAGTGGACGGCCACCGCTACCAGAACGGCAGCACGAAGACGATGATCTTCAACGTCGCGAAGGTGGTGTCGTACGTGTCGCAATGCATGAGCCTGCAACCGGGCGATGTGATCTCGACCGGCACGCCGCCGGGCGTCGGCATGGGCGTGAAGCCGAACCCGGTGTTTCTGAAGCCGGGGCAGACGGTGCGTCTGGGTATCGAAGGGCTGGGCGAACAGACGCAGAAGACTTACGCGGCGGAGTGACGCGCGGGTGGTCCGATAGCTAAGCCGCAGTTTTGGAAAAGCCGTTCCCGTTCTATGCGGGAACGGCCCGCAACATGGGTGGAATATCCTACCCTCCCGCCTCCTGCTCCCCATTCTCTCCGATCCGGTTCACGGTCCCCTGCGCAACGGCGACCAGCTTCTCGCGGTTCCCTTCCATCACGAACACGCTGCACTGGCAGGTCGCCTGATGCCTGCCTGCATAGACGACGTTCGCGCGCGCGATCAGCGTCCCCTTCATCGCCGGCCGCAGATAGTTGATCTTGTATTCACCGGTCACGACTCTCGGACCCAGTGACAGCGCGCCCGCGAACGTCAACGCATTGTCGGCGAGATAGCTGATGACGCCGCCATGCACGAAGCCATGCTGTTGCCGCAGTTCATCGCGAATCGGCAGACAGAGGGTGAGCTCGTCGCTGCTGGCGTGCATCAACTCCGCGCCTAGCAGCATGCTGAACGGCTGGGCGTGCAATGCGCCGCGCGCCCGGTCGAGTAGGTCGGTCATCGTGGTTCCTTAGTACGGGGTCCGTGTCGTGCATCCGTGCAACAGAGCATCCGCCCGGCGCCCGCCGAGCGGTCCCTACCCACTCTAGGAAGCGCCGCTGCGCTGCGCAAGGTAATTCCACGCGATGACCGGCGAATTGTTGCGCAAAATAACCGCAATCGCGACGATCGCCGATGAAACCTGCACATAGAGGGCTTTTTGCGGAAATTGGCCTCAAGCAGTCAGTCGACTTGCCGTTAACCCTGGTGTAACCCCCGTCATCCTTTGTTCCCAGGTGTCCACGATGTTCAGCAAGATCAAGGTCGCATCCGGCCTGCTATGTGTTCTGGCCGCGTTCTGCGTCTTCCAGCTCGTCACCGTAGGGTTGGGCTTCTGGTCGCTGACGCGCACGCACGACGACGTCGGCGATCTGTCGAACATCGCGCTGAAGCAGGTCGACTCCGTCAACCAGACCACGCAGCGCCTGATGGACGCGCGCATCAACCTGTCGCGCGCCGGTACCCGCATGGTGCGCGGCGGCACCGAGCCCACCGACATCGTGCAGCACGCGCGCGAACAGCTCGTCGCCGCCGATCAGTCGTTCGCTGCCTTCATGAGCGCGGAGAAGACCAGCGACGAAAACGGCGCGCGCGCCACCGCGCTCGCGGAGCGCTACAAGACGCTGCACGGCGCGCTTGCCGAGCTGGTGCAGTATCTCGACTCGAACAACATCCAGGCCTTCCTCGATCAGCCGACGCAGTCGATGCAGGACGCCTATCTGACCGAAGTGCACAACTTCGTGCAATTCGGCGACGCGGCGAGCCGCGCGTCGCTCGACTCGATCGATGCGCGCGTGTCGGCGTTTCGCATCGTCAGCGTCGTGATCCTGCTGGTACTCGTCGCCGGCACGTTCGCCGTGTACACGGCGCTGCGGCGCGGCGTCGTGGCGCCGCTCGAGGAAGTGGACCGGCACTTCGAGCGCATCGCGCAAGGCCGTCTCGATCAGCCGATCGCCGCGCGCGGCAGCAACGAAATCGGCCGCCTGTTCTCAGGTCTCGCGACGATGCAGGCGAGCGTCGCGCGCACCGTCAAGAGCGTGCGCGAATCGGCCGACTCGATCCATCTTGGCGCTAATGAAATCGCGACCGGCAACGCCGATCTGTCCGCGCGCACCGAAAACCAGGCGGCATCGCTCGAGGAAACGGCGTCGAGCATGGAAGAACTCACGGCGACCGTGCGCCAGAACGCCGACCACGCGCGCGAAGCCAGCGCGCTTGCGGAGACCGCGCTCGACGCGACGTCGCGCGGCAGCGAAGTCGTCAACCAGGTGGTCGAGAAGATGCACGGCATCGCGCAGAGCTCGGACAAGATCGCCGAGATCATTTCGGTGATCGATGGCATCGCGTTCCAGACCAACATCCTCGCGCTGAATGCGGCCGTCGAGGCGGCGCGTGCGGGCGAGCAGGGCCGTGGCTTCGCGGTCGTGGCCGGCGAAGTGCGCGGGCTCGCGCAACGCAGCGCGCAGTCGGCGAAGGAAATCAAGACGCTGATCAGCGAATCGGTCGCGGAGATTCAGGGCGGCTCGACGCTCGTCGAGCGTGCCGGCGCAGCGATGAGGCATGTGTCGGCGTCGATCTCGCGCGTCACGCAGATGATGGCCGAAATCAGCGCCTCGTCGCTCGAGCAGAGCACCGGCATCGAGCAGGTGAACCAGGCGGTCGTGCAGATGGACGAGATGACGCAGCAGAACGCGGCGCTCGTCGAGCAGGCCGCGGCGGCGGCCGCTTCCCTGCATCAGCAGACCGAGCAATTGAAACAAGCTGTTTCCGTGTTCGAAATTTCGGAAAGTGTGTTGCGCACGCAACAGCCCGGTGCGATGTCGCCCGCGAACGCGGAATTCGCATTCACCGGAATGCATGCGCTTTAATGCGGTGACGCTTAAAAACGAGGCAGAAAATAGAAAATGGCTCGCGTGAAGCGAGCCATTTTGCATTAGACGCAGGGGCCTCGAGAGGCGCCTATCGCCGCGTCCAAGTCGGTCTCAAAGTACCCGGAAGTACTTAGATCGCCTGGATGTTCGCAGCCTGCTTGCCCTTCGGGCCTTGCTTGACTTCGAAAGACACTTTCTGGTTTTCCTGCAAGGACTTGAAGCCCGAGGACTGGATTTCCGAGAAGTGTGCAAACAGGTCTTCGCCGCCGTCGTCCGGCGTGATGAAGCCAAAGCCCTTTGCATCGTTAAACCACTTAACAGTACCTGTTGCCATTATTGATCCAAATAAATGTTGTGTATTGCATCGCGACCGCAATGACTCGATGTGAGGGCGAGCGCGAGGGAAGAGTTGTATCACGTCTTTATGACAGACGCCAATCAACCTGCATCCGGGTATTCCCGGTTTTGATGTTTTTTCGCGCCAGGTGAAGGTCAGACGAGAACTTTTCTTCGCCAGGGTTTGCCAGCGATACGAGATTTTCGCTCGAAAAGGGTCGATGCTTTTTTTGCCTGCGCACTGGCGGCTATTGAATCAATCGACCTTCAATTTCTTTTATCGTTAGGTAAATTCACCTAAGTTCGCTCTGCAGGTTCGGCGGCCTCCGGCAGCGCAGCGTACGCGGTGGCGAGGTGGTAAGGCGTGGTGGACGGCATGTCGGCGCGCGCGACTTCGCCGCTCGACGTTTTGCACTCGAACCAGCCGCGCTCATGCAAAAAGCATTGCTGAAAACGTGCGATCTGTTGCGGCAACCCTGCGCGCATGGTCCGGTCCTCGTGGCAGGCGAGCGCACGCAGGTATTCCGTTTGCGCCCAGATGCGCTGGGTGGCGTCGCTGACGTTCCCAGCCTCGTCGAGCGATGCACACACACCGCCGCTCTCCGGGTCCACGCCATGCTGCTGTGCAAAGGTGAAGGCGCGCGCCAGCGCTTCAGCGAGCCCCGTGCCGTCGAACAGCGCGCCCGCCTGCCTGACCAGCCAGTACCACTCGAACTGATGTCCCGGTTCCAGACGGTTGCCGCTCGCGCCAATCGGCAACTCGGCGACGCAGCCGCTCGGCGCATGCACGAAGTGTCGTGCGACCGCGCCGGCGAGGCGGCGCAACGCGGCGCCGAACACGTTGTCGCGTGTCACTTCGCAGGCGGCGAGCCACGCTTCGGTCAGATGCATCAGCGGATTTTGCAGCGGCGTGCCGGTGACCGTCGAAAAGTCGACGTTGAGCGACGCGTTGAATAGATCGTCGTCGGCCGCGAAGTTCGACTGGATCAGCGCGGTCGTGTTGTGCACCAGCTTTAGCGCCTCATGGTTGTCGGAGCGCCGCGCGTATTCAGCGCACGCGAACACGACGAACGCGTGCGTGTAAAGGTCCTTGGTCGTGTCGAGCGGCACGCCGAGCGCGTCGACGCTGTAGAACCATCCGCCGTGGTCGGTGTCCTGAAAGGTATGCGTCAGCGAATCGAACAGCACGCGGGCGTGTTCCATGTCGCCCGCCTGCGAAAACGTGAACAGCTGCCGCGCGCACGCCATCGCCCGATAGCGTTGCACGGGCAGCGGCTGTTCCGCGGCGGCGGCGAGCGCCTCATAGGGCAGTTGCAACGCGCGATTGAAGCCGGGGCCGCGCCACATCGGCAGCACCACGTCCGCGAAGTGCTCGCGCAGCGCGGTCGCGGTGGTGGTCGTCGAAGCAGGGAGAGGGGTCGTGCTTGGCATGGTCATGTGGGTCAGGCGCAGCGTGCGCAATGTTTCGAGGCGGCGTTCAGGGCGGCGGTTGAGGCGTCCCGCTCGCCGAGGCTGCGGCGTTGTGCGACTTAGCATAAAGCAAACGCCTCGCGATGACACCTCGGCGCAAGCATCTGGAACGCTCGACTCGGCGCCGGGCGCTCCAGCGGCAACGGCTGCGCCCGCCCGCGTCCGATAAGGAGGAACAACGATGCTCGGTAATTTCGAACTCGTCGCCCGTCTCGTTCTGGCTGCGGCGCTCGGCAGCGTGATCGGCTTCGAGCGCGAGCGGCTGTCGTGGGCGGCGGGGTTGCGCACGCACATGCTGGTCTGCGTGGGCTCCACGCTGGTCATGATCGTGTCCGCGTATGGCTTCGGCGAAGTGCTCGGCGAGCATGTCGTGCTCGATCCGTCGCGGATGGCCGCCCAAGTGGTATCGGGCATCGGTTTTCTCGGCGCGGGCTCGATCCTGCTGCGCGGCGAGATCGTGCGCGGGCTCACGACCGCGGCGAGTCTGTGGTCGGTCGCCGCGATCGGGCTCGCGGTCGGCGGTGGGCTGTACACGGCGTCGATCGCGGCGACCGTCATCATTCTGATCATCCTCGCCGGCATCAAGCCGCTCGAACGGCGCTTCATCACGGCGAGGCAACGGCGTCAGCTGACGATGATCGTCGAGCGCGGCACGCTGACGTTCCATTCGCTGCACGACGAACTCGGCACCGCGAGTCCGCGCGTCAAGCAGTTCGTGATGCAGTAGAGCGATGACGTGGCCGAATGCGATGAGGTGATCATCGCGCTGCATCGCGTGTCGAATGTGGAATATGAGTCGATCTGCGCGCGCTTGCGGCAATTGCAGGGGGTGCGCGAGTTCCGCGACGACAGCGCGACATCGTGAAAGGCGCGAGCGGGCGTAAATCGTCGGGGAATGGCCTCGGCGCGCGTGGAGCGCCATGCGACAATGCTGGGTCTAAATATTCCAACGGCAATGACGAGCGGCATCCGGCGCCCCGTTCCTGGCGACGACCGCTCTTTTCTCTATGGCAGATTCCGTAGCATCCCCGCAATCCAGGCCCAGGCGCGCTGCTTCGAAGAAGCAGCGCGAGGGCGCCGTCTCGACCGAAACTGAAAACAAGCTGGCGCGCGCGGCGCGCTCGGCGCAACGGCTCGCGCAACTGAGCGGCGCCGCGCGCCAAGACAGCACGCTCGACCTGTTCCCCGACGATCCTACCCGCGCCGCGCTCGAGGCGATGAACATCGACGTCCGCCAGGGCACGCTGGATGGCTTCGAATTGCCGGACGTGGTGCTGCAGGCGGTGGGCGCGTTCGATGGACATGCATCGCCCGACAAAGCGGTGCGCCGCGTGGCGCGCACGGCGAAGCTGGATGGCCCGGTGCCGGTGAACGAGCAGTTGAGCGGGTTTGACGTCGAGCCGGCGATGGCCATCGCTGACGCTCGCGCAAGCCAGGCCGCGACTGCTGCCACCAACGATGCGACGCCGAACGCCGAAGCCAACACCGCCGACAAACCGGCGGCAACCTCGCGCGAGCCATCCGCGCCGCTTAGCTCGGCGATGGCCGCCGCGACCGTCGCGCGCAGCGTGACCGCGTTGCGCCAGGCGGCCGAAGCGGAGTCGGCAGCGGCGGCGGGCGCTGGCAAGCCGCCGCAGCGTTTT
>DATAQT010000104.1:0-3642 GCA_036264535.1 Paraburkholderia sp. | reverse complement strand
GGCGAGCCAGGGTCTGACGACGCTGCTCGCCGCCGGCTTCGGCGCGTTGCTGACGGGCCAGCTGTCGCCGGAGCAGATGGCGTCGTGGGGCTGGCGCGTGCCGTTCTTCTTCGGTCTGCTGATCGGGCCGGTCGCGTTCTATATCCGCACCAGGCTCGACGAGACGCCCGAATTCCTCGCCGCGGAAACGACGCAGACGCCGCTGCGCGATACGTTCGCGACGCAGAAGCTGCGGCTCGTGATCGCGATGGGCGTGGTGATCCTCGGGACCGTCTCCGCGTATCTGATGCTGTTCATGCCGACTTATGGCGTGCGGCAACTGGGGCTCGCGCCGTCGGCCGCGTTCGCGGCGATCGCGGTGACGGGTCTGATCCAGATGGTGTTCTCGCCGGTGGCCGGGCATTGGTCGGACCTGCATGGACGCACGCGCATCATGCTGAGCGCGGCGGTGCTGCTGCTCGTCCTCGTCTATCCGGCGTTTTCGTATCTGATCGCGCATCCGAGCTTCGGCACGTTGATCGTGTGGCAGATCGTGTTCGGCTTTCTCGTCAGCGGCTACTTCGGCGCGACGCCGGGCCTGCTGTCGGAGATCTTCCCGGTGCAGACGCGCACGACCGGCATGTCGCTCGCGTATAACATCGCGGTGACGATTTTCGGCGGCTTCGGGCCGTTCATCATCGCGTGGCTGATCAGCGTGACCGGCTCGAAAGCCGCGCCGAGCTACTACGTGATGTTTGCCGCGCTGCTGAGCATCGCGGCGCTATTCGGCGCGCGGCGCAAGCTGGGGTTCCGCTAAAGCCTCAGGCAAAAACGACGGCGCACGTAAACGCAAAAGGCCGGTTCGCAAGAACCGGCCTTTCTTGTTTGCGCAATTCGTATTGCGCGATCTCTCAACGACTACGCGCGCATCAAACCTGCGCGCCCGCGTTCGGATCGCCCGGATCGTGGCTTTCCTTCTTGTCCTTCACCAGGTCTTCGCGCTTGACGCCGAACCACATCGCGAGCGCCGCGGCGACGAACACCGACGAGTAGATACCGAACAGAATACCGACCGTCAGCGCGAGCGCGAAGTAGTGCAGCGTCGGGCCCCCGAACAGGAACATCGACAGCACCATCATCTGCGTACAGCCGTGCGTGATGATGGTTCGTGACATCGTGCTGGTAATCGCGTGGTTGATCACTTCGATCACGGTCATCTTGCGTTCGCGGCGGAAGGTTTCGCGAATCCGGTCGAAGATAACGACCGATTCGTTGACCGAATAGCCGAGCACCGCAAGCACCGCGGCCAGCACCGACAGCGAGAACTCCCATTGGAAGAACGCGAAGAAGCCGAGAATGATGACGACGTCGTGCAGGTTGGCGATCACGCCGGCGATCGCGTACTTCCATTCGAAGCGGAACGACAGGTAAATCACGATACCGGCCACCACGCACGCGAGCGCGAGCAGACCGTCGGTGGCGAGCTCCTTGCCGACCTGCGGACCGACGAACTCGACGCGCTGCAACTGTACCTGCGGCGTTTCGGCCTTGAGCGCGCCCATCACCTGGTCGCTCTGCTGCGCGGACGTGTAGCCCGACTTCAGCGGCAGACGGATCAGTACGTCGCGCGAGGTGCCGAAGTTCTGCACCTGCGCGTCGGCGTAACCGAGCTTGCCGAGCGTGTTACGCACCGGGTCGAGCGGCACCGCGCCCGGATACTGCACCTCGATCACGGTACCGCCGGTGAATTCCACCGACAGATGCAGCCCGCGATGCACGAGGAAGAACACGGCGGCGAGGAAGGTGATCAGCGAGATCGCGTTGAAGATCAACGCGCGCTGCATGAACGGAACGTCTTTACGGAAGCGGAAAAATTCCATGATCTTGTTCTCCGGGACTCAGCGGGATGAACCCGGTTTCTGCGGCGTGGAGTCATTCGACGACGACGTCCCCGGCCCATTGCGGCGACGCACGGTCGGCTTCGCACGACCTTGCGCGCCGGTCGCTGCCGGTGCTTTCGAACTTGCCTTCGCGCTTGCCTTCGCCGTGGCGATGGCCTGCGCGGTGTCGGTCGCGGCGTCGCTGCCGGCGAGGGCGTTGCCTGCATACGCGGCCGAACCTGCCGCCGCCGTTTGCGGTCGCCAGACCTGGCCGATCGACAGCGACTTCAGCTTCTTCTTGCCGCCGTACCAGAAGTTCACCAGGCCGCGCGAGAAGAACACTGCCGAGAACATCGACGTCAGAATGCCGATACAGTGGACGATCGCGAAGCCGCGCACCGGACCCGAGCCGAACGCGAGCAGCGCGAGGCCGGCGATCAGCGTGGTCACGTTCGAGTCGAGAATCGTCGCCCATGCATGCGCGTAGCCGTTCTGGATGGCCAGTTGCGGCGGCGCGCCGTTGCGCAGTTCTTCGCGCACGCGCTCGTTGATCAGCACGTTCGCGTCGATCGCCATACCGAGCGCGAGCGCGATAGCGGCGATACCCGGCAGCGTGAGCGTGGCCTGCAGCATCGACAGCACCGCGACCAGCAGCAGCAGGTTCACGGACAGGCCGATCATCGAGATCACGCCGAACAGCATGTAGTACGCGATCATGAACACGGCGATCGCCGCGAAGCCCCACACGACCGAGTGGAAGCCCTTCTGGATGTTGTCGGCGCCGAGGCTCGGGCCGATCGTGCGTTCCTCGATGATTTCCATCGGCGCGGCGAGCGAACCGGCGCGCAACAGCAGCGCGAGGTCGGCGGCCGCTTGCGGGGTCGGCTGGCCGGTGATCTGGAAGCGGTCGCCGAGTTCCGACTGGATCGTCGCAACCGTCAGCACTTCGCCCTTGCCGCGTTCGAACAGCACCATCGCCATCGGCTTGCCGATGTTGTCGCGCGACACCGCGCGCACCGCGCGGCCGCCGGCCGAGTCGAGACGGATGTTGACCGACGGACGCTGATGCTCGTAGAAGCCAGCGGATGCGTCGATGATGCGGTCGCCGGTGAAGATTACCTGCTTGCGCAGCAGCACCGGCGCCTGGTTGCCTTGCGTGAACAGTTCATCACCCGGCGGCACCGGGTCGTTCGGGTTCGGATGCGTGTTGACCGGGTCGGCGAGACGCGCTTCGAGCGTCGCCGTACGGCCGATGATGTCCTTCGCCTTCGCGGTGTCCTGCACGCCCGGCAGCTCGACCACGATGCGGTCCGAGCCCTGTTGCTGGATCACGGGCTCGGCCACGCCGAGTTCGTTCACGCGGTTATGCAGCGTCGTGATGTTCTGCTTGAGCGCGGCGTCCTGCACCGCGCGCTGCACGGCCGGCGTGAAAGTGCCGACGAGCTGCACGCCGCCGTCCGCGCCGGTGTTCGGCTGCGACGCCCACTGGAGTTCGCTGACGCTGCGGCCGAGCAGCTTGAGTGCCGCGTCCGCCGTGGCCTGGTCGGCCAGATTCACCACCACCGACTGGTCTACGCGATTCACGCCGCCGTCGCGGACGTTGTTGTCGCGCAGGAGCGTGCGCACGTCCGAGGCGTCCGAATCGAGCTTCTTGTTCAGCGCGCCGGCCATGTCGACCTGCAGCAGGAAGTGCACACCGCCGCGCAGGTCGAGACCGAGGTACATCGGCAGTGCGCGCAGCGCCGTCATCCAGGTCGGCGACGCGCTTTGCAGGTTCAGTGCG
>DATAQT010000099.1:0-2931 GCA_036264535.1 Paraburkholderia sp. | reverse complement strand
TTCGTATCGATCCAGATCGCGGGCAGGCCGAACGCCGGGTCCTGGGTCGGCGTGCCCGGCAGCGCGGCCGACACCTGACCGGGGTTGATCGCGAGCCACTGGCCCGGATACGCTTCGCCCGAGCCGACCTCGACACCCTTGAGCGCAATGCGATAGCCGTTCGGCCGCAATTCGAGGTTGTCGCGGATATGGATGACCGGCGGCAAAAAGCCGATTTCCTGCGCGAACTTCTTGCGGATGCTCTTGATGCGCTTCAGCAACTCGCCGTCCGAGTTCTTGTCGACGAGCGGGATCAGCCGGTAGCCGACTTCGAGACCGAGCGTGTCGATCATCGTCACGTCGTCCCAGCTCGCCTCGGCGTTTTCGACCGGCGCCAGCGCGGCCGGCGCGAGGTCGACGAGCGCCGGCGCGTTCTTGCGATCCTCGGCGCGTTTCTTCATCGTGCGGCCAAGCTGGATCAGGCCGCCGCCAAGAACCAGGAATGCGAAGTGCGGCATGCCCGGAATCAGGCCCATCAGCACGAGGATGCAGCCCGTGATGATCAGCACGCGCGGATTCGTGAACAGCTGCCCGGTCAGCTGCGTGCCGATGTCTTCATTGGTTGCGACGCGCGACACGATCACGCCGGCCGCCGTCGAAATCACCAGCGACGGAATCTGCGCGACGAGGCCGTCGCCGATCGTGAGCAGCGTGTAGTTCTTGCCCGCCGCCGCAAAACTCATGTCGTGCTGGACCATGCCGACGATCAGCCCGCCGATGATGTTGATCACCATGATCAGCAGACCGGCGATCGCATCGCCGCGCACGAACTTGCTGGCACCGTCCATCGAGCCGTAGAACTCGGCTTCCTGCGAGATTTCCGCGCGACGCTTGCGGGCCTGCTCTTCGTTGATGAGGCCGGCGTTCAGATCGGCGTCGATCGCCATCTGCTTGCCGGGCATCGCGTCGAGCGTGAAGCGCGCGGACACTTCGGCGATGCGGCCCGCGCCCTTCGTGATCACCATGAAGTTGATCACCATCAGGATCACGAACACGACGATACCGACCGCGAAATTGCCGCCCACGAGGAAGTGGCCAAACGACTCGATCACCTGACCGGCCGCGTCGGGACCGGTGTGGCCTTCGAGCAGCACGATCCGCGTCGACGCGACGTTCAGCGACAGCCGAAGCAGTGTCGAGAACAGCAGCACGCTCGGAAACGCGGCGAAGTCGAGGGGCTTCATCGTGTACATGCTGACGAGCAGCACCATCACCGACAGCGCGATATTGAACGTGAACAGCAGATCCAGCAGGAACGGCGGCAACGGCAGAATCATCATGCCGAGGATCATGCAGATCAGCACCGGCCCGGCGAGGGCGCGCAGGTTGGTGCTGTTCAGGGCATCGGGCCGTCGGGCGAGGAAACCGGCGCGAGCGTTCATGCGGAGGCTCCCTTATTGTCGTTGCCGCGGTCGTCGTTGGCGTCGTCGTCGACGGGGTTCAGCGTGTCGGCGGCTTCGTCGGCGGCGTCTTCGTCCGACACGCCGCCCTTGTCGAGTTCGGGCGGCACGTCGAGTCCGGTCGGCGCGACCGGAACGTCGCCGCCTTCGGCCTTGAAGCGGCGCAACTGATAGACCCACGCGAGCACTTCCGCGACCGCACCGTATAGCGGCCCCGGAATCTCGCGATTCAGATCGACGTTGTGATAGAGCGCCCGCGCGAGCGGCGGCGCTTCGAGCAGCGGCACGTTGTTTTCGGCGGCGATGTCGCGAATCCGCGCGGCCACGAGGTTCACGCCCTTCGCGACCACCTTCGGCGCGCCCATCTCGCCGTCCGTGTACTGCAGCGCGACCGCGAAGTGCGTCGGGTTCGTCACGACCACGTCGGCCTTCGGCACCTGCGCCATCATGCGGCGCCGCGCGATCGCGCGTTGCTGCTGGCGAATCTTGCCCTTGATGTGCGGATCGCCTTCGCTCTCGCGATGCTCGCGCTTCACTTCTTCCTTCGTCATGCGCAGCTTCTTGTGGAACGACCACAGCTGGTAGGGCACGTCGAGCGCGGCCACCGCGAACATACCGGCCACCGTCATGCCGCAGCACACCGCGATCAGATGCATGGAGTTGGCGAGTGCGAGATGGAGCGGCTGCGTTGCGAGCGCGAGGAATTGCTCGTGGCGATTCCAGATCGCCGTCCCGCCGATGATGCCCACCACGAGCGTCTTCGCGAGCGACATGCCGAGCTGGATCGGACCGTTGATCGAAAACATGCGGCTGAGCCCCTCGATCGGGTTCAGCCGGCCGAACTTCGGCTCGAGCGCTTGCGCCGACAGCAGCCAGCCGCCGAGCGCCAGCGGCGCAAGCAAGGCGGCAAGTCCGGTGAAGGCGAGGATCGGCAATAGCGCATAGAGTCCTTCGCGGCTCGCGGCGCCCGCGCCGATCAGCATGCGGCTGGTGTCGAACGCGCTGGCGTGGTTGAACGTGAGCGACGCACGCAGCATGTTCTGCAAATGGTCGCCGATGCTGCCGGACATGCCCCACACGCCATAGAACCCGGCCGCCAGCAGCGCGAAGGTCGACAGCTCCCGCGAACGCGCGATCTGCCCCTCCTCGCGCGCCTTCTGCAGGCGCCGAGGGGTGGCGGATTCGGTTTTTTCGAGGTCGCTGTCCCCTGCCACAAAGCTCTCCGGTCGGCCGAGGCACGACGCCTCTTTCCAGTGACAGCGATTATTCCTGCTCGACGCAAGTGCTGATCGGCGGATAAGGGCGGAGAAACGGGGGTATTTCGACGGATGGCCGGACGGCTCGCGCGTGTCTCACGCACACCGTCCGGCATCGGATTGACGCGCGGCTTCAGAAGCCGACGTAAGGGGAGGGGCCGTTGTTCGCGGTCTGATCGAGGTGGTAGTACACGTAGCGGCCGTAGAAGAACGGCAGACCGAGGTCGAAGCTGGCA
>DATAQT010000032.1:0-5938 GCA_036264535.1 Paraburkholderia sp. | reverse complement strand
CAGAATCGGGCGAGCGCGTCTTCAGTTCCACATCGTCTGTTTGATCCGGTTCTTTGACCACAGGGTCTGACCTAGCTGCATGAATACCCAAGAGGCGAAGATCGTCCTCGAGACTGCCTTGATCTGCGCGCAGGAGCCGTTGAAGCTCGGCGAATTGCGCAAGCTCTTTGCCGACGGTGTGTCGGCAGACACTGTTCGGACCTTGCTCGAAGACCTGAAGCGGGATTGGTCTGGGCGCGGTGTGGAGCTGGTCGGGCTGGCGTCGGGCTGGCGGTTTCAAAGCAAGCCCGCGATGCGTTCGTATCTCGATCGGCTGCATCCGGAAAAACCGCCGAAATATTCGCGCGCGGTGCTCGAAACGCTCGCGATCATTGCCTACCGGCAACCGGTGACACGGGGCGATATCGAAGAAATTCGTGGTGTGACGGTGAATACGCAGGTCGTCAAGCAACTCGAGGATCGAGGCTGGATCGAGGTGATTGGTCATCGCGACGTGCCGGGGCGTCCGGCACTCTATGCGACCACGCGCCAGTTTCTCGATGACCTTGGCCTGACGGCGCTCGACGAGTTGCCGCCGCTTGCCGATCCGTCCGCGCAACTTAACGCGGATCTTCTGGGTCAGCACGCGATCGAGTTTGCAGAGGGCGAAGCGCAAAGCGTCCAGCAGACGGAGCAGGAAACAGAGCACGACGCGACGCTCGAGGCTGGCGAGACGGCTGCACCGGAAGCGGCGCAGCACGCCGCGTCGGAATTTGAAGCAGAGCCGCACGAGACCATAGCCGAGTCGAGGTTCGAGCCGCAGCCCCACGCGCAAGCGGCCGAGCAGGTCGGCACGACGAACGCGTCGAGTGCGTCGGACACATCGAGCGCGCCGCACGACCCGCAGCAACAGCCCGAACCGGCATCCGCGGCAGCGCAGGCCAGCGTCGCCGGTCCGGCACAGCATCACGATCCGGTCACCCAGACCGATCCGGCAACACCCGCGCACGACTCGGGCGTAGCTCGCAACACGGAGCACGCCGCCGAGCCGAACCCGATCGAGGCGGCGCACGACGATCCCGAGGATCGCCGCGACGCCGCGCAGGACGCAGGCTTTCTAACTGACGACGAAACCGAGTCGCGCAGCGCCTGACGTAACCGAACTTTTTTTGCCGCGCCCGCAATGGGCGCGCGCGACCTGACACTTTGAGGTTGTTTTGACACATACCCACGACACCGATTCGTCCGAATCCGAGCGCGCCGTGCCGTCGACGCGGACCGACGAACGCACCAAGCAAGCGTCGGCAGGCGAGGGCGAGCGCCCGGCTCACGGCGCGGAAGCAGACGGCGAAGAGCGTCCGCGCCGCGGTCTGCGTCGCGGGCCGCGCAGCCTGATCGCGCGACGCCGCGCCGGCGCGAAAACGAAGGCAGCCGAGGGCGCGCCCGCGGCGGCCGCCCCGGTCGTCTCGGAAGCACCGCCGGATGGCGAGGTCGTCGCGCAGGTGCGCACGCCGCGCAAGGACGCGGGCGCCAAACAGGGCGGTCGACGCAACGCCGGCGGAGCGAAGCGCGAGGGCGCGTCACGCGAAGGCCAGCGCGAACGTCAACCGCGCGAAGGCCAGCGCGAAGGTCAACGCGAGGGCCAGCGCCAGAACCGCCGCGGCGCCGACGCGGTCACGGCCACGGCCACGGAGCCGGCTCAGGACGATCTGTTCTCGTACGTGACGTCGCCCGCGTTCGACGCCGACAACAGCACGACTGGTGGCGTGCGTGCTCCGATGCTGCGCCGTGGCAAGGCTACGGGCCCGAAGCGCGTGCTGTCGCCCGACGACGACGCACCGAAGTTGCACAAGGTGCTCGCCGAGGCGGGGATGGGTTCGCGCCGCGATATGGAAGAGTTGATCATCGCCGGCCGCGTGTCGGTGAACGGCGAGCCGGCACATATCGGCCAGCGCATCATGCCGACCGATCAGGTCCGCATCAACGGCAAGCCGGTGAAGCGCAAGATCGCCGGCAAGCCGCCGCGCGTGCTGCTGTACCACAAACCGACCGGCGAAATCGTCAGTCACGCGGATCCGGAAGGCCGGCCCTCGGTGTTCGACAAGCTGCCGCCGATGAAAACCGCCAAGTGGCTCGCAGTCGGCCGTCTCGACTTCAACACCGAAGGTCTGCTGATGCTGACCACGTCGGGTGATCTCGCGAACCGCTTCATGCATCCGCGCTATAGCGTCGAGCGCGAGTACGCGGTGCGCGTCGTCGGGGAACTCGCCGAGGGGATGCGTCAGAAGCTGCTGCACGGTGTCGAACTCGAGGACGGGCCGGCGAATTTCCTGCGCATCCGCGACGGCGGTGGCGAAGGCACCAATCACTGGTACCACGTCGCGCTCGCCGAAGGGCGGAATCGCGAAGTGCGCCGCATGTTCGAAGCGGCAGGCCTGATGGTCAGCCGGCTGATCCGCACGCGCCACGGCCCGATCTCGCTGCCGCGTGGTCTGAAGCGTGGTCGCTGGGAAGAGCTCGAGGATAACGAGGTACGCGCGCTGATGGCATCGGTCGGCCTGAAGGCGCCGACCGAGGAGCGCGGCAGCCGCAATGAGGCGCCAGAGCGTCGTCAGCCGGATCCGATGCAGACGTCGATGGGCTTCATCAACCGTGAGCCGGTGCTGATGTCGCACAGCCGCTTCGAGCAGCAGCCCCGCGGGCAGGGCCGCCGCGGCGCGGCCGGCGGCGGCTTCGGCTCGGGCATGGGTAGCGGCGCGGGTTTCGGTGCCGGCCCGGGCAATCGGGGTACCGGTGGCCAGCGCGGCGGCCGTGACGTGGACGGCAATCGCGCGCCGTCAGCGAACGGCAACCGTACGCGCACCGGTGGCGGCAAGCGTGCCGGCGCGCCAGCGGGCGCCGGCGGCGGCAATCGCGGGCCGGGCGGTAATCGCGGCGGCAACGCTAATCGTGCCGGCGGCAACGCGGGTCCGGGCGGCGGCGCGAACCGTGGCGGTGGCGCCCCGCGCGGTCGCTCGCGCGGCCGTTAAGCGGCACGCGGCAAGACGCTCGGGGTGGGGCGTCATGCAGTCGCCGTATCGTGCAGATCGCATGGCGGCCAGGCTGCCGGTCGCTTCAGACGGCTCGTCCAGCAATTGCGAGGCCTCAACGCCGAGCGCTTGCCGGGCGAGCCGTTTATCGTTTGAACGATTTCTGCGGCCCGTCGTTTGCTGTGTTCGAGCGGCTTCCCAAGGTGTCAAACGCCATGCGGAGCCGCGCAAAAGACACCAAAGGGCGTTCCGCCGCAAAGCGTTGGCGTAGTCCTTCGGATGACCTTTCCAGCCACCATGCGCGATCGTGCCGCAGCCCGGATCTGCCTGTGCATCGTCGAAAGATTCCCATGAAATCAAGCGGAAATACGCGGCGCCCGGCGTACTGCAGATTGCGTTTGGGCCGAAAAATGGCTACAATCGCGAAGTCGCTGGGCGTACGGTTTCATGTGCGGCTCAGGTGCGACCACCGGCAATAAGATGATGGGCGTTCAGCCCATTTTTTTTTGCCGCTCAGTTAATCGTGGTTCGGCATCTCGGGTTCGCACGAACGTGCGCCGGCTTGGCGCGCGGCCCGCATTGGTTGTTTGCAGAAGAGGCGAGGCTCGCTGCGCGAACATCTAAGAGGGCACTGTGCAACTGACGGAACTGATTGAAACCACGGTCGTGGGACTCGGCTACGAGCTCGTCGATCTCGAGCGCACCGGGCGCGGCATGTTGTGTATCTATATCGACCAGCCGGCCGGCATCGCGATCGAAGACTGCGAGAAAGTCACGCGTCAGCTCCAGCACGTTCTGACGGTCGAAAATATCGATTACGAGCGGCTCGAAGTATCGTCGCCCGGTCTCGACCGCCCGCTGAAAAAACTGGCGGATTTTGAACGATTCGCAGGCAGCGAAGCGGTTATCACACTGAAAAAGCCATTGGACGGTCGGAAATCGTACCGGGGTATTTTGCATGCCCCGCAAGGCGAGACGATCGGTCTGGAATTCGAAGGAAAAGAAGGCGCCGCGATGCTCGATTTCACGCTCGCTGACATGGACAAGGCGCGCCTTGTACCGAAAGTTGACTTTAGGAGCCGCAAACAATGAGTCGCGAAGTGTTGATGCTGGTGGATGCGCTGGCACGCGAGAAGAATGTCGACAAGGACGTGGTATTTGCCGCGCTCGAAGCGGCTCTCGCTTCGGCCTCCAAGAAACTCTTCGAAGAAGATGCGGATATCCGCGTCCAGATCGACCGTGAAAGCGGCGAGCATGAAACGTTTCGCCGCTGGAAGGTGGTGCCGGACGAAGCCGGTCTGCAGGAGCCGGATCAGGAAATCCTGCTGTTCGAGGCGCGTGAGCAGCAGCCCGAAATCCAGCTCGACGAGTACATCGAAGAACCGGTGCCGTCGATCGAATTCGGTCGTATCGGCGCGCAGGCCGCCAAGCAGGTCATCCTGCAGAAGGTGCGCGATGCCGAGCGCGAGCAGATCCTGAATGACTTCCTCGAGCGTGGCGAACACATCATGACCGGCTCGGTGAAGCGCCTCGACAAGGGCAACTTCATCGTCGAATCGGGCCGTGTCGAAGCGCTTCTGCGCCGCGACCAGCTGATTCCGAAGGAAAACCTGCGCGTGGGCGACCGCGTGCGCGCGTATATCGCGAAGGTCGATCGCACCGCGCGTGGTCCGCAGATCGAGCTGTCGCGTACGGCGCCGGAATTCCTGATGAAGCTGTTCGAGATGGAAGTGCCGGAAATCGAGCAGGGCCTGCTCGAGATCAAGGCGGCGGCTCGCGATCCGGGCGTGCGCGCGAAGATCGGCGTGGTCGCTTATGACAAACGCATCGATCCGATCGGCACCTGCGTCGGTATTCGCGGCTCGCGCGTACAGGCCGTGCGCAACGAGCTCGGTGGCGAAAACGTCGACATCGTGCTATGGTCGGAAGACCCCGCCCAGTTTGTGATCGGCGCGCTCGCGCCGGCAGCCGTGCAGTCGATCGTCGTCGATGAAGAAAAGCATTCGATGGACGTCGTCGTCGACGAAAACGAACTCGCGGTCGCGATCGGCCGCAGCGGCCAGAACGTCCGGCTTGCCAGCGAGCTCACCGGCTGGCAGATCAACATCATGACGCCGGACGAATCTGCGCAGAAGCAGAATCAGGAGCGCGGCGTCCTGCGCGACCTGTTCATGGCGCGTCTCGATGTCGACGAGGAAGTCGCCGACATCCTGATCGACGAAGGCTTCACGAGCCTCGAAGAGATCGCCTACGTGCCGCTCAACGAAATGCTCGAAATCGAGGCATTCGACGAAGACACCGTTCACGAACTGCGCAACCGCTCGCGCGACGCGCTGTTGACGATGGCGATTGCAAACGAAGAAAAGGTCGAGAATGTAGCGCTCGACCTGAAGAGCCTGGACGGCATGGACGCCGACCTGCTCGCAAAACTGGCCGAACATCAGATCCAGACGCGCGACGAACTCGCCGAACTGGCCGTGGATGAGCTGGTCGAGATGACCGGAGTGGAAGAGGATGCCGCTAAGGCGTTGATCATGAAAGCACGTGAACACTGGTTCCAGTGAGAAATGACCATGGCGCACTGAATTGAACGCGGCCGCGAGGCCGCATGACCCGATGCTAACCGCAAGGAATCGGTCCTTGCATTAAGAGGAATGAATGGCGAGTAACAACGTAGCCCAATTTGCCGCGGAACTGAAAATGCCTGCTGGCGTGCTGCTTGAGCAGCTGCAGGCAGCGGGCGTCCAGAAAGCGAGTGAAGACGACAACCTGTCCGAGGCGGACAAGGCGCGTCTGCTCGATCACTTGCGCAAGTCGCATGGCTCGAACGATGCCGACAAGCGCAAGATCACGCTGACGCGCCGGCATACGTCGGAGATCAAGCAGTCCGATGCGACGGGCAAAGCTCGCACCATTCAGGTCGAGGTGCG
>DATAQT010000024.1:0-2697 GCA_036264535.1 Paraburkholderia sp. | reverse complement strand
GCCGACGCGAACCGCGTGCAGCGTGTGCCGGTGCCGGCCTCGCATCTGAGCGTCGGTCTGCAGTGCGGCGGTTCGGACGGCTATTCGGGCATCTCCGCGAATCCCGCGCTCGGCGCCGCGGTCGATCGGCTCGTGCGCCATGGCGGCACCGCGATCCTGTCGGAAACGCCGGAGATCTATGGCGCGGAGCATCTGCTGACGCGCCGCGCGGTGAGCGCAGCGGTCGGCGAGAAACTGCTCGCGCGCATCGCTTGGTGGCAGGACTACTGCGCGCGCAACGGCGGCGCGATGGACAACAACCCATCGGCGGGCAACAAGGTGGGCGGCCTCACGACGATTCTCGAGAAATCGCTCGGCGCGGTGGCGAAGGGCGGCACGACGAATCTGGTCGACGTCTACGAATACGCACAGCCGATCGCCGCGAAGGGCTTCGTATTCATGGACTCGCCCGGCTATGACCCGGTGTCGGCGACGGGCCAGGTCGCCTCGGGCGCGAACCTGATCTGCTTCACGACCGGACGCGGCTCCGCGTACGGCTGCGCGCCGTCGCCGTCGTTGAAGCTGGCGACCAACACGGCGTTGTGGGAGCGTCAGGAAGACGACATCGATATCAATTGCGGTGGAGTGATCGACGGCAGCGCGAGCATCGATGAACTCGGCGAAGCGATCTTCCGCATGATGCTCGACTGTGCGTCCGGCACGCGCACGAAGAGCGAGCTGCACGGCTACGGGCAGAGCGAATTCGTGCCGTGGCAGGTCGGCGTGGTGACCTGAGCCGGTGCATGGCAGCGACGCCACTGAACAAGCAGACAGATCACGCACGGGAGGTTGCAATTGGAACGCCGCCTTTATTCAGGCCGCGACGTGAAGCGCGCGCACAGCATCGACGATCTGCGCGCGATGGCCCGCGAGCGTCTGCCGAATTTCTGTTTCGAGTATGTCGAGGGCGGGGCCGAAGACGAAGCCACGCTGCGTCGTAATCGCGACGTGTTCGGCGACATCGCCTTTCTGCCGCGCACGCTGGTGAACGTCGAGCAGCGCAATCAGAGCGTGATGCTGTTCGGCGAGCGCAGCGCGGCACCGTTCATGATCGGTCCAACCGGCTATAGCGGCCTGATGTTTCGCGAAGGCGACGTCAAGCTGGCCAGTGCCGCGGCGGCGGCGGGCATTCCGTTCGTGCTGAGCAACGTATCGACGGTCGCGCTGGAGGAGGTCGTGCGACGCGCGGGCGGTCGCGTGTGGATGCAGGTCTACATGTACCGCACGCGCGAATTTCTCGCGAAACTGGCGCAGCGCGCGAAGGCGGCGGGCATCGAGGCGCTGGTCGTCACGACCGATAGCGCGGTGTTCGGCAAGCGCGAATGGGACCTGCGCAACTACATCGAGCCATTGAAGCTCGACTGGCGCAACAAGTTCGACGTGCTGCGCCATCCGCGCTGGATGGCCAACGTGTTGTGGCCGAACGGCATGCCGCGCTTTGCGAATCTCGGCGACCTGCTGCCGCCGGGGCAGGACAGCGTGAAGGGCGCGACGATCACGCTGGGCCAGCAGCTCGACCCGTCGCTATCGTGGGACGATATCCGCTGGCTGCGCGATCTGTGGCCGCGTCGGCTGATCGTCAAAGGCGTGCTCGGCGCGCCGGATGCGCTGAAGGCGCTGGAGACCGGCGTCGACGGCATCGTGCTGTCGAACCATGGCGGGCGGCAGCTCGACAGCGCGGTATCGGCGATGGACGTGCTGCCCGAGGTCGTCGATGAGGTCGGCGGTAAGCTCTGCGTGATGCTCGACGGCGGATTTCGCCGCGGCTCCGAGATCCTGAAGGCGGTCGCGCTGGGCGCCGACGCGGTGCTGCTCGGACGCGCGACGACCTACGGTCTGAGCGCTGGCGGTCAGGCGGGCGTCGAGCGCGCGATCGACATTCTGACGACCGAGATCGACCGGGCGCTCGGTCTGTTGGGCTGTTGCGATATCGCCGGGCTCGATCGCAGTTACCTGCGCTGGCTGCGGCACGAGGTGCCGCTCGCGCGCGGGCGCACGGAATCAGAAACTCAAGCGCAAACGGGGCAGGCGCGCACCGCGGCTTTGCCCGCCTGACGAACTGGAGATAGCTGATGCAGCACGAACAGACCGCGGCGAGCCGCGCCAACGAAGCCGTCGCTGCGCTGCGCGCGGCGCTCGGCGCGGACATCGTGAGCCTGCCGGCCGAGTTCGGCGGCCGGCAGTTCGCGGACTGGAGCGGCACGCCATCGACCGATCCGGTGGCGTTGATCCGCCCGCGCACGACGGAAGAGGTGGCCAGCGCGCTCAGGATCTGCCATCGGTTCCGCCAGCCGGTCGTCACGCAAGGCGGCATGACCGGCCACGCGGGCGGCGCCTGCGTGCTCGGCGGCGAAGTCGCGCTGAGCGTCGAGCGGATGAACGGCGTCGTCGAGATCGATCCGGTCAGCGCGACGATGACCGTGCTCGCGGGCACACCGCTTCAGGTCGTGCAGGAAGCGGCCGATCACGCCGGCTTCATGTTTGCGCTCGACCTCGGCGCGCGGGGCAGCTGCACGATCGGCGGCAACATCGCGACCAACGCGGGCGGCAACCGCGTGATCCGCTACGGCATGATGCGCGACCAGGTCCTCGACGTCGAAGCGGTGCTCGCCGACGGCAGCGTGATCGGCGGTGAGCGCAAGATGATCAAGAACAATA
>DATAQT010000015.1:0-1717 GCA_036264535.1 Paraburkholderia sp. | reverse complement strand
CTGGTGCGATGCAACAAGGCGTACATGGTGTGGGCCATTGACATCTGCCGCTCAGGGAGTTTCGGGATGGATACCAATCTTGTCGATCATGGGCATGGAGTACTGCGCGCAGGCGGTCTTGCCCGCCGCTGGCGCGAGCTGGTTCTTGGCGCCGTGAGTCTGCTGGCGCTGCTGATGTCGGGTCACGCACAGGCTGCCGCGCCGGCGCCTGCCGAATGCGCGGCGCTACAGGCGAAATACCCGCAATTCAAGGGCAAGACGCTAATCAACGCGATCAACCCGCACACGCCGGGCTATGAAGCGCTGGACCCGAACGACCCGAGTAAATACATCGGTTTCGACATCGACCTCGGCGACGCGATCGGCAACTGCCTTGGCTTCAAGATGGCGTACAAGCCTGTCTCGTTCGCGGCGCTGCTGACCACGCTGCAAAGCGGCCAGGCCGACATCGTGATCTCCGACATCTATGCGACCGAAGAGCGCGCGAAGGCGGCGGACTTCATTACCTATTCGAAAGTGTTCGACGGCGTGCTCGTCGCGAAGGGAAATCCGAAGAAGATCAGCGGCATCAACCCGACGATGTGCGGCACGACTGCCGCCGAGAACACCGGCTACGTTGAAGTGCCGCTGATCCAGAATCTTGCGCCAGCCTGCAAGGCGGCGAACAAGTCGGAAGCGGCCGTGCAACTGTATGACAACAACGCAAACGCGATCCAGGCGATTCTCTCGGGCCGCGCCGACACGTACATCAATGATGTGAACACGGTGGACCAGGCGGTCAAGGCGTATCCGAACCAACTCGAAAAGGCCAGTGCAGTGACGCTGCCGTATTCGATCGGTATCGGCGTGCCGAAAACCAACCCGGCAATGCGTGCAGCCGTGATGGCAGCGCTCGTCGCGATCCAGAATGCCGGCATCCAGACCGACTTGCTGAAGAAGTGGTCGCTAGGCGCTGAAAACCTCGAAACCCCCAAGCTGATTGCCTCGAACTGATGACTTTGTTTCTGCACTATCTCGGCCTGCCGTATCTGCTAACCGGCATCGGTTTTACGATCGCGGTCACGGCCCTCGGGCTGGCGGGCGGTCTGATCGTGGGGCTGGTGCTCGCGAGCATGCAACTGAGCAAGGTGGGGCCGCTCGCCGCGATCGCGCGCGGCTACACGGTGATTTTTCGTGGCACGCCGCTGATCCTGCAACTCGTGTTCGCGTACGACGCGCTGCCGCACATCGGGCTGAAGTTGAGCGCGATGGCCGCAGCGGGTCTCGCGCTCGCGGCGAACGAGGGGCCGTTCATCGCGGAGATCCTGCGCGCTGGCGTGCTCGGCGTCGACCGTGGGCAATTGCTCGCGGGGCAGGCGCTCGGCATGACGCCGACGGTGCTGCTGCGCCGCGTGATCGCGCCGCAGGCCATCCGCACGATGATACCGGCGCTCGGGAACGAATCGGTCAGCGCGTTGAAGAACTCGTCGCTGGCCTCCGTGATCGCTGTCGACGAACTGACCTTGCGCAGCACCCAGCTCGCGTCGTCGACGTTCGATTTCTTTTCGATCTTCTTCGCGTCCGGGCTGATGTATCTCGTGCTGACCGGTGCGATCGCCGCGATCCAGTTGTTCGCCGAGACCGCGCTCGATCTCGACCGCAGTCCGTCCGGACGCTTTGCACGGCTGCTGCCGGGGCGCCGTGCCGGGATTGCGGTGAACCCGCCCGGCGCGGGCGT
>DATAQT010000239.1:0-2751 GCA_036264535.1 Paraburkholderia sp. | reverse complement strand
CGCAAGATGCGCCGGCTGCACATCCGGCTGTCGCACGAAGGCTCGCCGCCCGACGGCCTGCCGCCCGACCTCGACGAATGACCCAGTCGTCGCCCAGCGAGTCAGCGCCCAAGGCCGCCCGCGACCTCGCCGACTTCAAGCCGGACGCGCGCTTCGCGTGGTGCGTGACCGGCTCCGGTCACATGCTCGAAGAATCGATCGCGCTGGCGCGGCGCCTGCCGCGCGTCGACCTTTTTCTGTCGGCGGCGGCCGAGGAAGTGCTGCCGCTCTACGGCTGGAGCCTCGACCGGCTGCGCGAACCGTTCCGCGTGCTGCGCGACAACAGCGCGAGCGGCGTGCCGGTCGGCATGCTGTATCACGGCGTCTATCACACGGTCGTGATCGCGCCCGCCACCAGCAATACCGTCGCCAAATGCGCGTACGGCATCTCCGATACGCTGCCGACCAACATGTACGCGCAGGCTGGCAAGCAATGCATCCCCGGCATCGTCTTTGCGTGCGACACCGAACCGAGCGTGATCACGCATAGCCCGGACGAATGGGTCGAGCTGCGGCCACGGACGATCGAACTCGATAACGTCGAGCGTCTGGCGCGCTTCGAATACACGACGCTCGTGCGCTCGCTCGACGAACTCGAAGCGGCGCTCGCCCAACGCCTCGCGACCCTCGACCTCGCATGGACCACATCCTCTTCCTGACCGGCCGGCTCGCCGAACCGAGCCTGCTGCGCGTGCTCACCGGCATGGCGCCGACGCCGTTCAGCTGGGAGGTGCGCGAAATCGGCCTGCAGGTCGCCGGGCTGATGACCGCCGACCTGATCCAGCGTCGCGTGAGCGCACCGCTCGCCGCGCAGCGCGTGATCGTGCCGGGCCGCTGCCGCGGCGATCTCGACGCATTGAGCGCGCACTATGGCGTGCCGTTCGAACGCGGTCCCGAGGAGGTGAAGGACTTGCCACAGTATTTTGGCCATCAGGCGAAACCGTTCGATCTGAGCCGCTACGACACGGAGATCTTCGCGGAGATCGTCGACGCGCCGCGGCTCGACCTCGACGGCATCGCCGCGCGGGCGCGCGAGTATCGGCGCCAGGGCGCGGACGTGATCGACATCGGCTGTCTGCCGGACACACCGTTTCCGCATCTCGAAGACGCGGTGCGGCGGCTGAAGGCCGAGGGCTATCGTGTCAGCGTCGATTCGATGCGCAACGACGAACTGTTGCGCGGCGGCCGCGCCGGCGCCGACTATCTGATGAGCCTGAACCTCGACAGTTTGTGGATCGCCGACGAGGTGCCAGCCACGCCGATCCTCGTCGCCCGCGAACCCGGCGACGCGGCCTCGCTCGACGCCGCGATCGACGCGCTATGCGCGCGCGGCCGGGCGTTTCTCGCCGATCCGATTCTCGATCCGATTCCGTTCGGGCTGGCCGCGTCGATCGCGCGCTATGTCCGCTTGCGCGAACGCTATCCCGACATCGCGATCATGATGGGCATCGGCAACGTGACCGAGCTGACCGAGGCCGACACGAGCGGCATCAACGCGGTGCTGCTCGGCATGGCCGCCGAGCTGCGCGTCAGTGCGGTGCTGACCACCTCCGTGAGTCTGCATGCGCGGCGGGCGCTGCGCGAAGCCGACATCGCGCGCCGCGTGATGCATGCCGCGCGCGATGCGCAGGTGCTGCCGAAGGGCATCAGCACCGAACTCGCGACCGTCCACGCGAAACGCCCGTTTCCATACAGCGCCGAAGAAATCGACGAAATCGCGCGCGGCGTGCGCGATCCGAATTTCCGCGTGCAGGTCAGCAGCGACGGCATTCATGTGTACAACCGCGACGGCCACCGGCGCGGCGAGGACCCGTTCGCGCTCTACCCGCAGCTCGATCTCGAGACCGACGGCGGCCACGCGTTCTATATGGGCGTGCAGCTTGCGCGCGCGGAGATTGCGTGGCGCCTGGGCAAGCGCTTCGATCAGGATCAGCCGCTCGACTGGGGCTGCGCGGTCGACCGGCCCGACCAAGACCTCAGCGCATGGTGCGCGCCGGGCGAGACGATGAAGAAGCGCTGAAACAGCTCCGCTCTCAATTCATGGCGGCGGCCACGCCCGCGTGTTCGTCCACCGTCGCCAGTTCAGCGCGCATGCCGCGAATCGCCTGCGCGCGATCGCTCGCGCCGAACACGGCCGATCCCGCGACGAACACATCGGCGCCCGCCTCGGCGACACGCGCGATGTTCGACGCCTTCACGCCGCCGTCCACTTCGATCAGCAAGGGTCGTCCAGTGCGCTGCATCGTCGTGTCGACACGCTCGCGCAGCAGCCGCAGCTTGTCGAGCGTTTCGGCAATGAATGCCTGGCCGCCGAAGCCCGGATTCACCGACATCACCAGCACGACGTCAAGCATTTCCAGCACGTGATCGAGCACCACGAGCGGCGTCGCCGGATTCAGCGCGAGCCCCGCGCGCGCGCCGTGCGAGCGGATCAGCTCGATGGTCCGATGCACGTGCTGCGTCGCCTCCGGATGAAAACTGATCAGGTTCGCGCCCGCTTCGGCGAACGCGCTCACGAGCGGATCGACCGGCGTGGTCATCAGATGCACGTCGAACGGCAGCGACGTGTATGGCCGGATCGCCGAGCACACCAGCGGCCCGACCGTCAGGTTCGGCACGTAGTGGTTGTCCATCACGTCCAGATGAATCCAGTCCGCGCCGGCCGTCGTCACGTCGCGAATCTCGTCGGCGAGCCGGGCAAAATCCGCCGAC
>DATAQT010000451.1:0-2165 GCA_036264535.1 Paraburkholderia sp. | reverse complement strand
CGGCACGAACTCCGCCGCCCGCTCGCCGATGGCGCGCTTCGCGCCGGCATTCGCGGCTTCGCGCGTGTCGAGATCCGGTTCGCGCCGGTCGCTCGACAGCGCGCCGCCGTGCGTCGTGACCAGCAAGCCGCGCCCGGCCAGCGCGTTCAGATCGCGGCGGATGGTCTCGCGCGACACGTTCAGTTCGCGCACCAGTTCGGCGACCGAGAGCGCGCCGGTTTTAGCGACTTGCGCCAAGATGTATTGGTGACGTTGTTCTGCGAGCATCAGTGGAAGGCCGGAAGCCGGCACGCTTGGGTTTCGCCACGGTTGGGGAAGGCCGGCGTATTGTATTACGCGTGGCGCGCCGCCGCTCCTGCCGGCGCGCTCAGTTGCCAACTTACCTGCTAACCTTATTGCCCTGCTTGTTGCCCTGCTTATTGCACTGCTTGTTGCCCTGCTCATTGCCCTGGCCGCGCCGACGTCTGGTCGTTGCGTGTCCCGCTACTGCTGGTCCGTCAACCGAACTACCGATGCCGCCACTGTTTCGCCGTCTACTCCTGCTGTTCCACGCGCTGCGTTACGGCGCGCGCCTGATCTGGCTGGCCGCCCCGCCCGAGCACAAACTGCACTGGATGATCGAGCTGGTCGGCCGCGTGCATGCGTCGGGACGCAGCGGGCAGAGCCTGCATAACGTGCTGCCGGCGCTGGGGCCGCTCGCCAGCCGCTTCGCGCAGACGCTCGCCGAACGGCCCGAACTCGCGACCGGCACCTTGCACGACGCGATCGACGCGATCGATCACATGGAAGCTCCGCTGCCGCCTCACGAGTCCGAGCAGGCGCTGGCGCGCGCCTTCGGCCAGCCGCTCGCCACGCTCTTCAGCGCGGTCGATCTGGTGCCGGTGCGCGGCGGCTTTGCCGAACAGACGCATTTTGCGCGGCTCGTCACGCCGGTCAAAGGCCATCACGAAGTGGCGATCAAACTGGTGCGCGCGGACCAGTTGCAACAGATCGGCGACGAACTCGCGCTGCTGCGCTGGGTCGCGCGCTGGCTGGAAAAGCTCTCCGGCACCGCGCGCCACCTGCAACTGCGCACCCTCGCGCAGACCTTCACCGACGACATCCTGCGCCGCTTCGATCTGCGCGCCGAAGCCGCCAATCTGAGCCAGACCGGCCATCATTTCGACGGCGACAAGCGCATCGTCATACCGGACGTGATCTGGGAGCTGTGCACCAACCACACGCTGACGATGCAGCGCATCAGCACCTTGCCGGCGAGCGACCTGCCCGGTCTGCACGCGCATCACATCAAGCTCGCGCCGCTGGCTGCGCATATCGTCGAAGTCGTGTCCGAGCAGGCGTTCGAGCATGGCTTCTTCCACGCCACGCTCGATGCGCGCCACGTGCGGGTGAGCGTCGAGCCGGACACGCTGGGGCGCCTCGTGCTGGCGGAATTTTCGATCATGTCGACGCTGTCGACCGACGAGCGCGAATTCTTCGTGCACGGCGCGACCGCGCTATTCGACCAGGACTACGGCCGGCTCGCCGAAATGCATCGCGAAGCCGGGCACGTGCCGCACGACACGCGCGCGGAGGTGCTCGAAGCCGAGTTGCGCACGCGCGCCGAAGCGCACTTCGCGGCCGAGCCGCAAGAGCGCTCGGCGGGTTCGCTGTTTCATCATCTGCTGCACGCGGTGCATCCGTTCGAGGGCGCGGTGCCCGCCCGCCTCGCCAACGCGCAGCGCTCGTTCCAGCAGGCGGAAATGCTGGCGCGCGCGCTGCATCCGGGCGTCGATACGTGGAATATCACGCGCGGCGTGCTCGCGGATATCGCGCGGCGCGACCTCGATCATCGCGGCTGGATCCAGCGCATCTCGCGCGAATTGCCGCATCTCGCGCATATGCTGCCGCGCGTGCCGCAACTGGCGGTCCGCTATCTTCAGCATGAGCATGCTCGCGCGCGCACGCCGCAGCAGAACGCGCAGCTGATCGCGGATATCGGCCGCGAATACCGGCGCACGCGGGTGCTGCTGTGGGCGTGTGTGTTGTGCGGCGGCGTGCTTGGCGCGGGGACGATGTTGCTGATGTGGTGACGCGGTCAGTCAAATACTCGCGACTGCGCGGGACGCGCCTCGCGCAACTGGCGTACGGACCATGACGACGCGCACCTCGTCGCAATACGTCGG
>DATAQT010000437.1:0-8868 GCA_036264535.1 Paraburkholderia sp. | reverse complement strand
AAAACTTCAGCGTTGCCGCGCCTTGCGCCGGCTTTTCCTGCGTCGAATGCAGCAGCACGAACGTCGCGCCGACGACCGGCCATGCATCCTTGCCCGGCTCGTTCGTCAGGATCTGGTAGAACGACGTCTTCCAGTCCGCGCCGGACGCAGCCGCCTTGAAGGTGTCCGTCGACGGTGCAACCACGGCACCCGTGGAATTCTTCAGGCTGGTGTAGATCATGTTGTTTTGCTTCGCATACGCCCACTCGACATAGCCGACCGCGCCCGGCAAGCGCTGCACGAAAGCGGCAACGCCGTCATTGCCCTTGCCGCCCGTACCGGTCGGCCAGTTCACCGTCGTGCCTTCACCGACCTTCGACTTCCACTCGGGGTTCACCTTCGACAGAAAGTTCGTCCAGATGAAGCTGGTGCCCGAACCATCGGCGCGGCGCACCACGGCGACGTCCGTATCCGGCAGCTTCATGCCTGGATTCAGCGCGGCGATAGCCGGATCGTTCCATTTCTTGATCTTGTTCAGATAGATGTCGCCGAGCACTGCACCCGACAGGACAAGTTGACCCGGCTTGACGCCCGGCAGGTTCACGACCGGAACCACGCCGCCGACCACCGTCGGGAATTGGAACAGCCCTGTCTTCGCGAGTTCGTCGTCCTTCATCGGCGCGTCTGAGCCTGCGAAATCGACGGTCTTCGCGATGATCTGCTTGATGCCGCCCGACGAACCGATGCCCTGGTAGTTGACCTTGCCTCCCCCCGACTTATGGTAAGCGTCAGCCCACTTGTTATAGATCGGGGCGGCAAAAGTGCTGCCCGCGCCGGTGATGTCGGCGGTTTGCGCTTGCGCGACCGCAAACGGTAGAGCAACGGCAAGAACTGCAAATCCTCGTTTGAACAGCATGGTCCACCTCCATGAGATTGACTGACCGATTCAATGGTTGCAGGAAGCAACGCTCCGCGCCGTGATCCCTCAACGAGCCGTGCCGCGAATCCAGGCCGCCCCGGCTGGACATTCGCAACTCGCGCACGTGTGCGGTCGTTTTGCGATGGCGCTCCTCAGTCCGCTCCAGAACGTCCGTGAGGATGCGAGCGTTCTCTGAATGGAAGGCCATTTGTTCAACCTCACGCACTCAGCACGATCGCCCATCGCTGTGGGCCCGTATGATGCTTCACAGTGCCGGCGCGTCGAGCCTTCCTTTCGCCCGAACGTTTAAAGTTAAGCGGTTCAGGTTACAGTTCGTTGACAGCGGCGGCGCTGCCTTCAGGCAGCCTGATCGCGTGATCGCGGCAATGGTCAGCACCACTTCCCCGCAAAAACAGATCTCATGATCGCTGTGTTGAACGAGTGGCGTGACGGCGAGCGTACGGCGGTGTACCCTCGCGAAACTATTGCGTGCCCGCGGCGCAATCCGCCTAACTTATGTCCGTCGAGGAACATACAGAAGGAGCCAGGCATGCCTAACCTTTACTCTTCGATTTGACTCCATGCATCGACGCGAGAGGTGTGCTGCATGGTGTTTTGATGGTCGGTCAAGGGGCTGAGGCCGGATCGCATACGCGAACTCTCAGCGGCTGAACAAAACACCAACGGCACGAGCCTCCCGGCCGCCAACAGGAGCTGGTCCGATGCAAAATCTCGTCCTGATCGCATGCCTCGCCGGCCTGGTCGCGGCGAGCGCCGCAACGGCGCAAACCCCGGCCTCGCAACCCGCCTCGGGCGGGACGCCCGCGAAGATGCCATTCGACATCCCCTACGGCACGCCAATCGGTTTAGACACCGCGAAGAAGCTACTCGCGATCGCGGAAGCAGAAGCGAAGAGACGCGATTGGAAAATGAACATCGCTGTCGTCGATCCGCATGGCGACCTCCTTGCGTTTGAACGAATGGACGGCGCCCAGTACGCGTCGATTGCAATATCGCAAAAGAAAGCCCTCACTGCGGCACGATTTCGTCGCGAAACCCGGGTCTTCTACGACCAGTTCGAGAGCGGCCATGCATACGTGAGCACGCTGGATCCGGATCTGGTCGCGTCGCCGGGAGGATTTCCACTTGTGGACGGCGGAAAGCTCGTCGGCGCTATCGGATGCAGCGGTGGCACGGGCGAACAGGACGCCGCCGTGTGCAAGGTTGCCGCCGACACGATGAAATAGTGCAGCGCGGCTGAAGTTTGGCCTTCCTACAGTCCCCGCTGCGTTCTGGCAACGCTTTTCCAGATGATGACGTCCTGCCTGTCCTCGATGCCGCTACCCCGCCACCATCGCAAGCACTCGCAGCGGGCTCCCAGAACCATGCTGGATCTTCAACGGAGCCGCCACGATCAGCGCGCCAGTCGGCGGCAGAAGATCGAGATTGGTCAGGCATTGCAGACCGTACCGGTTCGCGCCATGCATCAGCGTATGACACGGATAGGGAACGGCCCACGAGTAGGCCTGGCCCGCGTCGGTATTGATCGTTTCAACGCCGAATCCATGTACCTCGCGCTCGTTAATCAGCCACTCGACGGTCTCCTGCGTAGGACCCGGCGTATGGGCGCCGTCCTCCTTCAGATTGAGAAACGCGGCGGGGTCCGTGCGCTTCGACCAGTCGGTCCGGAACAGCACCCATGCGCCGGCAGGTATCCGGCCATGTCGATCTTCCCAGCGCAACAGGAAATCGGGCGTCAGCAACCAGTCAGGATTGGCCGCCACTTCGACGCTCGCATCGATCACGACCGCGGGCGCCACGAAGTTTCGCGCTTCGATGGTATCGACTGAATTGCGCGGATGGTCCTTGCCCGTAATCCAATGGACCGGCGCATCGAAATGCGTTCCGGTGTGTTCGCCGCACGAGAAGTTGTTCCAGTACCAGCCTGGCCCGTTCTCGTCGTACTCGCTGATCGTCTCCATTTTGAAAGCCCACACCTGACCGAATTGCGGGGGCAACTGAAGCGCGGGAAACTCGGGTGACAGCGTCTGCGTGAGATCGATCACGCGCACTTCGCCACTTGCAAGTCCGGAGGCGAGTTCATTGAGGCAGGAATTCATTGCAGCATCTCCTTGGCTGACAGGTCATGCATTCGCGCGGGCATTGACAAGTTCAAACGCTAGCCGCGCTCGACAGCGTCGCCTGAGCGAGCCGTTTGCGATAGATGAAATACACGAGCGAGATGCCAATCAACCAGGGCACACCGACGATCCACGAAATGTTCCAGAAGTCGGTATCGAGACCCATCGTCACGAGGATGGCGCTCAGCAATGCGATACCGGTAATCTGCGCGATCGGGAACAGCGGCATGCGAACCGGCAGCTTGCGGCCCCGCCATGCGCGGCGAAAGCGCAGGTGCGTGACGAGAATCACGATCCAGACGAAGATGCCGCCGAACAGCGCAATGCCGAACAGGTAGTTGTACGCGAGCGGACTGAAGAACGACACCGCGGCCGCGGCCAGCACGCCGGCGCCGGAAATCAGCGTCGCGACCAGCGGCGTGCCGCTCGGCGACAACGTGCCGAGCCAGCGCGGCGCATATCCGCCACGGGCCAGCGAGAACAGCGTGCGCGAGGACAGATAGATGTTCGTATTCATGCTGGACAGCGCTGCGGTGATCACGACGAAGTTCATCACCGCCGCCGCATGCGCGATTCCCGCGTGCGCAAACAGCTTCACGAACGGGCTTTGCTGCACGACCTTCGCGCCGGCTTCGGTCCACGGCAGATACGTCACCATGATGCCGAGCGCGAGGATGTAGAACAGCGTGAGACGCAGCACCATCGAGCGCAGTGCGCTCGGAATGGCCTTCGAAGGATCCTGGGCTTCACCCGATGTCACCGCGACGATCTCGACGCCATAGAACGAGAAGATCGCCATCAGCACCCCCATCCACACGCCGCTGAAACCGTGCGGCATGAAGCCGCCGGGCAGCCCCGTCAGGTTGTGCATGCCAACCGGCGTGCCCGTGCCGAGGCCGAACACCTTCGCCAGACCCACGACGATGAACGCGAGAATCGCGACGACCTTGATCAACGCGAACCAGTATTCGAACGACCCGAAGTTGGTCACCGACCGGCAATTCACGTACACGAGCGCAATGCCGAACGCGATCGACCACATCCACACCGGCACGCCCGGAAACCAGAAACTCATGTACAAGCCGACCGCGATCGCCTCGCCGCCGACCGCCACGACCTCGATGATCCAGTAGGTGTAGCGCACGACGAACCCGGTCCACCGATTCAGATACATCTCGGCGTAGGTGCCGAACGAGCCCGCCGTCGGATGCGCGACGGCCATCTCGGCGAGGCTGAACACCATGATGACCGCGATCAGCGCGGCGATCGCATAGCTGATCAGCACCCCCGGACCGGCATAGCCGATCGCGATGCCGCTGCCCATGAAAAGGCCTGTGCCGATCGCGCCGCCGATACCGATCATGCCGATCTGTCGTTGCGTCAGGGCCTTGTGCAAGCCCTTTTCGCGTGACGTGATGCTTGTCTCTTCCATGTCCTGGTCCCGTCCGGATTGTTTATTGCGTCAATGTTTTCGATTGCGTCAATGCGTCAGACTTCGGGAAGCAGCGCCGACAGACCGTCGAGCACCTGATGCTGGGTCAGTACGCCCGGCGACATGCGCACGGTGCTGCCGCGCGTGTCGACGAGAATGCCGTTGCTCGCGAGCTTCGCCTCGAGCGCACGTGGATCGACATGCGACGGTAGATCGGCCATCACGCTGCCTCCGCGCATTGCCTCTTCGCGCGGTGAGCGCAGCCGGTAGCCCTTTGCATCGCACAGCGCGATCAGCTTGCGGGACAGCGCGAGATTGTGGTCGCGCATGCCGGCGGCGGCGGGCGAAAGCCGCCACGCGAGCCCGGGCGCGGACGCGACGAACGGCAGAAACGACGGCGTGCCGCTATCGAAGCGCCGCGCATCCGGCGCGAGCGAAAATCGTTCGAGATCCCAATTAAATGGATCGGGTTGACTGAACCAGCCCTGCACCAGCGGCGTGAGGTCGCTATCGAGCAGACGCGGATTCAGGTAGGCCAGCCCGGTCCCGGGCGCGCCGCAGAGCCACTTCAGCGTGGTGCTCGCGACGAAGTCGACAGCAGGTGCCATCGCGTCGAAGTCGAGAATGCCGGCGCCCTGAGTGATGTCGACCGCGATCAGGCTGCCTTGCTCGCGACCATGCGCGGCAAGACGCGCGACATCTGCACGCTTCGAAGCCGTCGACGTGACCCACGTGATGACGGCGAGCGCCACATCGTCCTGCCAGCGCTCGATGAAAGCTGCGTCGCTCACATACGATTCGTCCGGCGCGAGCGGCACGGTGTCGAGCGTGAAGCCAAGCACAGGCGCGAGGCCGCTCAACATGTAATGCAGGCTCGGAAAGCAGTCCGCCGCGATCAGCACACGCTTGCCGGCGAGACGCCCGCGCCCGAGTGCACCCACGAAACGCGCGAACGCGTCAGTGACGTTTTCGGCGGCGAACACCGCATGCTCTGGCGCATGGATGAGTCGCGCCCATTGATCCAGCACCTCGCGTCGCGCCGCGAGTCCATAGTCCCAGCGTTGCAGGTCGGGGCGGCACCAGTTCGACGCGAAAGCGTCGAGCGCCGCGCGCACGGCTTCTTCCTGGCCCGGAAACATACCGACCGAGTGATAGAGCAGCCAGCCGGCACGCTGCGAATCGGCGGGATGAGTAGTCATAGATGGCTCCTTTTACCAGCGTCCGAGGCCCGCCTCAGAACATGTGGCGAATGCCGGCGGCGACACCGGTCTGGTTGCTCTTGCCAGGCAGTTCGGTCGTCGCGCCACCCGACACCTTGTTGTAGTCGACGGTCCCATACACCTGCGTACTCTTCGACAGCGAGTACTCGGCGACCAGCACGCCCGTGTAGCGCTTGCCGCCGTTGCCGGCAAAGCCGTTGACGTTCTTCATGTCGTCGTAGTAGAAAGCGCCCGTGACGGCGAGCGCGGGTATCACCTGCCAGACCGCGCCCGTGTAGAGCGTCATGTCGCGGCGCGGATTGGCGGCGAAGTTGCCGCCCGTCACCGTGTCGAAGTTCAGCGCTGAATCGACGAAGCCGGTTGCGTCGCTGCCGCCCATGTAGCCGGCGAACAGCGTGGCCGGCCCGATGCCATACTTGCCGCCGACGCCCCACATGCGCTGCACGTTGTTATCGAGGTCGCGCATTTCCTGATACGTGCCGCCGAAGCTCGCCGGGCCGAGGTCATACGATGCGCGCGTGCCCCAGTACGAACCCTTGCTCATGCTGCCCGGCTGCTGACCGAAGCCGTAGGTCGCGCCGACGTGCAAGCCGCCGAACTGACCGGCGTAGGTCGCCGTATTGCTGATGCGTCCGATCGTCATGAAGAACGGCCACGAGTTCGCCGTGTAGTTGCCGACGGTCAGCGGATCGAAGTCGCCGTAGAAGTTGAACGATTCAGTGCCCTGGCGGCCCAGCGTGAAGGTGCCGAAATGCCCCGACAAACCGACGTACGCGTAACGGCCAAACAACGCGCCGTTCTGGTCGAGCACGCCCGTTTGCGGCTCGAAACCGCTCTCGAGGCGAAACAGCGCTTTCAGGCCGCCGCCCAGATCCTCTTCGCCCTTCATGCCCCAGCGGCTGTTCGTGATCGCACCGTTGGTCAGTTGCACCTGGTTGTCGTTGGCCGCATTCGAGTTGGTCGTGAAACGCACGCTCTGGTCGACGATGCCGTACAGCGTGACCGAGCTCTGCGCGAAGGCCCCGCCCGTCAGGCCGATGCCCAGGGTTGCAAGTGCGGCTTGAAGTTTTCGTTGCATGATTTTCTTATCGCCCCTTCGATGTGGGTGGCGGTTTTCTGTGGGCCGCCGGTCGTGGTTGCTGCCTCAAAACTTGCGGAGAAAGCCTTCGAGCCGGTCCATCGCTTCGATCAGGCTTGCGTCGCTGCGCGCATAGCACAGGCGTATCTGCTGCGCGGACTCCGTGCCGAACGCGACGCCCGGCGCGAGCCCGACACCGGCTTCGCGCACCGCGCGCTTGCAGAACTCGAGCGTGTCGCTCACGCCCTCGACGCTGAACATCAGGTAGAACGACGCGTGGTTCGGCACCACGCTCACGCCGGGCATCGCCCGCAGACGTTCGAGCGCGATGCGCTGGCCACCGCGGCAACGCTCGACGAAGGACTGCACGAACGGCTCGCCGTCGTTGAGCGCGACCGTCGCGCCGGCCTGCAGGAATGCCTGGCCGCCGCTGGTGTTGAACTGGATCAGCTTCTCGAAGGTATCGAGCATGGCGCGCGGATAGACGAGCCAGCCCATGCGCCATCCCGTCATGGCCCATGCCTTGGAGAAACTGTTGATGACGAAAACGGGATCGTCGGCGCTCGCGAACTCGAGCATCGACGGCGCATAGGGCCGGTCGTAGACGATGCGCTGATAGACCTCGTCCGCGAGAATCGCGATGCCGCGCTCGCGCGCGAAGTCGAGCAGCCGTTGCTGCTGGTCGCCTTCGAGCATCCAGCCGGTAGGGTTGCCGGGCGACGCGTAGTAGATCGCGCGAGTGTGGGCGTCGCATGCGTCGAACAGGCGCTGCAAGTCGAGATGCCAGCCGTCCTCGCCGTGACTGAGCGGCACTGAACGGACCTCGCCGCCCGTGATCGTGATCGCGCGCAGAATGTTCGGCCATGATGGCGTCACGCAGACCACGTTGTCGCCTGGCTCGATGATGGCCTGCGCGATCAGCATCACCGAGTTCATGCCGGAACTCGTGGCGGCAATGCGTTCGTCGGCCACCGTGACGCTGCACAGACGCGCGTAGTACGCGGCGATCGCCTCGCGCAGCGCGGCAATACCGCGGTTTTGTGAGTAGAACGTATGACCCGCCGCCAGCGCCGCGGCGGCAGCATCGCAAAACGGCTTCGGCGTGGGCAGATCGCTCTCGCCTGCCCATAGGCCGATCACATCGCTGCGTCCGACGCCGAGGCGCCACACGTCGATGATGGGCGAATCGGGCATCGTCAGGATCGCGTCCCGTGTCAGATTCATCGCGTCTCCAATCGGTTCGTTCGTTGCAAATGGATCGGCATGACGCTCGACGAAGGCACCCCGCGCAATCCGGGTCCCGTCGATGCGCTCACGCCCGGGTTCATGCTTCGCCGCATGCGCGGGACCGCGCGCTCAGGAAACCTTGCTTGACCAGTTCGATGTCGTTGGCGCTCACGGCCATCCGGTAGCCGTTGGCGAACGCGCGGCGCGCCGCGCCCGCCTCGCCGGTGAAAATCCCGCACGGCAGTCCGTGCGCGCGTGCCGCTCGCAGCACGCGCTCGCAGTCGCGCTGAATCACGTCCGCATCCGCGGTACCGCGCGAAAGCGAGAGGTCGCCGGTGCCAATGAACAGGTAATCGATGCCGCTGACCGCGGCGATCTCGTCGACGCGCTCGACGCCTTCCACGGTTTCGATCAGCAGACCGATCGCGACTTCGCGGTCGGCCGCCAGCATCGCCTCGACGCCGGCCAGCAGCGGCCGCACTCCGCCCGCGGAGCGGCTACCGACCGGCGGATAACGGCCTGCCGCGACGGCACGCCGCGCGTCATCGGCCGATTCCACGAGCGGCACGAGCACCGAGGCCGCGCCGGCATCGAGCGCCTGCGCAATGGCCGCATGCGAGTTCTCCGCGCAGCGCGCGATGACCGGCACCCGCGCCCCGGCGATACCGATGGCCGCTTCCAGCTGCGCACGCTCCCACAAGCCATGTTGCAGATCGAGCACGAGCGCCCCAGGCTTCGCATGAACGGCGAATTCGACGACCGGCACACTACCCAGTGCCAACCAGATCAGATCGAGCGGCTGATCGCCGCGCAAGGCCGGCTTCAGTGAAGGGAACAGCATGTCGAGTACTCCTCAATCCTGGGGTTCACCT
>DATAQT010000436.1:0-2353 GCA_036264535.1 Paraburkholderia sp. | reverse complement strand
GTCAGCTCCGCGAGCAGCCATAGCGGCGGCGGCACCGCGGCGGCCGCGCTGCTGCCGGGCTGCGCGCCGGGTTCAGAGCCGGGTTGGGAAAGATCGGTCATCACGCTACTCCAGCCAGCCGCGCCCATGCGCGTCGGCGATGAAGGCCCGCACCTCGCCGCCGATGCCGGTCGCGTTGAACGCCTGTTCCAGCTCGGCGATCAGCGAGTCGATGTCGCGCGTGCCGTCGCAGCGCTTGAGGATTTCTCCCGCGCTTTGATTGAGCTTCACCATGCCCTCGGGATACAGCAGCACGTGCGCGTTCTGCGCGGGCTCCCATTGCAGGCGGAATGGCTTCGCGATCGCGAGCGGTGAAGCGGGATCGGTGCGTGTCGAGTCGTTCATTGCGCAAACGCCTTCTCGATCGCGTCGAGCATGGTCCACAGAATGTCGAGCTTGAACTGCAGGATGTCGAGCGCCCGTTCCTGCTGATCGCGTCGCGTGAAATGCGCGAGCGTGACTTCGAGTCCGTGCTGCACGTCGCGTTGCGCGAGCGAAATCCGCGAGCGGAAATACGCGAGGCCCTCGGCATCGATCCACGGATAATGCTCGGGCCAGCTCGCGAGCCGGTCGCGATGCACCTGCGGCGCGAACATCTCGGTCAGCGACGAACACACCGCCTCCTGCCACGGCGCGCGGCGCGCGAAATTCACATACGCATCGACGGCGAAGCGCACGCCCGGCGTCACGTGTTCGAGCGACCACAGTTCGTCGCGCGTGAGTCCGACCGCATCCGCGAGACGCGCCCACGTTTCGATGCCGCCTTCCGCGCCGTCGTAGCCGTCGTGATCGAGAATGCGCAGCACCCAGCGGCGGCGCGTCGCGCGGTCCGGACAGTTCGACAGCACGGCCGCATCCTTCAGCGGAATGTTGATCTGATAGTAGAAGCGATTCGCGACCCAGCCGCGAATCTGCTCGCGCGAGCAACCGCCGCTATTCATCTTCACGTTGAACGGGTGATGGATGTGATAGGCGGTGCCCTTCGCGCGCAACTGTGCCTCGAATTCTTCACGGCTCCAGGCGGGTCTGTCGGCCCCTTGGGTTTGGGGTATGCCCGCGCCGCCTGGTGGTGTCGTGTCGTGAATGTCTTTCGCGTTCATGCCGTCTCCGTTTTATCGTCTTTCGCTTTTACAGTCGCGCCTCGTTACCGCATCTCTCTGTACTCTTCACTGCGCTGAGCATTTCAACGCTCAAAGCTCGAAGCTCATGCCGTCGTACGCGACCTCGATCCCATGCTCGCCCAGCATGCGCCGCTCGGGGCCGTCCTCGATCAGGATCGGATTCGTGTTGTTGATATGGATCAGCACCTTGCGTTTCGCGTCGAGCGAATCGAGCGTTTCGATCATGCCGCCCGCACCGCTCTGCGCTAGATGACCCATATCGGCACCGGTCTTCTTCGACAGGCCGAGGCGGATCATTTCGTCGCCGGTCCACAACGTGCCGTCGACGAGCAGCAGATCGGCCTCGCGCATCGCCGCAAGCACGTGCGGCTCGATCGCGCCGAGCCCTGGCGCGTAGAACACGCGCTGGCCCGATTGCAGATTCGTCAGCACGAGCCCGATGTTGTCGCCGCGCTCGGGCGCATCGCGATGCGGCGAGTACGGCGGTGCCTTGCTCGACAGCGGCAGCGCGTCGATGCGGATGCCAGGCAACGCGTCGACGACGAGCGGCGCGCCATCGAGCGCGATGCGGCGATGCTCGACGCCGCAGTAGTGCGAGAGGATCGGCGCGACCGGAAAGCCGGTGCGCAGGTCTTGCCAGACGGCATCGGTCGCGTAGAGCGGCAGCGGCGTGTCGCGCTCGCGCAGCATCAGCAGGCCCGTCACGTGGTCGATCTGCGCGTCGATCACGAGCACCGCCGCGATGCCGCTGTCACGCGCGCGCCGCGCCGGCTGCAACTCGGGATGCGCGGCAATCTGCGCGAGCAGATCGGGCGATGCATTGACGAGCAGCCAGTCCTCGCCGTTGGCGCTGACCGCGATCGACGATTGCGTGCGGCGCGTCGCCTTCAGCGTGCCGCGGCGAATGCCGTCGCAATTGCGGCAATTGCAGTTCCACTGCGGAAAGCCGCCGCCCGCCGACGAACCGAGCACCTTGATCTTCATGCCGCCCGACGCATGCTGCTGCGCCCCTCGTCGAAGCTGGGAATGAACATCGCGGCAAGTGCGTGCGCGACGCGCGCGTGCAGCGCGGGGTCGCTCGCCAGATGACCCGCCGCGCTCACCAACTCGACGCGCGCGGAGGGAACCGCGCGCGCCAGGCGGCGCAGATTGCCGCGCGGACACACTGGATCGCGCGCGCCATGCACCGCTGC
>DATAQT010000418.1:0-15746 GCA_036264535.1 Paraburkholderia sp. | reverse complement strand
CGTCGCGATTGGCGCACACGCTAAAGATTGGTCGACGATCCGTTTTGGTGTTGACGCCAGCTATCCCCCGTTCGAGTCGAAGGGCGCGGACGGCAAGCTCGTTGGCTTCGATATCGACCTCGGCAACGAAATCTGCAAGCGTGTGGGTGCGAAGTGCGTGTGGGTGGAAAACGACTTCGACGGCATGATCCCGGCACTGAAGGCGAAGAAGTTCGACGGCGTGCTGTCGTCGATGTCGATGACGCCGCAACGTGCTGAACAGATCGCCTTCTCGTCGAAGCTGTTCAACACGCCGACGCGCCTCGTCGCGAAGCAGGGCTCGGGCATCCTGCCGACCGCCGAATCGCTGAAGGGCAAGACGGTTGGTGTCGAACAGGGCACGATCCAGGAAACCTTCGCGAAGACCTACTGGGAACCGAAGGGCGCGAAAGTCGTGCCGTATCAGAATCAGGACCAGGTCTATGCCGACCTGATCTCGGGCCGTCTGGACGCGGCGCTGCAGGATGCGGTGCAGGCTGAGCAAGGCTTCCTGAAGACTCCGCGTGGTGCGGGCTTCGCGTTCGTCGGCAAGGACCTCGACGATCCGAAGATCCTCGGTAACGGCGCGGGCATCGGCATGCGCAAGGAAGATACCGATCTGAAGGCGAAGGTCGACAAGGCGATCGCCGACATGATCAAGGACGGCACCTACAAGAAGATCGAGAAGAAGTACTTCGACTTCGACGTGTACGGCAGCTAAACCGCCCACGCGCGCCGCACGGCGCGCCGGCCGGTGGTACCCGAAACGGGCTCCGCAAATGCGGAGCCCGTTTTGTTTTGCACCGCCACATCGGGCCACGGCAAGCCACATGGCGTGGCAGATCGGCTAAGATCGTGCGAAACGCGGCCGCCGTGAGACAGGTTGCCGCAGTCCGCGCACGCGGACCCCGCGCGCAGCGGCGCGCGTCTTTCCCCTTGCAATCAACCATCTAGCGCGGCTCGCCCGATCGGGCCGCGAAGCCAAAACCATGCAAACCCAGACCCATCCGTTGATTGCCCCGTCACTGGGCACCGCTCGCGAACTGACGAGTTTCCACTACGGTCCCGGCGGCGGACAGAAGATCTATATCCAGTCGTCGCTGCATGCTGACGAGTTGCCCGGCATGCTGGTGTCATGGACGCTGCGCTGCAAGCTGGCCGCGCTCGAAGCCGCGGGCAAGCTGCGCGGCGAAGTCGTGGTGGTGCCGGTGCCGAATCCGATCGGCCTGAACCAGCATCTGCTCGGCCAGATGCTCGGCCGCTTCGAGACCGGCAGCGCGCAGAACTTCAACCGCAACTTCTACGACCTCGCCGAGCTCGTGCTGCCGGTCATCGAGTCGCGCCTGAGCGCCGACATCGACGCGAACCGCGCGGCCATCCGCACGGCGATGCGCGAAGCGCTCGACGCGCAGCAGCCGACCACCGAACTCACGTCGCAACGCCTCGCGCTGCAAAAGCTGTCCTACGACGCCGACGTCGTGCTTGATCTGCACTGCGACTGGGAAGCCGCGATGCACCTCTATACCAATCCGGACCTGTGGCCCGAGGTCGAGCCGCTCGCGCGCTATCTGGACGCGAAGGCATCGCTGCTCGCGCTGAACTCGGTCGGCAATCCGTTCGACGAGATCCACAGCTTCTGCTGGTCGGATCTGCGCGGCCGTTTCGGTGAGCGCTTCCCGATTCCGAACGGCGGAATCTCGGTCACGATCGAGTTGCGCGGCCAGCGCGACGTGTCGTACGAGTACGCGGAACAGGACGCGCAGGCGATCATCGAGTATCTGACCTCGCGCGGCGTGGTCGAGGGCGAGCCGGCACCGCTGCCGCCGCTCGAATTCGCGGCGACGCCGCTCGCGGGCACCGAGCCGCTCGTCGCGCCGATCAGCGGCGTGCTCGTGTATCGCTGTGAAGTCGGCGCATGGGTGGACGTGGGCCACGAAATCGCGGACATCATCGACCCGTTGACCGACCGCGTCATCACGATCAAAAACACCGTGGCCGGCGTGCTGTACGCGCGGCATTTGGCGCGCTTCGCGACGGCCGGCCTCGAGTTCGCGCGCATTGCCGGCGCGACGCCGTTCCGCAGCGGCTCGTTGTTGAGCAACTAACTCCCAAACCGCTGCGAGTGTGTGTCGCAGCCGGCCATGTAACAAAATTTTCACGCACCAGTTGAAGTAATCGATCGCCCGCCACCCGGCGGGCGGTCGGCTGCCGTGCGTCTTCACGCCTTTCTCCAGGGTCGATCGACCCGCCCCGCCAGCGGCACGTTCGCAAAGTGTCGCGCCGGCACGACAGCGTGAAAAGATATTTTCACTGTCACATACCTTACTCAGCGTTCCCTTAAATTGCCGGCCATCGCGCGACGTTGCCGCAGAGCAGCGCGTCGCGATCGCTCATATTTGCTAACCGGAGAAGTGTTTTGAACAAAAAAATCCTGACCACCGCTACGTTTGCCGTCTTCGCCACCGCCGCTCATGCACAAAGCAGCGTCACGCTGTACGGCCTGATCGACGCCGGTATCAGCTACGTGAACAACTCGAAAACGGCCACCGGCCACAGCAGCCTGACCAAGTTCGACGACGGCGTCGCACAAGGCAGCCGTTGGGGTCTGCGTGGCACGGAAGACCTCGGTAACGGCCTGAAGGCGCTGTTCCAGTTGGAAAACGGCTTCAGCAGCGCGAACGGCACCGCCGGCCAGGGCGGCGCGATGTTCGGCCGCCAGGCGTTCGTTGGTCTGGCGCAAGACAACGTCGGCTCGCTGACGTTCGGCCGCCAGTACTCGTTCTCGACCGACTACCTCGGCTCCAACTACTCGACCGGCGGCCAGACCGTCGCGGGTAACTACGCCTACCACATCAACGACGTCGACCAGCTCACGTCGAGCCGTATCAACAACTCGGTCAAGTACAGCAGCGCGAACTTCGCCGGCCTGACGTTCGGCGCGATGTACGGCTTCTCGAACACGGCGGGCGGCTTTGCCGGCACGCCGGGTACGGGCACGACGGCGGCCCCGGTCGCGGGTTCGTCGCGCGCTTACAGCTTCGGCGCCAACTACGCGAACGGCCCGTTCGGTATCGGTGCGGCGTACACGGACATCCGTTACCCGGGTCAGGCATCGCCGGCCTTCTCGACTTCGCTGGCTAACGTGACCTTCCCGACGGTCGGCACGGGCCAGATCCAGGATCTGCGCACGGTCGGCGTGGGTGGCCGCTACGCATTCGGCCCGGCGACGCTGTGGGCCCTCTACACGAACACGCGCCTCGCACCGATCTCGGGTGAGTCGACCACGTTCGCCGCGTACGAAGCAGGCGCGAAGTACGCGTTCACGCCGGCCATCACGGCAGGCGCGGGCTACACGTACATGCACCTGAGCGGCGCGAACGTCGGTCACTGGAACCAGGTCAACCTGAGCGGCGACTACGCGCTGTCGAAGCGCACGGACGTGTACGTGCTGGGCATCTACCAGATCGCGTCGGGCCGCAACGGCACGCAGGATCTGCAGGCACAGATCGGTTCGAGCACGAGCTACTTCAGCACGTCGGGCGTCGGTGCCGACAACCAGCTCGCGTTCCGCGTCGGTCTGCGTCACAAGTTCTAAGCAGACAGTTCGCGGCGGGGAATACATGTTCCGCGCCGGGCTGATTTGACGAAAAGCGCCTTGTTCAAGGCGCTTTTTCTTTTGCGGTGCGAAATCAGTCGAGCAACTCAGGATTGTCGATCGCCGCCGTCAGCAATTCGACGAACGCCTGCATCACGCGCGGCAACGTACGCCCCGCCATCGTCTGCACCTGCAACGAGCGCTGATGAAGCTCAGGATTGCTGATCGGGATCACGGCGAAGCCATCGGCCTCGAGCCTGCCGCGCACGGTCAGCAAACCGGTAATCGTGACCGCGTCGGTTTGCAGCACGAAACTGTGCAGCGCCGCATGATAGTTGCTGACGAACACCGGATCGAACACGAGGCCTTCGAGACTGCAGGCGATATCGAACAGCTGGCGGATCGTCACGCCGGGGCCGTTGATCGCGAGCGGCCAAGGTTGCAGATCCGCGAGCGCCACCGATTCGCGCGTTCCCAGCGGATGATCGCGCCGCACCAGCGCGAAAATCGGCGCGCGCTGCGCATGCACTACGTTGATGTCCTGCTCGGGCGCCATGCTGAAGCACACCGCGATATCGGCGCTGCCGTCGCGCACGCGCTGCGTCGCGACCGACGGTGCGGACACGTCGAGCTGAAAATGCGTGGCCGGGTGCGTGCGCAGAAAATGGGCGAACACCTGCGGCAGAAAATGCGGCGCGACGCCCTCCGAGCTCGCGATGCGAATGGTCGCGCGGCCGCCGTTGCTCAAGCCGCGAATCTCCTCGGTCACGCGCTCCGCATCGAGCAGGCTGCGCCGCGCATGATCGGCTAGCAGCCGCCCCGCGTCGCTGAGCACCATGCCGCGCGGACGCCGCTCGAACAGTGCCGCGCCGAGTTCCTCTTCCAGCTTCGCGATCTGCCGGCTCAGCGCCGACACCGCGACATACAGATTCCCCGACGCCTTGCTGAGTGAGCCGCTGCGCGCGACCTCGAGGAAGTAGCGCAGCGCGGTGTTATCGATCTGGGTCATCACAATTCCGCTTTGCCGTTTCGGCAACGATATCTGCCAAATATTGTAATTGTCTATAAATATCGTCCACCCCAAGATCGCGACACAGGCTTCGAACCCCGCGCCCGCACCGCTCACACCACACTGCCGGCGCGCCCCCATACGCCGCCAAAGGACTTCGTCATGAGCATGAACTCCGTCACCACCGCCGACGCGCTCGCGCGGCACGCCTCGCGCTCGAGCGTATCGCGGCTGATACTCGCGACCTCGATCGGCAACGCGTTGGAGTTCTACGATCTCGTCGTGTACGGCTACTTCGCGGCCGTGCTGTCGCGTACGTTCTTCCCGGTGCACGACCGCACCATCTCGCTACTGCTCACGCTCGGCACTTTCGCGCTGTCGTATCTCGCGCGACCGGTCGGCGCGCTCGCGCTCGGCTCGTTCAGCGACCGCAAAGGCCGCAAGGCATCACTGACGCTCTCGATTGCCATGATGACGCTCGGCACCGGCATGATCGCGCTGATGCCGTCGTATGCGGCGATCGGCGTGCTCGCGCCGATCGGCGTGTTCGCGTCGCGGCTGTTGCAGGGCTTTTCGGCGGGCGGCGAGTTCGGCAGCTCGACCGCGTTTCTGATCGAACATGCACCGGAGCGCAAAGGCTTCATGGCGAGCTGGCAGTTTTCGAGCCAGGGTGCGAGCACGCTCCTCGCGTCGCTGTTCGGCGCGGTGTTGACGAGCACGCTGACGCCCACGCAACTCGAAGGCTGGGGCTGGCGCATTCCGTTCCTGTTCGGCATGCTGATCGGTCCGGTGGGGTTCTATATTCGCCGCCGCATCGACGAAACGCCGGAATTCGAGCGCGCTGAAAAATCCGCCGCACCCGTGCGCGAACTGCTCGCGACGCAAAAGGAACGGGTACTCGTGTCGATCGGCGCGCTCGTGCTGACGACCACGGCCAACTACATGCTGCTCTATATGCCGACCTACGCGGCGCGGCAACTTGGGCTCGCGCCGTCGTCGGGCTTCATCGCGACGCTCGCGGCCGGTCTGATCATGATGGTGCTCACGCCGTTCGTCGGTCATCTGTCCGACAAGGTGGGCCGGGTGCGCATCATGCTCGGCGCCGGCGTGCTGTTCTTCGCGACCGTCTATCCGGCCTTCATGCTGATGAACGCGCACCCGTCGCTCGGCTCGCTGCTTGCCGCGGTCACGTGGGTCGCGGTGCTCAAGGCGACCTACTTCGCGCCGATCCCGGCCATGATGTCCGAGCTGTTCCCGACCCGCACGCGCACGACCGGCATGGCGCTCGGCTACAACATCGGCACCACCGTGTTCGGCGGCTTCACGCCGCTCGCCGTCGCCGCGCTGATCGCGGCGACCGGCAATAACCTCGCACCCGGCCTCTATCTGATGCTCGCGGCCGTGATCAGCCTTTTCACCGTGATCTGGGCACGCGTGCGACTGCACGTACGCTAAGCCTCTGCCTCGCGGGCTTCGTTGAACCGACAGGACCTTCTCCATGCAAGACCGTTTGCAGCAAGCCGTGCAGTTCGCGGTGGATCATGAATCGCTTTGGGACCGCCACGTAGGTGGCGCGTGGGGCGTGCACGTCAATGACCCGCCGCCATGGAACAAGCTGCTCGGGCCCGTGCATGATCGTGGGCCGGTGTCCGGCGCGATCGCGGTCGATGGCCGCCTGCTGACGAGTTGGGGCGAACCGGATCGCGCCGACCTGACCTTCAGCGTCGCGAAGATGTACCTCGCGCTGCTCGCCGGTGTCGCGCACGATCGCGGCCTCCTGCCCGACGTCGACGAACCGGTGCGCGTGCGCGTGCCCGACATCGGCTTCGACGACGAACACAATGCGCCCATCACGTGGGCACATCTGCTGCAGCAAACGAGCGAATGGCGCGGCACGTACTTCGGTTTATCGGATCAGGCGGACCACTACCGCGCGGTCAATTTCGCCGCGCCGCCCGATGGCAGGAAGGGCGACCTGCGTCCGCTGCAACGGCCGGGCACCTACTGGGAATACAACGACGTACGCATCAACCAGCTCTCGCTCGCGCTGCTGCATCTGTTCCGCCGGCCGCTGCCCGAGGTGTTTCGCGAAGCGATCATGCGGCCTTCGGGCGCGAGCGAAAACTGGCAATGGGTCGGCTACGACAACGCGTGGGTCGAGATCGACGGGCGACGCATGCAGTCGGTGCCGGGTGGCACGCACTGGGGCGGCGGCATGTCGGTCAGCGCGAACGACCAGTTGAAGGTCGCGCAGATGCTGCTCAACGACGGTGTCGCGAACGGCCAGCGCGTGCTGTCGTCCGGGTGGATCGCGCGCATGCGCACGCCGTGCGCGATCGCGCCGTTCTACGGCTACCTCGTATGGCTCAACACCGATCGCAAGGTGTTTCCGAACGTGCCCGAGTCGAGCTATTTCGGCGTCGGCGCGGGCAGTTCGTTCACGTGGGTCGAACCGGAGCGGCGCATGACGGTGGTCGTGCGCTGGCTGAATCCGGCCGCGGCGAATGAGTTCTTCGGGCTCGTGCTCGACGCGGTCGACAACCCGAGCCGATAGCCGTCAGCGGCGCGCCTTCTGCGCGAAGTACTGCGCCGTTGCCGTTGCAACGACAGATCAATGCGAGTGCCGCGGCACGGCGGAGCCTCGACACCCAACCAGAAAGTCGAGGTCGCAACCCTCATCGGCCTGCAGCACATGATCGATATACAGGCGCCGGTAGCCGCCACCTTCGGGGGGCTCCGGCGGCACATGCTGCGCGAGACGGCGTTCGAGCTCCGCATCGCTGATGTCGAGGTGCAGCGTCCCGGCGTCGCAATCGAGCTCGATCCAGTCGCCGTCCTGCACCGCGGCGAGCGGACCGCCTGCCGCCGCTTCCGGCGTCACGTGCAGCACCACGGTGCCGTACGCGGTACCGCTCATGCGTGCATCGGAAATGCGCACCATGTCCTTCACGCCCTGCTTCAGCAGCTTCGGCGGCAGGCCCATGTTGCCGACCTCGGCCATGCCCGGATAACCCTTCGGCCCGCAGTTTTTCATCACGAGAACCGAATTCGCGTCGACCTCGAGCGTTTCGTCGACGATGCGCGCCTTGTAGTGCTCGAAGTTTTCGAACACGACCGCGCGTCCGCGATGCTTGAGCAACTCGGGCGTTGCCGCCGACGGCTTCAGCACCGCGCCGCGCGGCGCGAGATTGCCGCGCAGCACGCGGATGCCGCCATCGGCGACGAGCGGTTTGTCGAGCGGACGGATCACTTCGTCGTTGGTGTTGGGCGCATCCTTCACGTTGTCCCACAGCGACTTGCCGTTGACCGTCAAGGCGCCCGGATGCGGCAGCAGGTTCGCTTCGCCAAGCCGGCGCAGCACGGCCGGCAGGCCGCCCGCGTAATAAAACTCTTCCATCAGGAAACGGCCAGAAGGCATCAGGTCGACGATGGTCGGCGTGTCGCGGCCGATGCGCACCCAGTCGTCGAGTTCGAGATCGATACCGATGCGCCCCGCGATCGCCTTCAGATGAATGACCGCATTGGTCGAGCCGCCGATCGCCGCATTGACGCGAATCGCGTTCATGAACGCCTCACGCGTGAGGATCTTCGACAGCTTCAGGTCTTCGAGCGCCATCTCGACGATTCGGATGCCTGACATATGCGCGAGCACGTAGCGGCGCGAGTCGACCGCCGGAATCGCCGCGTTATGCGGCAGCGACGTGCCGAGCGCCTCGGCCATGCAGGCCATCGTCGACGCGGTGCCCATCGTGTTGCAGGTGCCCGCCGAGCGCGACATGCCGGCCTCGGCCGATAGAAACTGATGCAGGTCGATCTCGCCGGCCTTCAGCGATTCGTGCAGTTGCCACACCGCGGTACCCGAGCCGATGTTCTTGCCGTCGAGCTTGCCGTTCAGCATCGGGCCGCCGGTCACGACGATCGCCGGCACGTCGCAGCTCGCCGCGCCCATCAGTAGCGCGGGGGTCGTCTTGTCGCAACCGGTCAGCAGCACGACCGCGTCGATCGGATTGCCGCGGATCGCCTCCTCGACGTCCATCGCCGCGAGATTGCGCGTGAGCATCGCGGTCGGACGCAGATTCGATTCGCCGTTCGAAAACACCGGGAACTCGACCGGGAAGCCGCCCGCTTCGTAGACACCGCGCTTCACATGCTCGGCGAGCTTGCGAAAGTGTGCGTTGCACGGCGTCAGCTCGGACCACGTATTGCAGATGCCAATCACGGGACGCCCGTCGAACTCGTGATCGGGAATGCCCTGATTCTTCATCCAGCTTCGATACATGAAGCCGTTCTTGTCAGCCGTGCCGAACCACTCGGCCGAGCGCAATTTCCGCTTTTTTTCCGACATGCTAGGTCCTTGATGCATGTGCCGGGACCCTCACCGGCCAATTTGACTGAAGCGGCGCGCCCGGCGCTACCGCGCAAGCTGCCGCTCAGTGTCCAGGGATGGTGAAGTGTACGGACCGGGTTGATATCTTTCCAATTATATTTCGGGTGATATCGATATCAGTTCTGGTATCGATCCGCTGGGGGTCGCGGCCAGTGCTGGCTTCAGGCCTCGCCGGTATTCGCCCGACCGGATGGCGTCTTACTGTTTGCCTGCGGTTGGGTGCCGCGTGTGTTCTTCTTCAGGTGATTCCGGTTGTAGTCAATCGCGGCGCGCACCAACGCTTTCAGTGCACGCTGATCGACCTTGTCGCCCTCGAGGAAATCGATCGCACGCCGCGCGTTGCCTTCGAGGCCCGCGTTGAACAAGCCGTCGGGGTCGGCAAGGCCCGCCCCGTGCGCGAAGGTCAGCTTGACCTTGCCCTTGTGCGCGTTGGCGACCGCGATCATGCCGTCGCGCGACCAGACGGGGCTTCCCATCCACTTGAACTCTTCGACGATGTCCGGGTCCGCCGCGAGCACGCATTGACGGACGCGAGCAAAGGTCGTGCCGCGCCAGTCGGTCAGTGCTGCGATCAGTTCGTCGATACGTTCGGATGCGTTCATTGGAGTGAGGTCCTCGCAGGCAGGGAATCGAAGCGGTGACGCGATGCGGCTGAACGATAGGATGACGTAACAATCTGGCCATTGCAATCTTCGCCCGCCTTCAGGAGCGGGCAACGAAGGCCGAAGAGGCTTATGGGGCGAGCGTTCGCGGGCATTCATAAGAGGCACGCGAAGGGTTTGCTCGTGCTGACCGGCGTCTTGAACCTTGGCGGCGAGCTGAAAATATGAAAACCTCGCGAATCACCGCGCTTTCCGCCAATCATTGGCTCACCGTCAGGAGGTGACGATGAACGCGATTCACGAGGTCTATCCGTATCTGCGCGTGCACGACGCCGCGCAGGCTATCGAGTTTTACGCACGGGCATTCGGCGGCGTCGAGCAGTTCCGCCTGACCGAGCCAGGCGGTCGCATTGGTCATGCTGAAGTGAAGATCGGTCCGGCGACCGTGATGCTGTCCGATGAATATCCCGAGCACGGCATGCTCGGACCGACCGGCGAGAGCCGGCCGAGCGTGCTGCTGCATATCCACTGCGACGACGTCGACGAACTCTTCGCGCAAGCGGTCAAAGCGGGCGCGACCGTGGTCCGCCCGCTAACCGATCATTTCTATGGCGAGCGCTCGGCGACCGTGCGCGATCCGTTCGGCCACGAATGGATGCTCGGCGCGCAGATCGAAGCGCTCACACCTGAAGAGATGCAGCGCCGTTACACGGCGCTGTTCGACAAGTAGCGCGTTGTTGTGGTGGTCTCCTCGCGCTTGCTTCCCCGAAGCGTGAGCTTTTTACATCCCGCCCAACGGTTTCTGCACGGTCAGCTTGTTGGTCACTGAGGTCACCCCGGGAACCCCCTTCGCGATCTCCGCAACCTGATTGACCTGCGAAGCGTCCGTGACCGTGCCGTTCAGCGTCACCGCGCCGTTTCTCGCGGTGATGCCGATATTGCCGGCGCTGATCTCCTTGTGCTTGCCGATCGCGGCATACACCTGCCGACGCAGTGCGCGATTGGCTTTCCTCGCGCTGGCGGGGGTGGCTGCGCTCGCTTCCATCGCGGGTGCGCCCGGCGTGCCGGAAGCTGCGCTGGCCATCTGGCCCGACTGCGACCATGCACTGCTGGATGCGACCAGAATCAATGTGGCGATCGCCAACGCGCGTGCCTGAATGCTTTTCATCGAATACTCCGATTGTTATGAAGGACGGAATCAGAAGGTGTGGCGGATACCAACCATTGCCGCCGTGGTGGACACCCCAGGCGCAACCGGGGCTCCATAGACGATGGTCTGGTTCATGGTTCCCTTGTTGCTGACATAACCGACCTGCGCATACGCTCTGGTTCTCTGGGTCAGGTTGTATTCCGCCCCCACAGCGAATTCGCTCGAATGGTTCGACGAGTTGTTTTTATCTTTCAGATAGTAGTAGCCGGACGTGATCTTGAAACGCGGATTGAACTGGTAACCGAGGCCCCCGGAGATCATTTCGAAGTCTGCGGTGTTGCTGTGGGCCGGGTTCTTGCCGGCGCCATACGAGGCCGACACCGAGAATCCGGCGATCGTGTACATCGCACCCAAATAGTACAGACGATTGTTGGCGACACCGGTCGCAGGGATGGCGGGCGCCGCCGGATAAGTAATCGGGAACGGGTTGGTGTCGTGTCCGTTGTAGTACAGGGCGGACAGGTTCAGACCGTAGTTCGAATACTTGAGCACGGCCGACTCACGCGTGCCACCCTGGAAGTGGCCGGCGACACCACCCGGCGCGTACTCGAGCCCGAGCGACGCGCCATAAAATTTCGGCGAGTTGTAGACGATCGCGTTGCTGTCATACAGCGCGCCGATCGGCGCGTTCGTGCTGGTGCCGGGCCAGCCGGCCGCCTGATTGATGCCCAGCCACGCGGTCAGAATACTGCCGAAATACTGCGCGCCGCGGACGTCGGTTTCCGCCATCGCGTAGATCATCGGCACGATCTGCCGGCCAGCGTCGATGGTACCGAAAGGCCCGGATACGCCGATCGTCGAGTACTGGTTGAAGATCGCGGTGACGCCCGGCGTGTCGGACAAACCAAACTTGCCGGTCGTCGTGTTGAACGCACCCTGCAGTCTGAAGTTGACCTTGTAGCCGCCGCCGATGTCCTCGCTTCCCTTCAAGCCCCAATAGCTCGAATAGATGCCGCCGTCCTTCAGCTGATAAATTTTGCCCGTGTTCGGCGCATGCGGCAGAAAGGTGGCTGCCGACGTGCTCTGATACAGCAGGCCCGTATCGACCACGCCATAGAGCGTCACTGATGATTGCGCATGAGCCGCCGTGGCGAACATAGCCAATACGATTGCGCTGCTTGACTTCAACTTCATTGTGTCTCCTCCGGCGACCCGCGTTGGCAAAAAAAGCCGCTGCTGCGATCCCTTCAAGTTAGTGGTGGTTTTGTGAGCGCCAGATTCACCCGGGCGCCGTGTTGCGTGAATCGAACTGCGGTGCTGCGAAGACGGTGTGTCAGGCCGACACGTAGTAGTCCCCGAATTGATCGCGTAACTGGTTCTTGAGCACCTTGCCCGTCGCGCCGAGAGGAACGGTGTCGACGAACACGACTGCGTCGGGCGTCCACCAGCGCGCCACCCGGCCGTCGAAGAAGGACAGCAATTCGTCGCTGGCCAGCGCGCTGCCCGGCTTCTTCACGATCAGCAGCAGCGGACGTTCGTCCCACTTCGGGTGCCGCGCGGCGATACAGACGGCAGTCGAGACTTCCGGATGCAGATACGCGACGTTTTCGATGGCCGCCGAGCTGATCCATTCGCCGCCGGACTTGATGACGTCCTTGCTGCGATCAGTGATCTGCATGAAACCATCGTGGTCGATCGTCGCGATGTCGCCGGTCGGAAACCAGCCGTCGCACAGCGGCGACGCATCGTCGCCGCCGAAGTACTCTTGCGTGACCCAATGACCGCGCACCTGCAGATCGCCCGCCGAAGCGCCGTCCCACGGCAAGGCCTCGCCCTTCGCGCCGATAATTCTCATGTCGATGCCGAATGGCGAACGGCCCTGCTTCGCCTGAACCGTGTAGCGTTCCGCCGTGGGCAGCGACACCTGGTGCGCCTTGAAGCTGCAGACCGTGCCGATCGGGCTCAATTCCGTCATGCCCCACGCGTGCAACACTTCGACGCGATGGCGCTCCTGGAACGCCTCGGTCATCGCGGTCGGGCACGGCGCGCCGCCGATCACCGTGCGCCTCATCGACGGGAAAGTCGCGCCGATCGCATCGACATGCGTGAGCAGTCCCTGCCACACGGTCGGCACACCGGCCGACAGCGTCACGTGTTCCGCGTCGATCAATTCGTAGAGCGACTTGCCGTCGAGCGCCGGCCCCGGAAACACCAGCTTCGCGCCGACCATGCAGGCCACGTAGGGCAGGCCCCACGCGTTCACATGGAACATTGGCACGACCGGCAGGATCACGTCACGCGCGGAACAGTTCAGCGAATCGGGCAGCGCCGCCGCGTAGGTGTGCAGCACCGTCGAGCGATGGCTATACAACACGCCCTTCGGATTGCCGGTGGTGCCCGACGTGTAGCACAGCGACGACGCACTGTTCTCGTCGAGCAGCGGCCACTCGAAAACGTCGTCGTGAAGATCGAGCAGGTCCTCGTAGCACATCAGCATGCCGGCCAGGTCGTGCCCTTGCGGCATGTGCGCGCGATCGGTCATCGCCACGAACACCTTGGGGCTCTTCACCCGTGGCGCGACGCTCTCGATCAGCGGCAGGAACGTCAGGTCGAAGAACACGACACGATCTTCCGCATGCTCGATGATGTACGCCAGTTGATCGACGTGCAGCCGGGGGTTCAGCGTATGCAGCACGGACCCGGATCCCGACACCGCAAAGTACAGCTCCATATGGCGATAGCCGTTCCAGGCAAGCGTCGCGACGCGTTCGCCCGCACCGACGCCGAGCGTCGACAGCGCATTGGCCATGCGGCGCGCGCGCTGCGCGAGCTGCCGATACGAATAACGATGGATGTCCCCCTCCACGCGTCGCGACACGATTTCCTGTTCGCCGTGGTGGCGCTCCGCGTGCGTGAGCAGCGCAGAGACCAGCAGCGGTTGCTGCATCATCAAGCCTTGCATCTTTTCGTCTCCTGACTGGTTGTGGCGTCTCGCGCCCGGCCTACCCGGCCTACGATGTCGCGCTGCCGGCTCGCGCTTGCGAGGGCGTCGCGGGCGGCTCGTCGAGACTCACCACCATCTTTGAATCCACTATTGCTACCGGGAAGGTCGTCACACTCAATCCGCCTGGTGCCGCCATGCAGCCCGTGCGCACGTCGAAGCGCAGGCCGTGCGCCGGGCAGCGCAACATGCAGCCTTCCAGCTGGCCGCCCGCGAGCGAGGCGCCGTTGTGCGGACACGCGTTGTCGAGGGCGTGAAGCGTGCCGTCGATGTTGAACAGCACGATGCTGCGGCCATCGATGAAGGCCAGCTTGCGCTGGCCCGGTGCGAGCTCACCGGCGACACCCACCACCACCTCGCGTGACATCCCGGACTCCTTCCTATCCATCGGCGACTGCATCACATCAGTACCAGACGACGAATCAACGTCTCCGCCATCGGCCATTCGCCAAAGCCCGCAGCGGGATTGAGGTGCCCCACTTCGCCGAGATCGACGAAGCTGCTGCCCCAGTCCTGAGCCATCTCATGCGCCCGCTCGAAACGCGCGAGCGGATCGTTGCGGCTCGCACCGACGATGCTCGGGAACGGCAGCGGCTTGCGCGGGATCGGCAGCCAGCCGTTCTGCTTGAGCGCATCGAACTCCGGATAGCCCGGCGGCAGCGGCGTTTCGAGGTCCGCGGGCGCCGCGAGCAGCGCACCGTGAATCTCGCGCTTGTGCTGCGCCGCCCAATGCACGGTGATCATCACGCCCGCGCTATGCGCGACCAGAATCACCGGGCCGTCGATACTCGCGAGGGCCGCATCGAGCGCCGCGACCCGTGCCGCGCAGCTGAGCTTGTCGTGCTCGAGCGGCGGCACCGAACGCGCGTTCGGCAGCCTTTGCTCCAGCAAGGTTTGCCAATGCTCGGGAACATGGTCGCGCAGACCTGGGACCATCAGAATGGTCGGTTTCAATTCGTAATTCATCGGAAGTTACGTGCTGGTTCAGTACGGCTTGTCGCCGACAATGCCGGCGCGTTCCATCTTGCGATGGCACGGCGGGTAATCCATCACCGCATAGTGCTGCGTGCTGCGGTTGTCCCAGATCGCGATGCTGTTTTTCTGCCAGCGCCAGCGCACCTGGTACTCGGGGATGTAGGCCTGGCTGATCAGATAACGCAGCAGATCGCCTGCGCCCGGATTCGCGTCCTGCCCGAAGCGCACGCGCTCCGGCGTGTGATAGTTGGTGAAGTGCGTCGCGAAGGCACTCACGAACAGCACCTTCTCGCCCGTCTCCGGGTGCGTGCGCACCACCGGATGCTCCGCGTCCGGAAACTGCGCCTTCAGCGCGAGACGCTTCTCGATCGGCATCACCGCGCCGAAGCTCGCCTCGATACTGTGGCGCGCGCGCAGGTCGGCAATTTGAGCCTTGACGTGCGGCGGAAGGTTTTCGTAGGCCAGAACCATGTTCGCCCACATCGTGTCGCCGCCGACGGGCGGACACTCCACGCAGCGCAGCACGGCGCCGAACTGCGGCGCTTCGCGCCAGGTCGCGTCGGCGTGCCACGCGTTTTCGTAGCGGTCGTTGGGCTGCTCCGGGGTCTTGTAGATACGCACGAGGCCCGGATGTTCCGGATCGCTACCCGCGACCGGATGGTCTTCGAGTTCGCCGAAGCGGCGCGCAAACGCCACATGCTCGGCGCGCGTGATGTCCTGGTCGCGCAGGAACAGGACCCGGTGCTTCAGCAGCGCCGCGCGGATCTCGCCAAACAGGCCATCGTCGTGGATCGCGTGGGCGAGATTCACTCCGACCAGCTCGGCGCCGATCGAGTACGTCAATTGTTCGACTCGCATGGCGAGCTCCTTAGATGACGAAGACCGACGAACCCGTCGTCTTGCGCGATTCCAGATCCCGATGGGCTTGCGCCGCATCTTCGAGCCCGTAACGCTGATTGACCTCGATCTTGATGCGGCCCGAGGCGATCAGGCCGAAAATTTCGCCGGC
>DATAQT010000410.1:0-3368 GCA_036264535.1 Paraburkholderia sp. | reverse complement strand
CTCGGGCGTTTCGATGACGCGGTGAGGGCGCGGCGCAATGCACTTCGGCTCAATGGCTCGTCGGCGGAACGCGAGGCTGCGTTCGGCGAGGCGCTGGTGTTCGCCGCCAATGGGATCGTGACGGCGGAGGCTAAGGCTGCGTTCGAACGGGCGGTCGCGCTCGATGCGAACGGAGTGCAGGCGCGCTACTTTCTCGGGCTTGCAGCCGAGCAGGACGGCGATCGCACGCAAGCCGCCGCGACGTGGCGCGCACTGATCGAGGCGGCTCCCCCCGATGCGCCATGGATCGATTTGCTGCGACGCGCGCTCGCCCGTGTCGACCGTGCTGCCGCGCCCGAGGATCCAAGCGCTGCTTCGGAGCTCGCGCCCGAGCAACGCCAGGCCATGATTCAAGGGATGGTCGAGCGGCTTTCCGAGCGGCTGCATCGCGACGGCGGCGATGTAGAGGGATGGCTGCGACTCGTTCGCTCCTATATGGTTCTCGGCCAACCCGACAAGGCGCGAGCGGCCGTCGTCGATGCGCGCCGTGCGCTCGCCGGCGATGCGGGTAAATTGCGGCGGCTCGACGATCAGCTCAAAGGCCTTGGCCTCGAAGGCTAAGCGCCGGGAAATCGCACGATGACCCGCAAGCAACGACGCCTCTCCCTCATCGGTGCCGCGCTCGGCGTGATCGCGCTCGCGGTGGCTTTGGTGCTCGGCGCGCTCAGGGAGTCCATCGTGTTCTTCAATTCGCCGACCGACGTGGTCGAGAAACACATCAAACCGGGGACGCGTATTCGCGTCGGCGGCCTCGTGAAGCAGGGCAGCGTTTGGCGCGGCGACAGCCTTGCCGTCCGTTTCGAGGTGACCGACGGCAAGCGCACGATCCCGGTCGCCTATCAAGGCTTGTTGCCGGATCTTTTCCGCGAAGGGCAGGGCGTGGTCGCCGAAGGCGCCCTCGATTCGGCTGGTACTTTTCGGGCCGACAGCGTGCTCGCCAAGCACGACGAGACCTATATGCCGAAGGACGTCGCCGATGCTTTGAAGAAGCAAGGCCACTGGAAGGACGATTACGAAAGGAAGCTCGGCGCCGCCGCACAGGGCAGAGCGCAATGATGCATTCCGCGCGTTCGGACGCGGGGTGATCGAAAGGGCATGACGATGATCGCCGAATTCGGCCACTATGCGCTCGTGCTGGCGCTCGCTCTTGCGCTCGTGCAGGCCAGCGTGCCGATGGTCGGGGCGCGCACGAACGATCCTGTGCTGATGGCTGTGGCCGGCCCGACGGCGGTCGCGCAATTCTGCTTCATCGCAATCGCCTTCGCCGCGCTGACGATGTGCTACGTGCGGTCGGATTTCTCCGTCGTCAACGTGTTCGAGAATTCCCATTCGGCAAAACCGCTCATCTACAAACTCAGCGGCGTGTGGGGCAACCACGAAGGCTCGATGCTGTTATGGGTGCTCATCCTCAGCCTGTTCGGCGCACTGGTCGCACTGTTCGGGGGCAATCTGCCGGCGCGCCTTAAAGCCAACGTGCTCGCGGTGCAGTCCTCGATCGCGGTGGCATTCGTTCTCTTCATTCTGGTCACGTCGAATCCATTCTTGCGTATTCCCGAACCGCCGTTGGAGGGCCGCGACCTTAATCCCATCCTGCAGGATCCCGGCCTCGCCGTTCATCCCCCGCTGCTCTATCTCGGTTATGTCGGGCTCTCGATCTCGTTTTCCTTCGCCATTGCCGCGTTGATCGACGGACGCATCGACGCCGCCTGGGCGCGCTGGGTGCGGCCATGGACGCTGCTCGCCTGGATGTTCCTGACGCTCGGCATCGCCATGGGTTCATATTGGGCCTACTACACTCTCGGCTGGGGCGGCTGGTGGTTCTGGGACCCGGTGGAGAACGCCTCGTTCATGCCCTGGCTGGCCGCCACCGCGCTCCTTCATTCCGCCCTCGTGATGGAGAAGCGCGACGCGCTCAAGGTATGGACCATCCTGCTCGCGATCCTGGCCTTCTCGCTTTCGCTCATCGGCACCTTCCTCGTGCGCTCGGGCGTGCTGACCTCGGTGCACGCCTTTGCCACCGACCCGACGCGCGGCGTCTTCATCCTCGCGATCCTGCTGCTGTTCATCGGTGGCAGCCTCGCGCTGTTCGCGTTGCGCGCGCCCTTGCTCAAACAGGGAGGCCTGTTCGCGCCGATTTCGCGCGAAGGCGCGCTGGTGCTCAACAATCTCTTCCTAGTGAGCGCTTGCGCGACCGTTTTCGTCGGTACGCTCTATCCACTCGCCCTCGAGGCGCTCACGGGCGAGAAAATTTCCGTCGGCGCGCCGTTCTTCAATGCGACCTTCGCCCCGCTGTTCGTTCCGCTCCTCATTGCCATGCCGTTTGGTCCACTGCTTGCCTGGAAGCGCGGCGACCTGCTCGGCGTCGCTCAGCGCCTTGTCGGCGCCGCCGGCATCGCCGTGATCGCCGTCGCCGTGATCTTCGCCATGGAAGGCGGAGGACCGCTCCTGGTGCCGTTCGCGATCGGTCTCGCCTTCTACGTCATGGCCGGCGCGTTGACCGAAATCGTGGAGCGCACCGGCCTGCTCAGGGTCCCGTTCGCGACCGCATTCGCGCGCGCGCGCGGGTTGCCGCGCTCGGCCTGGGGCGCCACCTTTGCGCATTTCGGGCTTGGGCTCACGCTGCTCGGCATCATCGGCGAGACGCAATGGAGCCTTGAGCGGATTGCGGAACTCAAGCCCGGACAGTCGATGTCGATCCGCCGCTATGATCTTCACTTCGACGGCGTGACCACGCGGCAGGGGCCGAACTACCGCGAACTCGCCGCTCATTTCACCGTGCGGCGCCACGGCGACTTCGTCGGCGTCATGGAGCCGGCGAAGCGCAGCTTTCCCTCTCGCGGCACTGCCACCACCGAAACCGCGCTGATGACGCGGGGATTTTCCCAGCTTTACCTGTCGCTCGGGGACCCGAACCCGGACGGATCGCTCGCGGTGCGACTCTACTACAAGCCGTTGGTGCTGCTCATTTGGTTCGGGCCGGTGGTGATGGTGATTGGCGGCGCGCTGTCGCTCTCGGATCGACGCTTGCGCGTGGGCGCGCCGAAGCCGGCGAGGGGTAAGCCCGCGCTCTCGCCGGCGGAGTAGGTCCATATGAAGTGGCGTTGTCTTGTCGCCGCGGTGCTCTCGCTCGCGATTCTGTCGCCGGCGGTTGCGCTCGGACCCGACGAGGTCCTCTCGGACCCTGCGCTGGAAGCACGCGCGCGCTCTCTCTCCAAGGAGCTGCGCTGCATGGTCTGCCAGAATCAGTCGATCGACGATTCCGATGCGCCGCTCGCGCGCGATTTGCGTATCCTCGTGCGCGAACGATTGCAGGCGGGCGAGAGCGACCA
>DATAQT010000220.1:0-18433 GCA_036264535.1 Paraburkholderia sp. | reverse complement strand
AACCGTGTTCGCTGGCGTCGCTGGCGCGCTCTTCGCAATCGCAGCGCAAGCAGCAGACATCACCGGCGCGGGCAGCACGTTCGCGGCACCGATTTACACGAAGTGGGCCGACGCTTATCAGAAGTCCGGCGGCGGCAAGGTTAACTATCAGGGTATCGGTTCGTCGGGCGGCGTGAAGCAGATCGTCGCGAAAACCGTCGATTTCGCCGGTTCGGACGCTCCGCTGAAGGACGACGAACTCGCCAAGGACGGCCTGTTCCAGTTCCCGACGGTGGTCGGCGGTGTGGTGCCGGCAGTCAACGTGCCGGGCGTGAAGCCGGGCGAACTGGTGCTGTCGGGTGAAGTGCTCGGCGACATCTACCTGGGCAAGGTCAAGAAGTGGAATGACCCGGCGATCGCGGCGCTGAACCCGAAGGTCAAGCTGCCGGATCTGGACATCGCCGTGGTGCGCCGCGCTGACGGTTCGGGCACCAGCTTCATCTGGACGAACTACCTGTCGAAGGTCAATCCGGAATGGAAGGCTAAGGTCGGGGAAGGTTCGACGGTTAACTGGCCGACCGGCACGGGCGGCAAGGGCAACGACGGCGTCGCGGCATTCGTGCAGCGTCTGCCGGGCGCGATCGGCTACGTCGAGTGGGCGTACGCGAAGCAGAACCACATGAACTACGTCGCGATGAAGAACGAATCCGGCGCCGTGGTTCAGCCGCAGACCGAAACGTTCAAGGCAGCGGCCGCTGGAGCTGACTGGTCGAAGTCGTTCTACCAGATCCTGACGAACGAGCCGGGCAAGAACGCATGGCCGATCGTCGGAGCGACGTTCGTGCTGCTGCACACGACGCAGGACAAGGCACCGCAAGGTTCGGAAACGCTGAAGTTCTTCGACTGGGCGTTCAAGAACGGTGGTGCTGCCGCGAACGATCTGGACTACATCTCTCTGCCGGAATCGGTCGTCTCGGAAATCCGCACGCAGTGGAAGCAGAAGGTGAAGGATTCGGCAGGCAAGACGCTCGCCGAGTAAGAGGCACAGGCGCGCCGATAGCGCGCGGGCGCGGTCGCTCGACGCCGCGCCCTGCAGTACCCTGGCCGTCCTCGTATGAGGACGGCCTATGACATTCACGCGGCATGGGCCGCATGTATCGCCGACCGCCCGACACGTGTCGTCCCGCAACTGGAAACAGGTCCCTCAGGCTCTCATGTCCGATATTCAACTAGCGTCCGGCACGGGCCGGGCCACTCCGCCTGGCAGCCCGTCGCAGCAGAAAGCGCCTGGCCGCTCCGGCGATGTGATCTTCGGCGGCCTCGCAAGCCTTTCCGCCATCGTTACGCTGGTGCTGCTCGGCGGCATCATCGTGTCGCTGATCGTCGCCTCGATGCCGTCGATTCGCGAGTTCGGTCTCGCGTTCCTGTGGACGGCAGTCTGGGATCCACCCAGCAAGCAATTTGGCGCGCTCGTGCCGATCTACGGCACCGTCGCGACGTCGATCATCGCTCTCATCATCGCGGTGCCCGTCAGCTTCGGCATCGCGCTATTCCTGACCGAACTGTCGCCCGCGTGGCTGCGCCGCCCGCTCGGCATCGCGATCGAGCTGCTCGCCGCGATTCCGTCGATCGTGTACGGCATGTGGGGTCTGCTCGTGTTCGCGCCGATCTTCGCGATGTGGTTCCAGAAGCCGCTCGGCGCGGTGCTCGGCGGCATTCCGATCGTGGGCGCCCTGTTCTCCGGGCCGCCGATCGGCATCGGCATTCTGTGCGCGGGCGTGATTCTCGCGATCATGATCATCCCGTACATCGCATCGGTGATGCGCGACGTGTTCGAGGTGACACCCGTGCTGCTGAAGGAATCGGCGTACGGGATCGGCTGCACGACGTGGGAAGTGATGTGGAAGATCGTGCTGCCCTTCACGAAGAGCGGTGTGATCGGCGGCGTCATGCTCGGTCTCGGCCGCGCGCTGGGTGAGACGATGGCGGTCACGTTCGTAATCGGCAACACCAACCTGCTCGACAATATTTCGCTGTTTTCGCCGGGCAACAGCATCACGTCGGCGCTCGCCAACGAGTTCGCGGAAGCGGACCCCGGCCTGCATACCTCGGCGCTGATGGAACTCGGCCTGATCCTGTTCGTGATTACTTTCATCGTGCTGGCAATTTCGAAAGTCATGCTGCTGCGTCTCGAGAAAGGGGAGGGTGCGAAATGAGCGGGCCGTCCCTGAACATGCCGGGTCTGAAGGACCCCGCGACGCTCGAAACGATGCGCGTGCGTCTGCAAGGGCGCCGTCGCATGACCAACGCGCTCGCGCTGACGCTGTCGCTCGCCGCGATGGCCTTCGGTCTGCTGTGGCTCGTGTGGATTCTCTATACGACGCTGCGCCTTGGTATCGGCGGTCTGTCGATCGAGCTGTTCACGCAGTCGACGCCGCCGCCGAACACCGACGGCGGTGGCCTCGCCAACGCGATCGTCGGCAGCGCGATGCTGGTCGGTCTCGCGACCTTCGTCGGCACGCCGATCGGCATCATGGCGGGCGTGTATCTCGCCGAATACGGCCAGAAAGGCTGGCTCGCGAACCTCACGCGCTTCATCAACGACATTCTGCTGTCGGCGCCGTCGATCGTGATCGGTCTGTTCGTCTACGCGCTCGTCGTCACGAAGATGGGCCACTTCAGCGGCTGGGCCGGTGTGCTCTCGCTGGCGCTGCTGCAGATTCCGATCGTGATCCGCACGACCGAAAACATGCTGAAGCTCGTGCCGAACGCGATGCGTGAAGCCGCGTTCGCGCTCGGCACGCCGAAGTGGCGGATGGTGTTGGCCATCACGCTGAAGGCGTCGATCGCGGGCATCGTCACCGGTGTGCTGCTCGGTGTCGCGCGCATTGCCGGCGAAACGGCGCCGCTCCTCTTTACCGCCTTGTCGAACCAGTTCTTCTCGGTCGATATGGGCCAGCCGGTCGCGAACCTGCCCGTCACGATCTACAAGTTTGCGATGAGTCCGTTCGCGCAGTGGCAATCGCTCGCGTGGGCCGGCGTCTTCCTGATCACGCTCGCGGTGCTGGGACTGAACATCCTCGCGCGCACGATCTTCACGAACAAGTAAGGGCGGAGTGAATCCGATGAACATGGCAGAAACCCAACTCAATCCGATCGGGCACGCGACCGCGCCCGCGGGCTCCGACCCCGAACAGAGCGCTCGCGCGCAAACGCCGTCGCATCCGAAGATCGAGGTCAAGGACCTCAACTTCTTCTACGGCAAGTATCACGCGTTGAAGAACATCAATCTGCAGATTCCCGAAGGCAAGGTGACCGCATTCATCGGCCCGTCGGGCTGCGGCAAGTCCACGCTGCTGCGTACCTTCAACAAGATGTATGCGCTCTATCCGGAGCAGCGGGCGGAAGGCGAAATCGTGATGGACGGCGAAAACCTGCTGACCACGCGCCAGGACATTTCGCTGCTGCGGGCGCGCATCGGCATGGTGTTCCAGAAGCCGACGCCGTTCCCGATGTCGATCTACGACAACATCGCGTTCGGCGTGAAGATGTTCGAAAAGCTGTCGCGCTCGGAAATGGACGACCGGGTCGAATGGGCGCTGACGAAGGCGGCGCTTTGGAACGAAGTGAAGGACAAGCTCGGCCAGAGCGGCTATGGGTTGTCGGGCGGCCAGCAGCAGCGTCTGTGTATCGCGCGCGGCATCGCGATCCGCCCCGAAGTGCTGCTGCTCGACGAGCCGTGCTCGGCGCTCGACCCGATCTCCACGGGCCGGATCGAAGAACTGATCGCCGAACTGAAGAGCGACTACACGGTCGTGATCGTCACGCACAACATGCAGCAGGCGGCCCGCTGTTCGGACTACACTGCCTATATGTACCTCGGTGAATTGATCGAATTCGGCGACACCGAAAAGATCTTCATCAAGCCGGTCCGCAAGGAAACCGAGGACTACATCACTGGCCGCTTCGGCTGATAAGCCAGGCAATACAACGGAGTACGACATGTCCGATAAACATCTGTCCAGCCAGTTCGACGCCGACCTGAACCTCGTTTCGTCGAAGGTGCTCGAAATGGGGGGGCTCGTCGAATCGCAGATCGTCAACGCAATGCAGGCGCTCAACGAATTCGACCTCGACATCTGCGAACAGGTAATCGCTGCCGAAGATCGTCTGAACAAGATGGAAGTCGAGATCGACGAGGAGTGCAGCAACATCATCGCTCGCCGCCAGCCGGCCGCGCGCGATCTGCGCTTGCTGATCGCGATCTCGAAGACCATCACGAATCTCGAGCGCGCCGGCGACGAAGCCGAGAAGATCGCGAAGCGCACCAAGCGTCTGATGGAAGACGGCGCCTCGCGCACCATCAACATCGCCGAGATCAAGCTGTCCGGCGAAATGGCGGTGTCGATCCTGCGCCGTGCGCTCGACGCGTTCGCGCGCCTCGACACGGTCGCCGCCGCGCAGATCGTGCGCGACGACAAGGCGATCGACGAGGAATTCCGCGCGTTCGTGCGCAAGCTGATTTCGTATATGACCGAAGATCCGCGTTCGATCTCGGTGGGCCTCGACTTCCTGTTCATCGCGAAGGCGATCGAGCGGATCGGCGACCACGCCAAGAACATCGCTGAATTCATCATTTACATCGTCAAGGGTACCGACGTGCGGCACCAGCCGCGCGACACGCTCGAGCGCGAAGCGCTCAGCTAATCCAGAGATAAGGAACAGAGGTGCCGATGCCCAGCAGCATTCTCGTCATTGAAGATGAGCCCGCCATTTCCGAACTGATTTCGGTCAATCTTCAACACGCCGGGCACTGCCCGATTCGCGCGTACAACGCGGAGCAGGCGCAAAACCTGATCAGCGACGTGCTGCCCGATCTCGTGCTGCTCGACTGGATGTTGCCGGGCAAATCGGGTATTTCGTTCGCGCGCGATCTGCGTAACAACGAGCGCACGAAGCACATCCCGATCATCATGCTGACCGCGCGCGGCGATGAGCAGGACAAGGTGCTCGGCCTCGAGATCGGCGCCGACGACTACGTGACCAAGCCGTTCTCGCCGAAGGAACTGATGGCGCGTATCAAGGCGGTGCTGCGCCGTCGCGCGCCGCAGCTGACCGAAGACGTGGTCGCGATCAACGGCCTGAAGCTCGACCCGGCCACCCATCGCGTCGCCGCGCATGCGCAAGGCAGCGAGATCAAGCTCGATCTCGGCCCGACCGAATTCCGTCTGCTGCACTTCTTCATGACTCACCCGGAGCGCGTGCACAGCCGCACGCAACTGCTCGACCAGGTGTGGGGCGATCACGTGTTCGTCGAGGAGCGTACCGTCGACGTGCATATCAAGCGTCTGCGCGCGGCACTCAAGCCGGCCGGGTGCGATGCTATGATTGAAACGGTACGCGGCAGCGGCTACCGGCTGGCGAAGAGCGCCTGATAGCCGTCGGCGGTGCATTGCACTGTGCCGCCACCCTCCCTCCTGCGCTGTGCTTTCTCTTCGATCGCTAGACCATGAACATCATCTGGGCGCGCTCCCTCGTGTCGGTCATGCTGCTTGCTGTTCTGTGCGCGGTGGTCGGCGCACTGGTGAACGTCAAGGCGGGTCTCGCTCTCGCCATCATCATGCTGCTCGCACAGAGCATCTTCAGTACCTTCCACAAGCAGCGTCTGTGGCGTCTGCTCGACGCGCCGGTGTACGGCGAAGTGCCGAGCGCCCCCGGCATCTGGGGCGAAATCTACTACCGTCTGCACAAGCTCGCGAAGCGCTGGCACGCCCAGGTGCGCCAGGTCGAGCAGCAGCATTCGCGTTTCATCCAGGCGATCCAGGCGTCGCCGAACGGCGTCGCGATGCTCGACGATCACGATCAGATCGAGTGGTGCAACGCGATTTCCGAAAGCCACTTCGGGCTCGATGCGAAGCGCGATCTGCGTCAGCACATCACGCATCTGGTGCGTCATCCGGATTTCGTGCGCTACCTCAATTCGCATCGGTACGAGGAAATGCTGATCATGCGCGGCATGGGCGACAAGCGCCAGAACGTGCTGTCGGTGCAGGTGTTTCCGTATGGCGACAATCGCAAGCTCGTGCTGTCCCAGGACATCACCGAGCTCGAGCGCACCGATGCGATGCGGCGCGACTTCGTCGCCAACGTGTCGCACGAATTGAAAACGCCGCTCACCGTGCTGTCCGGTTTTCTCGAGACGATGCGCGAGTTGCCGTTGAGCGAAGCCGAGCGTGCGCGCTATCTCGAGCTGATGGAGCAGCAGGCGTCGCGCATGCGTCATATCGTCAGCGATCTGCTCGTGCTCGCGACGCTCGAGGGCGACAACAAGACGCCGAGCGATCAGATGATCGACATGCATGCGGTGTTGCGGCATCTGCGCGACGACGCGCAAAGCCTGTCCAGCGACCATCACAAGATCGTCTTCGATGCCGACGAGGCGCTGACCGTCACCGGCGTCGAAACCGAGATTCTCAGCGCGTTCGGCAATCTGGTGACGAACGCGATCCGCTACACCCCGGATGGCGGCTCGATCAAGGTGAACTGGCGCGTGCAGGGTGGCCATGCGGTGTTTTCGGTCACCGATAGCGGCCTCGGCATCCCGTCTGCCGATATCCCGCGGCTCACCGAGCGCTTCTATCGCGTCGATCGCAGCCGTTCGCGGGATACGGGCGGCACCGGGCTCGGTCTCGCGATCGTCAAGCACGTGCTGCAGCGGCACGACGCGCAACTCGACGTGAAGAGCGAAGAAGGGCGCGGCAGCACGTTCACGGTTCGCTTTCCGGTGTCTCGAACGGCGCGTTGTCAGGCCGCGCACGTTTGAACGCGGTAGTCGCCGAGGCCGCCAATCCATAAAAAAACCGCCTGAAAAAAGGCGGTTTTTTTATGCGCGCTCATTCTGAAGCGTTCGCCGTCGAGGCGAGCGCTCCAATCCCGAACGACCACTACGAGCAGAACTTGCCGAGCAGACTCATCTGCGCATTACGCGACGCCTTGCCCGGCCGGCGCCGGCGATAGTGACCGTCGCTTTGCATCAACCAGGCCGACTGATTGTCGCCGAGCAGCGCCGACAGCCCTTCAGCGATCACGCGCCGCTTCAGTCGCCGGTTGTTGACCGGGAACGCGACTTCGACGCGCCGGAACAGATTGCGATCCATCCAGTCGGCGCTCGACAGATAGACCTGCTCCTTGCCGCCGTCGTAGAAGTAGAAGATGCGATGGTGCTCGAGAAAGCGCCCGACCACCGAGCGCACCGTGATGTTCTCGGAAAGCCCCGGCACGCCGGGCTGCAGCGAGCACACACCACGCACGATCAGATCGATCTTCACGCCGGCCTGTGAAGCTTCGTACAGCTCAGCGATCACCGTCGGTTCGAGCAGCGCGTTCATCTTCGCGACGATGCGCGCCTTGTTGCCCGCGCGCGCATGCTCGGCTTCCTTGCGGATCGCCTCGACGAGCTTCGGATGCAGCGTGAACGGCGACTGCCACAACTCGTGCAGCTTCAGCTCGCCGCCGATGCCGGTCAGCTGCTGGAAGACGTGGTGCACGTCCTCGCAGATCCTCTGGTCGGCGGTCATCAGACCGAAGTCGGTATAGAGGCGCGCGGTCCGCGGATGGTAATTGCCGGTGCCCAGGTGCACGTAGCGCTTGAGCGTCGTCTTGCCGCCCGTCGACACGCGTCGCACGATCAGCATCATTTTCGCGTGGCACTTGTGGCCGACCACGCCGTAGACCACGTGCGCGCCGACCGCTTCGAGCTGCGAGGCCCAGTTGATGTTGGTCTCCTCGTCGAAGCGCGCGAGCAGCTCGACGACCGCCGTCACTTCCTTGCCGTTGCGCGCGGCCTGCATCAGCGCATCCATCAGCGGCGAGTCGGTGCCGGTGCGGTAGATGGTCTGCTTGATCGCGACCACGTTCGGGTCCTTGGCCGCCTGCAGCAGCAGCTCGAGCACCGGCTGGAAGCTCTCGTACGGATGATGCAGCAGCACGTCGCCCTGATCGATCACGTCGAACATGCTCGCGGCGTTGGCGATTTGCGTCGGTGTCGACGGAATATGCGGCACGAACTTCAGATCGGGGCGGTCGACCATCTCGGGCAACTGCATGAGCCGTACCAGATTGACGGGGCCGTTCACGTAGTAGCAGTCCTTGTTCGACAGACCACTTTCGTCGAGCAGGCGCCGCACCACATGCGCGGGCGTCTCCGCCGACACTTCGAGCCGCACCGCGTTGCCCAGATGCCGCGCCGGCAGTTCACCCTGCAACGCGACGCGCAGATTGGTGATTTCGTCTTCGTCGACGAACAATTCGCTATTGCGCGTGATGCGAAACTGATTGCAGCTGCGCACGAGCAGATTCGGAAACAGCTCGCCGACAAAGTGTTGCATCAGCGAGCTCAGCAGCACGAAGCCATGCGGATAGCCCGACAGCTCCTGCGGCATGCGCACGAGCCGCGGCAGCGCGCGCGGCGCCTGCACGATGCCCATCATCGCCTGACGGCCGAACGCATCCTTGCCTTCGAGTTCGACGACGAAGTTCAGGCTCTTGTTGAGCACGCGCGGGAACGGATGCGCGGGATCGAGACCGATCGGCGTGAGCACCGGCAGCAGTTCGTCGAAGAAGTAGTTGCGCGCCCATTCGGTCTGCGCCTCGCTCCATGCTTCGGTGCCGTGGAAATAGATGCCTTCCTGTTCGAGCGCGCTGAGCACAGTGTCGTGCAGCATCGTGTACTGGCGATGGACGAGCTTCTGCGCACGTTCGACCACGAGGTCGTACACGTGCAGCAGCGACATGCCGTCGGGCGCCAGTGCGCCCGGGTTATCGCGCATCTGTTCCTGGAGTCCGGCCATGCGGACTTCGAAGAATTCGTCGAGGTTGCTGCTGGTGATGCAGATAAAACGGAGACGTTCGAGCAAGGGGACGGCGGGATCGGCGGCTTGCGCCAACACGCGCTCGTTGAAACCCAGAATGCCCAGCTCGCGATTCAATAGGGGATAGCGGACGGACATCGGCGGTGAGGTTGGAATGTCTGGAATGGAGACGGAAAGACGCTCGGAAATTCTCACGGTTTGATGACGTCCTGATGACATCTACAATATTTTTGACATTTTATGCCGCAATCGTCTTCTGTCGTCAATATGAAGCGCTGCATATGCGACGATACCGAACTCCCTGCGCCGCGAGGTGACATTGTGAAGGCTGCTACGCTTAGAATGGCGTCTTTGAACAGTGCAACCGGCCGCGACGCGCATTCTGCGCAGAAGGCGCCGGGCAGGCGCGCGGCGCTGCCAGCGGCCGCCACCGCGCCCACGCCCACGGCCGCAGCGGCCGCGCTTACGCGCATGGAGTACGCTTACCCGATGGTCAATACCCCACAACTCCTCGCCGCCGTCGATCTCGGTTCGAACAGCTTCCGGCTGATCGTGGGCCGGGTCGAGGAAACCGACGCGGGCAGCCAGATCTATCAGGTCGACGCATTGCGCGAGCCGGTGCGGCTGGCGGCCGGGTTGTCGCACGACAAGATGCTCGACCGCGCGTCGCAGGTACGTGGCTGGGACGCACTGAAGCGCTTCGGCGAGCGGTTGCGCGATTTTCATCCCGACCACGTGCGCGCGGTCGCGACCAATACGCTGCGCATCGCGAAGAATGCGAGCGAGTTTCTCGGCGAGGCGCAGGCCGCGCTCGGATTTCCGATCGAAGTGATCGCGGGGCGCGAGGAAGCGCGTCTGATTTATGCGGGCGCCGCGCACTCGGTGCCGGCGAGCGCGGGCAAGCGGCTCGTCGTCGATATTGGCGGCGGTTCGACGGAATTCATCATCGGTTCGCACTACACGCCGATCATGATGGAGAGCCTGTACATCGGCTGCGTGAGCCATAGCCGTGCGTTCTTCCCGGCCGGCAACGTCGACGAGTACACGATGCGCCAGGCCGAGCTCGCCGCGCGACGCGAAATCCAGATCATTTCCGCCGGGTACAAGAAGACCGGCTGGGAACAGGCGATCGGCTCGTCGGGCACCGCGCGGGCGCTCGCCGAACTGGTCGAGGCGAACAATTTCAACGATGCGGGTATCACGCACGGCATTTCACGCGGCGGCCTCGAGCGGCTCAAGCGTGCGCTGATCAAGGCCGAGAACGTCAACCGCCTGAAACTGGTCGCATTGAAGAGCGACCGCGTGCCGGTGCTCGCGGGCGGCCTGTCGATCATGATCGCGGTGTTCGACGAACTGGGCGTCGATTATGTCGATACCACCGACGGTGCGCTGCGCCTCGGCGTCATGTACGACCTGCTCGGGCGTTCCCAGCACGAGGACATGCGCACGGTGACGGTCGAGGGCTTCATGCGCCGCTATGGCGTCGATCGCGCGCAGGCGGGGCGGATCGGCGAGTTGTCGATGAGCTTCTACGACCAGTTCGCCGAGCCGGACGAAGAACGCCGCGCGGAAAACCGCATGTTCATCGGCTGGGCTGCTTCGCTGCATGAAATCGGGCTCTCGATCTCGCACAGCGCGTATCACAAGCATTCGGCGTATATCGCGAGCAACGCCGACATGCCGGGCTTTTCGCGCACCGACCAGGCGCGTCTCGCCGCGCTCGTGCTCGGCCATGCGGGCAAGCTCGGCAAGCTGTCGCAGACCCGCGATGTCGAATGGCCGCTGCTGTTCTGCCTGCGGCTCGCGGCCTTGCTGTGCCGTCGACGCGCGGACGGCGGCCTGCCCGGCATCACGGTTGCCCAGGCGAACGGTGGTTACGAGGTGCGGCTGCCGAACGAGTGGGTCGCCAACAATCCGTTGACGGACTACAGCCTGATCCAGGAAGCGGCGGAATGGGAGAAAGTTGGGATTCCGTATCGTGTCGTTTATACGGACGATTGACGCGATGCAGAGCGACGCACGCGTCGTTCGCCGCGCGCCTGAACAAAAAAAGCCCTGCAAATGCAGGGCTTTTTCATATCTCGACGCAGCTTAGCGCGGCAGTGAGTCGCCGAGGAAGTGCCGCGCGTAACGCGCGTTGATATCCGACAGACGGAACAGCGTCAGAAAGTCCGCGGTATTGAAGTCAGGGTCCCAGGCCGGCGCGCCGCAAATCCTGGCGCCCAGACGCAGATAGCCCTTCACGAGCGGCGGGGGGGCGACGGCGACACCCGTTTGCAGTTCGTCGACCGGCAGCGGCGTATGCGGGAACGCGCGATATTCGGGCGCGGTCAGCGCGTTGTCGCGCAGCGAGCAATAGAGGTTCGCCGCGTAGTGGCCACCGTCGACCATCGCGACGCTCGCGCAGCCGAGCATCGTCTCGTAGCCGTTGTGCTTCATGTATGCGGCGAGCCCCGCCCACAGCGACATGATCACCGCGCCGCTGCGATAGTCGGGATGCACGCAGGAGCGGCCGACCTCGACCATCTTCGCGCGCAGATGCGTGAGGCGCGACACGTCGAACTCGCTTTCGGCATACAGACGGCCGATGCGGGCGGCCTGATGCGGCGGCAGCGCGCGATACGTGCCGACTACTTTGAGCGTGTCGAGATCGCGCACCAGCAAATGATCGCAGTACGAATCAAAGGCATCGACGTCGAGGCCCGCGGGGCCGCTGAGGCGCGCGCCCATTTCGTCGGCGAAGACACGGTAGCGCAGACGCTGCGCTTCGCGCAGCTCTTCGTCGGCACGCGCCCACGTTACTTGCAGGCGATGCTGCGCGGTGACCGTTTCCTCGGCGCGCGGCAGACGGCGCGATTCGAAGAGCGAGGCGAAGGGCAGGGTGGGCGTCGGCAGTTCTCGCATTGGCTGTCCTGGTCGAAAAGAGTGAGGATTTCTTTTTTTCGCCAATGTAGTAATGCGGGGTGACGCTCGCATGGCAAAGCCGTGACGATTGGATGACTGCCCGTAAGCCCTCGCGTGTGTGCTTGTAATGTCGGATACGTCTTGCGGCGTGCGAGATCAGATCAGATCGGGGCTGATGGCGGCACGCAACACCGCCTGGTCTTCGCCGTCGCGCTCGCGGCTTTCGATCCACCAGATGCCGGCTTTTTTCAGCGGCCAGCTCGCGCGGCTGTCGCCGAGCAGTTGCGCGGCGACGTGGCCGAGCGTCGGTTGATGGCCGACGATCACCACGGTCTGCGCGACGCCGCCGGGCCAGCCGGCCGCTTCGAGCACGTCGTTCGCGCTCGCGTTCGGCGCGAGCTCGCGTACGACGCGATACTGGTCGCTCAATGTCTCGGCGGTTTGAATCGTGCGAACCGCGGGGCTTGCGAGTACGACGGCGTCCTCGGGCAGACGGGCACGCAGCCATTTGGCGACGTTCTGCGCCTGCTTGCGGCCGCGCGTGGTGAGCGCGCGGGAGAGATCGCTCGCGGCGACATCTTCGGCTTCGGCGTGACGCCAGAGGATCAGGTCCATGGGAGTCTCCTTTTTGAGCGGCTTGGGATGGCGTTGCGGCGGGTTTGCGTTCGCCGTTGCGCGTCTTCGGAGTGAGGTACGCAAGCACTGTCGCATGCGCGCGTGATGAATTGCAAGGCGGGTGCCTGGGCAGGTCGCGTCCGAAGCCGCCGAAGCCGCCGCGCGGCGTTCCCAGACGACTACCCAGGAACTCCACGGGAATCTGGTGTCGCATGGTCGATGTCAGCCGTGGAGGTTGGACTGCACACCTGCGGCGCAAAGTTAATCAGCCAAAGCTGATTTAGATAAATTCGTCGCGCCAAATGGACGGTGTTGCAGCATTTGACAATTTGCTTTCACGAGGGTTGTAGCCTTTGCGCACTTAAGATCGAATCGTCAACTGCATCAACCATGAATAGCACGCGTTACCGGCTCGTTTTCAGCAACCTGCGGGGCATGCTCATCGCGGCCGAGGAAGCCGCGATAGCAACAGACACGGCCGGCGGGGGAGAAGCCTGCTCCGGGCAGTCGTACCCTGAAGATTCGGAAACCACATCGATGTTTCCGTCGCGCCATGCGAGCGATCCTTGCTCGTGAAACGGCGTATGGCTTTCGCAATGGCGGTCGTCGTGAGCACGGCCCATGCCGCCGGCCTCGCCGATCTGGCAAGGGACGCACTTGTTGCCGATGCGACATTCAAAAGCGCGGAGGCCGGGTGGCGCGCCGGCACCGAAAAGGCGCCTCAGGGACGAGCGGGCCTTCTGCCGCAGATTGGCGTCCAGCAACAAATCTACCGCAACGGCGTGCGCATCCAGGGGCAGTCTGTTCCGAGCTATGCGACCGTTGGCTTCACTCTCACGCTGAATCAGCCCCTTTTCAACCTGGACGCATGGGAAACATACCAGGAGGGCAAACTGTTCGCCATGGACGCAGATCTGGCGCTCGACAAGGCGAGACAGGACCTTCTGCTGCGCGTGTCGCAGGCGTACCTCGATGCGCTTGGCTCGCAGGATGATCTCGCCCTGGCAATGAATCACAAGAAGACCGCGGCGGAGCAACTTGCGCTCGCGCAGCGCCGCTTCGTGCTGGGCGACGTCACGATTGTCGACTCGAATGAGGCGAAGGCCAGTTTTGACTCTGCACAAGCCGATGAAATCGCCGCCCAGACACAACTGGAAGTCAGGTATGCGGCCCTGCGAAAGCTCGTGGGCTATCCGGTCAGCAGGGTAAACGGATTCCGCAGCGATTTTCGCTTGCCGCCGGTTGAGCCGCCCGATCCAGACCAATGGGTGAACGCCGCAATTGCTTCGGATCTTGACGTGCGCAGGAAGGGCATCGCTGTGCAGATAGCGGGCCGCGAACGCGCAAAGGCGCGCGCTGGTCACTATCCGAGCGTGGCACTGACAGGCAGCGTGAACAACGGAAATGCCGCATTCATCAATGGACAGTCGAACTTCTATACGGGCGGCAATCGCGGGACCACGGGGGCCATCGGCATCCAGATTTCGCTCCCGCTGACCGACGGCTTCATGACCCAGAGCAGGATTCGCGAGGCGCTCGCGCTTGAGGACAGGGCGAAGGACCAGTTGGACGACGCGCAACGGACAGCCGAACTGGCAGCCCGCGACGCCTATCTCGGTGTGACCCGGGGCATTGCCCAGACGGGTGCGCTGGCCACTGCGGTTGAGTCGGCCGCTGTCGCACTGAAGTCTAACCAGACGGGTTACCGCGTCGGCGTGCGGGTGAATGCCGACGTGCTGGATGCCGGGGACAAGCTGTATCGGGCACAGCGCGATCTGGCCCGCGCCCGTGAAGAAACGTTGCTGCAAGGTCTGAAGCTCAAGGCAAGTACCGCCAGTCTTGAGCTGGCCGATCTTGACGCGCTCGACGCGTTGCTCGTGGACACCACGCCGTCCGCACAGCCGGAATCCCGCATCAGGGCGGTTCACTAGTCATGTACCCACTCATTCGACGTCACCTTTTCATTGCGGCCACATTCGGCATTGTCTCGAACGTGCTTGTCCTCGCGCCGACGATCTATCTGCTGCAGGTCTATGACCGTGTCCTGCCTAGCCGGAGCATCGAAACGTTGGTGATGCTGATGGTTTTCATGACGATTGTGCTGGGCATGATGCTCGTCGTTGATCTCGCTCGAAGCCGGATTCTTTCCGATCTGGGCACGCAGATCGGCAACCGGCTCGACCCCATGGTCTTGCAGGCGCGTATTTCGGCACAGGCGCATCGCCTGCCGCTTCAGCATCTCGCGACCCAGGGCGACGTCAACACGCTACGCGCGTTTCTGGCCGGCCCCGGCGTGATTGCGCTTTTTGACGCGCCGTGGCTGCTGGTCTACCTGATCGTCATCGGGTTGTTTCACTGGACGTTGTGCCTGATTGCCGCCAGCAGCGCAATGCTGCTGTTTGGCGTCGCACTGCTCAACGACAGGCTGACCGGTAAGGCCATTCACGCGTATCTCGCGAAGCAGCGCGAGAGCGATATGACGTACCAGCAGATTGCCCGCAATGCCGAAGTCATCACCATCCTCGGGATGGCCGACGACATCGTCAATGCATGGGATGCGCGCAAACGCGAATACGTCACCGCGCAACGCGACGTGTCCAACCGCAACGCGTTCTATCGCGATCTGACCAAGATGCTGCGACAGGCGATCCAGGTCATCACGATGGCCGCGGGCGCATGGCTCGTCATTACGGAGCACGCAACGGGTGGCGTCATGCTGGCCACCACGATCCTGCTCGGCAAGGCCCTCTCACCGATTGAACAGCTGATTGGCAGCTGGAAACTGGCCGGCGAACTTCGCGAGGCGTGGCCTCGTCTGGGCCGGCTGCTTGCGGTGCCGGGCGACGCCGAGCCCGTCACGCTTCCTTCGCCACGAGGTGATATCCGCGTCGAGGGGATTGTCTTCAGCGTCCCGGCACGTGCACCGGGAATGTCCGGCCGGATGCTGCTGCGGGGGATCAGTTTCGAGCTGGCGGCGGGACAAACGTTGATTGTCACGGGCGCCAGCGCATCGGGCAAATCGACGCTGCTGCGGATCATTGCCAGGCTATGGCGACCACAGGCCGGTGCAGTCCGGCTCGATGGCGCCGATGTGGCGCAGTGGCCAAGGCGCTCGCTTGGCCGGTATCTCGGCTATGTGCCGCAGGACGTCGAGCTGTTTGCTGGAACCGTCGCCGAGAATATCGCGCGCACCGCGAAACCTCATCCGCTTGATTCTGATGCGATCGTGCGCGCGGCGCAGCGCGCGGCCGTTCACGACATGATTCTCAGCCTGCCCAATGGCTACGAGACGCAGATTGGCGATGCGGGCGAAACGCTCTCCGGAGGACAACGGCAGCGCATCGCGTTGGCGCGGGCGCTCTACGGCGATCCCGCACTGGTGCTGCTGGACGAACCCAACGCCAGCCTCGATGCGGATGGCGAAAGGGTTCTGGCCCATGTGCTGCGGCAACTCAAAACCGAGGGTGTGACGGTGGTTGCCATCACCCACCGGCCGTCACTGATCGAACTGGCTGACCGGGTGCTGCACCTGAAGGATGGGCAGGTCGAACGGTTCGGTCCGCCGCCTGCACCGGTAACCGCCGGTCCATCGGACGCAGGCGGCCGGGCTGACGATGTACCCGATATCGACATGAGAGCGGTGGCCATCATGCAGGCTGGCGGGTCATCCCTTGCACCGGCCAGACAGGTTACGGTTGAACAATTGATGGGAGGCATCCGATGAGAATGCCCCCATCACTTCGTCGCGCCCGTAGAGCCGTTTGGCGTCTTGCATCGTCAGGTTCCGCGACGACTGCGGAGGACCGGCTGACGCTACCCCGCCGGCTGATTACGTGGAGTTCTGTCGGGATAGCTGCCGGTCTGGGTGCGCTATGGGTCTGGGCCGCGCTCGCGCCGCTTTCCAGCGCTGTTGTTGCCGAGGGCGTGGTACGCACCGAGGGTGAACGCAAGACTGTGCAGCACCAGGAAGGCGGCATCGTGAAAGAAATCCGCGTCAAGGATGGCGACCGGGTACAGACCGGGCAGGTGCTGATCGTGCTGGACAACGTCGGCCCTGGCGCTGAACTGTCTGCCTTGCAGGCGCAGCTCGACGCGGAAGAGGCAAAGATTGCGCGGCTGTCCGCCGAGCGCGACCTGAAGATCGCGCCGACGTTTCCGGCCCAGCTCCTGAACCAGCGTGACGATCTGCGTGTTGCCGAACTGCTGCAGCGCGAATCAGCGCTCTTTGCCGCACGTCGTCGCGCGTTCGTTGACCAGACCGAAATGCTGCGCACGGAACTCTCACACACGCGGCAGGAAATCGCGATCAGCGCGCAGATGGTGCAGACGATGAGCCGCAGTCATGCCATGGCCACACAGCAGCGTCAGACAAACGAAGCGCTGCAGGAGGAAGGGTTTGTAGCGGCAACGAAAGTGCTCGACATGCAGCGCACCGAGGCCGACGCGCTTTCGCGTGTCCAATCGGGGTCTGCCGACCTGAGCCGCGCGAAACAGCGGCAGACCGATCTCGAACTGCGGGTCACCAGCTTGCGCAACGACTATGTGAAGGCAGCGGACGACGAACTGAAAGAGGCGACCAACCGTGCAGTCCAACTGGGTGAGCGCATCCGTCCAGCCCAGGACATCGCAACGCGTACAAGAATAACCGCGCCCGTTGCGGGCGTGATCGTCGGCCTGAAAGTTCACACGGTTGGCGCGGTCATCAGCCCCCGCGAACCGGTGGTCGATGTCGTACCCGATGGTGCGCCGCTGATTGTGGAGGCGAACATCAAGCCTGACGATGTGCGCGAGATCGCGCCAGGCAGCCATGCCGACGTGCGGCTGACCGCCTACAACTCACGCACCACACCGATGCTCGACGGCAGGGTGACCTATGTTTCCGCCGATGCACTGGCCGACAAGGACACGCACAGCCATTTCTACGTCGTGCGGGTTGAGGTGCCAGTCACGGCACTCGACAAGGCAAACCGGCTGGCCAGAGAGCCGGTTTTGCTGGGGCCGGGGTTGAGGACGGAGGTCTATATCCGCAAGCACACGCGTTCAGCGCTGGATTACCTGCTTGAACCGGTGAGGGATGGCATCCGCAAATCGATGCGGGATTGAACCAAACGCGTGATAACCAAACGTGAATACCGCAAGTTTCTTAAAACCAGAACCATGACAAAAATCAGGATGACAAGGCTTGTTAAATTCGCTGCCCTGTTGCTAACGAGTGGCATGCTTACTCCGCCAGGCTATGCACACGAGTTGCCTCGTCCCGAATTGGGATGTCGGGTGTTCGATGCTGAAGGAATCCCGCTTGGTCCCGCTGACCAGACGTTCCAGGATCGGCTCCAGGTGACGCGTTGCATGAACACTGCCGAGCGCGAAAAGGAATGGCAATCGAGAGTGGAAAAAGATCAGCTACAGACCATGGAAAACACTCGTACACTTCGGCGCCTTGCCGCCGCTCTTTCTGCAACACGGGTTGGGGCGGTTGGCATGCCCGGAAACCCCTACCTGCCCCGGACTGGGGCGCCAAATATTCTTCTGCCACAAAAGGAGCGGTGATCATGGATTTCCACATGCTTAGGGGATGCATGATCTTTCTACAACCCAAAGGACACGCAACTCGACGTAGTTTCCAAATGGAATGCTCATGAAACAGCCGCTGCTGTCACTGCTCCTCGTCTTTATCGTGGCTTGCGCTGCGTGTTCGAAAGGGAATGGCCGCCAACCGGACCCGCCCGGGATGGGAGCCATTCATGGCGTGCGGATGGTGATCCCGGCCGAGTACAAATTTTTTGGAGTGGAGTACGAAGGCGACGATATCTGGGCACATCCGCCGAAACGGCATTCGCCGGGACCGGATGTGCCGATCCGCTCCTTTTCCATCCTGTTGCACCTGCCGGACTATGCGCCGCTGAACGAGGCGAACGATGCCAGTTGGGCTGGTCTGAAAGGGCACGACGCGAAGGTGAACGAATGGACGCAAATCGACATAAAGCCGATCGACGGGGTCTGGAAAGACACCGCGAAGTGGTTCTCGGATTTTCTCATCGCCCGGCAGATGGAAGGCAAGCTTG
>DATAQT010000371.1:0-1527 GCA_036264535.1 Paraburkholderia sp. | reverse complement strand
ACCCAGGCGCCTGGCGCCGCCACGCCGCCTAACCCGGCCGAGGGCGACTATGAGTGAGCATGATCCGGCCGCAGGCCTTCAACCCGTCGACATCGACGCACTCGCCGAAGCGCGTCACCCCGATCCGTTCTCGCAGCTCGGACTGCATCAGACCGATGGCGGCCCGATCGTGCGCGCGCTGTTGCCGAACGCCTCGCACGTCACCGTGATTTCGCGCGCCGATGGCGCGACGCTCGGCGAACTCAAGCAGTTGCGCCCTGGCCTCTTCGCGGGTCGCGTCACATCCGCGATGCAGTACCGCTTGCGCATCGACTGGCACGGCGTCGTGCAGGAAGTGGAGGACACCTATTCATTTGGTCCCGTGCTGGGCGACGAACCGCTCGAACGGCTCGCGCGCGGCGATCCGTATGCGGTGCTCGAATGTCTCGGCGCGCGGCCGGTCGAGATCGACGGCGTGCCGGGCGTGCGCTTCGCCGTGTGGGCGCCGAATGCGCGGCGCGTGTCGGTGGTCGGCGACTTCAACGCGTGGGACGGCCGCCGTCATCCGATGCGGCTGCGCCATCAGGCGGGCGTGTGGGAGCTGTTCGTGCCGCGCGTCGGCGCGGGCACGCGCTACAAGTACGAGCTGCTGTCGCGCGATGGCCATCCGCTGCCACTGAAGGCCGACCCGTGCGCGATGCAGACCGAAAAGCCGCCGGGCACCGCGTCGATCGTCGCGCACGTCGACGAGATCGAGCAGTTTCCGTGGAGCGATCACGAGTGGATCCAGTCGCGCGCCGACAAACAGACCGCGCGCACGCCGATCACGATCTACGAAGTGCATGCCGAGTCGTGGCTGCGCATCGCCGAAGAAGGTCAGCGTGGTCTCGTCTGGGAAGAGCTCGCCGAGCGGCTGATTCCCTATGCGAAGGGCATGGGCTTCACGCACATCGAGTTTCTGCCGATCGCCGAGCATCCGTTTGGCGGTTCGTGGGGCTATCAGCCGCTCGGGCAGTTCGCGCCGTCCGCGCGCTTTGGCAAGCCCGAGCAGTTCGCGCGTTTCGTCGATCGCGCGCACGAAGCGGGGCTCGGCGTGATTCTCGACTGGGTGCCCGCGCATTTTCCGAACGACGCGCACGGCCTGATCGATTTCGACGGCACGCCGCTCTACGAGCATGCCGATCCGCGCGAAGGCTATCACCAGGACTGGAACACGATGATCTACAACCTCGGCCGCAACGAGGTCAGCGCGTTCCTGATCGCGTCGGGGCTTGCGTGGTTGAAGCGCTATCACGTCGACGGCTTGCGCGTGGACGCGGTCGCGTCGATGCTGTATCGCGACTACTCGCGCGCGGCTGGCGAGTGGGTGCCGAACATCTACGGCGGCCGCGAGAATCTCGAATCGATCGCGTTCCTGAAGCGCCTGAATCATGAAGTCCGCTACGTGCCGGACGCGCCCGGTGCGATCACGGTCGCCGAGGAATCGACCGCATGGCCCGGCGTGACCGCACCCCTCGCGGACGGCGGCCTCGGTTTCGACTTCAAGTG
>DATAQT010000368.1:0-7949 GCA_036264535.1 Paraburkholderia sp. | reverse complement strand
GAAAGCTCGCTCGAAGAAACTTACTACCACCGCCTCGATCCGCCGCAAGGCTTCGCGTTCCAGCGCGTCTACACCGACTCACGCGATATCGACGAATCGATGGCCGTCGAGGATCACGACGTCGTGATGGTGCCGCGCGGCTATCATCCGGTCATCGTGCCGTATGGCTACGACTCGTATTATCTGAACGTGATGGCGGGCAGCCAGCGCGTCTGGCATTTCCATAACGATCCGGCGCATGAATGGATCATCAATAAGGATGCCTGAGTCCCTGTGATCCGCGACGCGCCGGCTCCTTCAGGCCCGTTCACACCACCAGGTTGGCGGGCTCGTCGCGCACGAAACGTTCGATATTGTTCATCAGCTGATCCGCGAGGCTTTGCTGCGCCTCGTCGGACGCCCACGCCACGTGCGGCGTCACGATCACGTTCGGCCGCGCCGCGATCCGCATCAAGGGATTGTCGGCGGCGGGCGGCTCGCCTGAGAGCACGTCGAAGCCGATCCCGCTGATCAGCCCTTCATCGAGCGCGCGCACGAGCGCTTCCTCATCGACCAGCCCGCCCCTCGCCGTATTGATGATGAGCGGCTTGCGCTTCATCGCACGAAATTCCGGCATCGCGAGCATGCCGCGCGTCTGCGCGGTCAACGGGCTGTGGATCGTGATGATGTCGCTCGTTGCCAGCACTTCGTCCCACGGCGTGTAGAGCGGCCCGAGTCCTTCGCGGCCCTTGTGCGCGGCGAACAGCGGCCGCATGCCGAATACTTTCGCGATCTCGGCCACGCGCTGCCCCAGCACGCCTTCGCCGATGATGCCCAGCGTCATGCCGCCCAGGTCGTGGATCGCGTGGTTGAAGAAACAGAACTGGCCGGACTTCTGCCATTCGCCTTTGAGCACGTCGTCGCGGTAAGCAATCAGATTGCGCCGCAACGCGAGCATCAACGCGAAGGTATGTTCGGGCACCGTGTTCACCGCATAGCCGCGGATATTCGACACGCGAACGCCCTGCCGCTCGCAGGCTGCCTTGTCGACGCAATCGGTGCCTGTCGCGGCCACGGCGACGAGCTTCAGTGAAGGCAACTGCGCGAGCACCTCGGCCGTCAGGGGCACCTTGTTGGTGATCGCGATGGTGGCGCCGGCAAGGCGCGCCACGACCTGGTCGGGCGCGGTCTGGTCGAACTCGACGAATTCGTGTTCGAACGCCGGGCGCGACAGCCGGATCTGCGGCGCGAGGGTCGCGCGGTCGAGGAAGACGATCTTTTCCATGCTGATTCCTGTTGAGCTTGATGAGCGTGTTGAAAAGGCTTAAAGACGGCGTCTGGCTTCAGCGACGATGTGCGCGGCCGTGATGCCGAAGTGTTCGTACAACACCTCGGCGGGCCCCGAGGCACCGAACCCGGCCATGCCCACGAAGCCACCGCGCTCGCCGAGATAGCGGTCCCAGCCGAAACGCACGGCGGCCTCGACGCCGATGCGTACCGTGTCCATGCCGAGCACCTCTTCACGATATGCGCGGTCCTGTTCGTCGAACAATTCCCAGCAGGGCAACGAGACGACGGCGGTGGGGATGCCTTCGCGATGCAGATGTTCGCGCGCCGCGAGCGCGAGCGCGACCTCCGAGCCCGTCGCCAGCAACGTAACGAGGCGCTTGCCGCCCTCTGCCGGTGCGAGCACATAGCCGCCGCGCGCACACAGATTTTCCGCGCCGTAACTCGTGCGCACGAGCGCCAGGTCCTGGCGCGCGAACACCATCGTGCTCGGGCCGCTCCGGTGCTCGTATGCGAGCGCCCAGCATTCCGCGGCTTCGACGGCATCGGCGGGACGGAAGACCCGCATGTTCGGCATCGCGCGTAAGGACGCGAGAATCTCGACGGGTTGATGCGTCGGCCCGTTCCTGCCGACGCCGATCGAATCGTGGCTGAACACGAACTTCACGGGCAGCCCCATCAGCGCGGCCATGCGCATGGCCGGCCGCTCGTAGTCCGAAAAGGCCAGGTAAGTGACGGCCAGCGGGATCACACCGCCATGGGCGGCCATACCGTTCGCCATCGAGCCCATCACGTGCTCGCGCACGCCGCAGTGCACATAGGCGCCGCTGCGGTCCGCGGCGGTAAATGCGTGCAGGCTGCGCTTATGGCTCGTCGGCGCTTCGAGGTCCGCGCAGGCGACCATGCGCTCGGGCAGTTGCGCGAGCTGGTCGTTGATCTCGGCGGAGATCATGATGCCCGCCTGAGCCTCGCCGCGTTCGATGCTTTGCCTTTTGTAGTCTTCGAGCACGCGTTGCCAGCCCTCGGGTAGGCGACCCGCCTGAATCCGCTCGAATTCCGCGCGCGCGTCGGCGGGCAAGGCGGCGAGCCGCTCGCCCCACGCCAGATACTCGCTTTCGCTGCGCCGTCCCGCGGCGCGCCAGGCGTCGAGCACGTCATGCGGAATCTCGAACGGCGCATGCGGCCAGCCGAGTTCGTTGCGCGCCGCGTCGGCATCGGCCTCGAACAGCTTGCCGCTGTGCCCGCCGCGCTGCCCCTGCAAGCGCGCAATGCCGCGCGCGATGACGGTGCGGCACGCGATCATCGACGGGCGCGGATCGCACTTCGCTTCGGCGAGCGCTTCGGCGAGAGCCGCGAGATCGTGTCCGTCGGCTTCGATCACATGCCATCCGGCGACGCGAAAGCGCGCGCTCACGTCTTCGCTGATCGACAGCGACGTGCTGCCGTCGTCGGTGATGCGGTTGTCGTCCCAGCAGACGATCAGCTTGCCGAGTTGCAGATGACCCGCGAGCGCGATCATCTCCTGGCCGACCCCTTCCTGGAGACAGCCGTCGCCGACGAACGCGTAAGTGTGGTGGTTCACGATGCCGTCGCCGAACTTCGCGTTCAGATACGCCTCCGCGACGGCCATGCCCAACGCGTTCGCGATGCCCTGGCCGAGCGGCCCGGTCGTGACTTCGATGCCCGACGCGGTATCGAATTCCGGGTGGCCTTCGCAATGCGAGCCCATCTGACGGAACGACTTGAGTTCCTCGATACCGAAGTGCGGATAACCGCTCAGATGCAGCAGCGCATAAAGCAGCATCGAGCCGTGCCCGTTCGAGAGCACGAAGCGGTCGCGGTCGGGCCACTGCGGATCGGTGGGATTGAACTTCAGATGCTGCGTGAAGAGCGCGGTCGCGATTTCCGCCATGCCGAGCGGCACGCCCTGATGGCCCTCGCCGGCGCGCACGATGGCATCGATCGCAAGAAAGCGGATCGCATTGGCGAGCGGCCGGGTTTCGTGCAATGGCATGAGTTCAGACATGACTTCTCCTTGCCGCGGCGCCCTGCGGGCGGCGGCGATGGTTTGAGTGAATCGGGAATGCGCCGCGCCGGTGCAACGACGCGGCGCCTGCGTCAATGCAGGAACCCGGTGGAAATCCAGGGCACGGCCGCCACGATGATCAGACCGACCACGAGCGCGGCGAGATAGCCGACGATCGGCTTCATGCCCTCATCGGGGTGGATGCGGCTCACGGCGCACGCCGAGTAGTAACCCACGCCGAACGGCGGCGCGAACAGTCCCACGCCCATGGAGAGGATCACGACCATCGCGTAGTGCACCTCGTTGATCCCGAGCTGACGTGCGATCGGAAACATCAGCGGGCCGAACAGCACGACGGCGGGAATCCCTTCGAGCACGCTGCCGAGCACGAGAAACACGACGATCGAGGCGGCGAAGAACGTCATGGCGCCGCCGGGCAGGCCCGCCATCGTCTGCGCCAGTTGGCTCGAGAAGCCCGACTGCGTGAGCGCCCATGCCATCCCCGTGGCGGCGCCGATGATGAGCAGGATCGCGCCGGACAACGAGGCCGTGTCGATCAGCATGGGCTTGAGCCGTGCCCATTCGAAGCGCCGGTAGATCACGAGGCCCGCGAACACCGCATAGACGATGCCGATCGTCGACACCTCGGTCGCCGTCGCGACGCCTTTGACGACCGCCAGGCGAATCACGAACGGCAGCGCGAGCGCCGGCACCGCGATCACGAGCTTGCGGACGATTTGGCGGCGCGTCGCGCGGCGCACGCCGGAGAGGTCGTCGCCGCGATAGCGCCACCAGACGACGGAGCACAACGTGATCGCCAGCACGATGGCGGGCAGCATGCCGCCCGTGAACAGCGCGGAGATCGACACGCCCGTCACCGAGCCGAGCGTGATCAGCACGAGACTCGGGGGAATCGTCTCGGTCTGCGCGCCGGTGGCGGCGAGCAGCGCGACGAGGTCGCCGGGTTTCGCGCCGCGCGCCTTCATCTCGGGGAACAGCACGGGCGCGATGGCGGCCATGTCCGCAGCCTTCGAGCCGGAGATGCCCGACACCAGATACATCGCGCCGACGAGCACATACGACAGGCCGCCGCGCACGTGGCCGAGCAGACTCGCGAGAAACGAGATCATGGCGCTCGCCATGCCGGTCATCTCGATCAGTTGACCGAGAAAGACGAACAGCGGCACCGACAGCAGGATCAGGTGCGACATGCCCTCGTCCATGCGCCCGACGACCACGCTGAGCGGCGTGCTCGTCGTGAGCGCGAGATAGCCGAACGTCGCGAGGCCGAATGAAAAGGCGATTGGCACGCCACTGAGCACACACAGCGCGACGAGCCCGACGAAGAAAATCAGCAGGTTCACATTGCCGAGATTTTGCAGCAGCGGACTGAGCGCGACGAAGCCGCCCGCGATCGCGGCCACCAACGCAAGCGCTGCGATCAGCAGCGTCCAGTTGGCGGTACGCAGCAGGCGCAGACAGGCGACGGCGAGCATCAGCGCGCTGCCGACCGGCAGCGCCGCGGCACGCCAGGTGTCCGAGATGCCGAGCGCGGGCGTCGTGATGATGCCCTGATCCTGCGCGAAGTCGACAGCCGGCCCGACGATCAACAGCAGGAACGCAAGCGGCGCGGCGATCGCCACGACCTCGAGAAATGCCTGCGCCTGGGGCGACACCTTGCCCACCAGCGCGGTCATGCGCATATGCTCGCCGCGCCGCAGGGCGATCACGGCGCCGAGCATCGCGAGCCACACGAACAGCATGGACGCGAGCTCATCGCTCCAGACGAGCGGCCGATGCAGCAGATAGCGGCTCGTGACGCCCGCCAGCAGCACGAGGATTTCGGCGACCACCAGTAACGCGGCGGGAATTTCGACGCAGCGCGCGAGCGCGTTGTCGACGGCGGCCACGAGGCGGCGCGGCGACGGATGAGGAAGAGCGGTGCTGTGCATGATGTTCACACCAGTTTTCCGGAGTACTTTTCGAGCAGACTCCAGCCCTGCTCGCCGTACTTGCCCTTCCAGTCGCTGTAGAAGCTCGTCTTGCGCAAGGCATCGCGAAACGCCTGACGGTCCACCTCGACGACATTGACGCCCTTCGCTTTGAGGTCGTTGCGCAACGAACCGTTGAGCTTCGCAATGTCGGCGCGCTGCAGCATGCCCGCCGCTTCGAACTCGCGCGTCACGATGGCACGCATGTCGGCGGGCAGCTTCTCCCACGCGCGGCGGTTGCCGAGGATCCAGTAGCCGTCCCACACGTGCGAGGTGAGGCTGATCGACTTCTGCACTTCGTAGAGCCTGGTCGTCGCGATGATGGGCAGCGGATTCTCCTGCCCTTCCACGACGCCGGTTTGCAGCGCCGAATACAGCTCGTTGAAGTTGATCGGCGAAGGGCCGGCATCGAACGCCTGGAACAGCGACGTCAGCATGGGCGCCTGCGGCACGCGGATCTTGAAGCCCTTCAGGTCGCCCGGTTGCTTGATCACGCGCGTGGAGGAGCTGATCTGCCGGAAGCCGTTGTCCCAGACCCGCGAGACACTGACGATGCCGGTCTTCTCGATCTGCGCGCGGACGTAGGCGCCGAGGTCGCCGTCCATCGCTTTCCAGACCGTGTCGTAGTCCGGGAAAGCGAAGCCCGTGTTGACGATGCCGGCGGCGGGCGCGAGCGTCGCGAGAATCGACGATGCCTGGTTGAAGAACTCCACGCCGCCGCTTCGCACCTGCGACAGCAGGTCGGTATCCGAGCCGAGCTGATTCGAAGGAAAGACCTTGATGTCGAGCTTGCCGCCCGTGGCGGCGCGAATCTTGTCGCAGGCCTGCTGGGCGCGCACGTTGACCGGATGGGTCGGGTCCTGGCCCGTCGCGAGCTTGTACGAGAAGTCGGCGGCCGACGCGCGGCGGATCGACAAACCCCACAGCGGCGCCGCGGCGGCGACGCTCGCGCCCGCTTTCAGAAAGGTGCGCCGGTCGATGCCCCGGCCGATGTTCGAACGTTGGCTCATGTTGTGCTCCTCCAATATGGATACGCGGGTATCACGTTGTACGTTGACCCGCACAGCACGCTCTGTGGCGCGTCTGCCTGTACCCGGCGACTTCGTTGACGCGCGCGGCGGGCCGGAGGCCGCCGCGCGCCGCGGATGGCTGAAGCGGCGTTAGCCGTGAATCAGCATGCCGCCGTTGACGTCGATGACGGCGCCGGTGATGTACGACGAGATCGGCGCGGCGAGAAACAGGAAGGCGCCGGCGACATCGTCGGGCACGCCGAGGCGGTTCAGCGGAATGCCCGCAAGAATCTCGCCGCGTTTGTCGTCGGGGATCTTGCCCGCGTTGATGTCGGTCTGGATGAGGCCGGGCGTCACACAGTTCACGCGAATGCCGTCGGGGCCCAGTTCGCGCGCCATGGCTTTGGCCAGACCCAGCACGCCGGCCTTCGCGGCCGAATAGTGCGGGCCGCCCAGAATGCCGCCGCCGCGCTGCGCCGATACCGACGACATGCAGCCGATCGAGCCGCTCTTCTGCTTCTTCATGTGCGGCACGACGGCCTGCGAGAGATACAGCACGCCGCGCAGGTTCACGTCGAGAATGCGGTCCCAGCCTTCGGCATCGATGTCGAGCAGCTTCGCCGCTTGCGTGATGCCGGCGTTATTGATCAGCACGTCGATGGCGCCGAAGTCGGCAACGACCTGTGCGGCGGCGCTCTCGCAAGCCTGGCGGTCGGTGACGTTGCAGGCGTAGCCGCGGTGCTCCGGGCCGATCGACGCGGCCGCATCGCGCGCCGCCGACACGTCGAGATCGAGAATGGCGATCTTTGCGCCGTGCTTCGCGAACATCCGCGCCGTGGCCATGCCGATGCCTCGCGGCGAGGCGGCACCGGAAATAACGGCGACCTTGCCGTCGAGAAGACGCGATTCAGACATGATGCTGCTCTCCTTCCTGATAGGGATTTGACTGCGGTTGTGCTGGTCTGCGGCCGGCGTGGTCATCCAAGCCAGCCCTTGATGGTGTCGCTCATCGCTTCGGTCGAGATGCCGTAGCGATCGTGCAGCGTGGGCAGCGCGCCCGCGTCGAGGAACGCGTCGGGCAGCGCGATCTGGCGGAACGGCGGCGTCACACCGGCGCCGAGCAGCGTGCGCGCGACCGCTTCGCCGAGTCCGCCGATCACCGTATGGTTCTCCGCGACGATCACCATGCGGCCCGAGCGCTTCGCCTCGCGCAGGATCGTGGCCGTATCGAGCGGCTTGATGGTCGGCACGTGCAGCACGCCGACGTCGACCTTGTCCGCCGCCAGTGCTTTCGCGACTTCGAGCGAGCGCAACGTCATGATCCCCGACGAGATCAGCAGCACGTCGTTGCCGTCGCGCAGCAGCTTCGCCTTGCCCAGTTCGAACCGGTAGTCGTATTCGTCGAGCACGGCGGGCACGTTGCCGCGCAACAGCCGCGCGTAGACCGGACCTTTGTGGGCGGCGATGGCCGGCACCATCTGTTCGATATCGAGCGCGTCGCACGGATCGATGACCGTCATGTTCGGCATCGCGCGCATCAGGGCGAGGTCTTCGGCGGCCTGGTGGCTTGGACCGTATCCGGTCGTGAGGCCCGGCAACGCACAGACGATCTTCACGTCGAGATTGTCTTCAGCGATCGTCTGATGCACGAAGTCG
>DATAQT010000360.1:0-3238 GCA_036264535.1 Paraburkholderia sp. | reverse complement strand
CGAGAGAGCGTTCGGCAGCAGGAACACCGGGTTGATGCTGCTCATTTCCGCGTAAACCGGGATCGGCTCAGGACGTGCCGCCGCGACGCGCATCAGCGACGTGCCGCCCGCGCGCGAACCGGTGAAACCGACCGCCTTGATGGCCGGGTGCGCAACCAGCGCCTCGCCGACCGAGTTGCCCGCGCCGACGATCATCGAGAACACGCCTTCGGGCAGATCCATTTCCTGCGCGACGCGCTGGATCACGCGACCGACCAGCTCCGAGGTGCCGAGGTGCGCGCGATGCGCCTTTACGACGACCGGGCAGCCGGCTGCGAGCGCCGCGGCGGTGTCGCCACCTGCCACCGAGAACGCGAGCGGAAAGTTGCTCGCGCCGAACACGGCGACCGGACCGAGTGCGATCTTCTGCATGCGCAGATCCGAGCGCGGCAGCGGCTTGCGCTCCGGCAGCGGCGAATCGAGCGTCGCGTCGAGCCACTGGCCCGCGCGCACGGTCTGCGCGAACAGCTTCAGCTGGCCGGTGGTGCGGCCGCGCTCGCCTTCCAGACGCGCCTTCGGCAGGCCCGACTCAGCCTGCGCGCGCTCGATCAGTTCGTCGCCGAGCGCGGTGATGCCGTCCGCGATACGATCCAGAAACTCGGCACGCACTGCGAGCGGCAGTTGACGATAGGCGTCGAATGCCTGTTGGGCGAGCGCGCAGGCCTGCTGGACGTTCTCGACGGTGCCGCTGCCGAACACCGGCTCGGCAATCTCGGAACCCGTGGCAGGATTGAAGGCGCGCAGCGGTTTTTCTTCGCCGCGCACTGCTTTGCGACCGATCAGCATTTCACCGGTAATGGGCATTTTGGCTTTCCTTGGATGAAGGCTTAAGATATAGGTCATCCTACAACATTGCGGGGGCTCCATGCAACCCGAAACGCTTGTCGGACAGGGATATTCGGGTTTACTCGCCCGTTACAACGGATGGTTCCGGTGCTAACCTGCCGTTAGTCATACGACGACTTATAACCTCCCGTTTCGCGTGGTTTTTAGGGTCGTCTAGCTTTTCCCGATCCATCGTAGTTCGAGGAGACACCGCATGCCCGCCGTCACGCCTTACGAATCCTTGCCCAACCGTTTCCGGCGCGCGGTGCGCGAAGGAAAGACCCAGATTGGCTGCTGGGCGTCGCTCGCCAGCCCGATCGCCACTGAATTGCTGGGCACAGTCGGCTTCGACTGGATGCTGCTGGACGCCGAACACGCGCCCAACGACGTGCTCACCTTGATCCCGCAATTGATGGCGCTCAAGGACAGCGGCAGCGCGCCGGTCGTCCGACCACCGGCCAACGAAAGCGTCGTGATCAAGCGTTTTCTCGACAGCGGCTTCTCGAACTTCCTCGTGCCCTTCGTCGACAGCGCCGAGGACGCCGCCCGCGCGGTCGCCTCGACGCGCTACCCGCCGCAGGGCATCCGCGGCGTGTCGGTCGGCCATCGCGGCAACCGCTATGGCACCGTGCCCGACTATTTCTCGATGGCCAACGACAACATCTGCGTGATCCCGCAGATCGAAAGCCGCAAGGCGGTCGAGGCGATCGACAGCATCCTCGCGGTGGACGGCATCGACGCGGTCTTCATCGGTCCGTCCGACCTCGCGGCTTCGTATGGCCACCTCGGCAATGCGAACCATCCGGACGTGCAGCAGGCGATCGCGCATGTGTTCGAGCGCGCGCAGGCGGCCGGCAAGTCGAGCGGCATTCTTGCGCCGGCGCAGGCCGACGCAGAACGTTATCTGTCGATGGGCGCGCGCGTCGTCGCCGTCTGCGCGGATCTCGGGCTGCTCAAGGGCGCCGCGCAAGCGGCGCAGAAACACTTCATGCAGAAACCGGCGGGCGAGGCTTGAACGTCGCCGCCACGACATCTTCGGAGCATTCCATGCAAAAAGCAGGTTTTATCGGACTCGGCATCATGGGCAAGCCCATGGCCGCCAACCTTCTGAAAAACGGCGTGTCGCTCGCCGCGTTCACGCGTAGCGGCGTGCCCGCCGAGCTCACGCAGGCCGGCGCCGTCGCATGCGACAACCCCGCCGCGGTCGCCGCGCACGCGGACGTGATCTTCATCATGGTGCCGGACACGCCGGACGTCGAACGCGTGCTGTTCGGCGAGAACGGCCTCGCGAGCGCGCTGCGCGCCGGCCAGACCGTCGTCGACATGAGCTCGATCTCGCCGATGGCGACTCGCGACTTCGCGGCGCGCGTGCGCGAAACCGGCGCCGATTATCTCGACGCGCCGGTCTCAGGCGGCGAAGTCGGCGCAAAGGCCGGCTCGCTGACCATCATGGTCGGCGGCGAACAGGCCACGTTCGATAGCGTGAAGCCTCTGTTCGACATGATGGGCAAGAACGTCACGCTGATCGGCGCGGTCGGCGCCGGCCAGGTGTGCAAGGTCGCGAACCAGGTGATCGTCGCGGCGACCATCGAGGCGGTCGGCGAAGCGCTCCTGCTCGCGTCGAAGGCGGGTGTCGATGCGGGGCGCGTGCGCGAGGCGCTGATGGGCGGCTTCGCGTCGTCGCGCATTCTCGAAGTGCACGGCGAGCGCATGACCAAACGCACGTTCGATCCGGGCTTCCGCATCGAGCTGCACCAGAAGGACTTGAACCCCGCGCTGTCGACCGCGCAGGCGCTCGGCGTGTCGCTGCCGAACACCGCCACCTGCCAGGCCCTGTTCAACGCGTGCGTCGCGCACGGCGGCAAGGCGTGGGACCACTCGGCGATGGTGCGCGCGCTCGAAGTGCTCGCGAATCACGAGATCGGTCAGAAGACCGCGTAAGCGCATCAGCGCACGCGGCGGGAAGTTACGCCGCTGCGTCTGCTCCGGGTTGTAGATGGAGTGGACGCAGCGGCGTTTTTGCGTGTGCGGGCGGTGTGTTCCGCGTGTCGCGCGAAGCTTGCGGCACGCCCTGAGTTTTCCAGCAATGCACCAATAAAGAAGTTCTTCGCGGATCTCCGTGGAGACCGATTGCGGACAGACTGTAGTCGGCCAAGAGCGGCCAGTCGACGCGTGCCTCCAGATGTCGACAGTCCAGCTTACTGTCGAAAACTAAACGTCGCGCGGCATATGGATTGGACCTGTTGGAAGCGATGGAAAGAAGGGCTTGCCTGCTGGTGTATGCCGTCGCCTACAAGTACAAAGTCGATGTAAGGCGCCTGTTCAAAAAGCCCAATGGAGGCCTGCGCGCCACCTCCGACAATCCGGACAAGGC
>DATAQT010000216.1:0-30464 GCA_036264535.1 Paraburkholderia sp. | reverse complement strand
CCGGACCTTGCGCGGCTTCTCCGACACCGAGAAATGGCAGCCCAGGCCGGTCGATCAACAGCACGTCCACGCGTTTGGGTACGGACGAGAAGCGCATGATCGGGTAAGTGCTCCAGTCGAAGCTCGTGATGCGTTGCCGGTTAAAACCCGTTTCTTCATGGAGCGTCCAGCTCGTGGTTTGCAGAATGCCGCCTTCGATCTGATTGCGCACGCCGTCCGGATTCACGATCTGCCCGCAATCGACGGCTGCGACGACGCGCTCGATGCTGAGCTCGCCGGTATCGCGCATGATCGTCACGTCCATCGCGATGGCAAGGTAGGCCATCAGGTTCTTGTATTGGGCAAACGCGAAGCCGGTACCGTGCGAGCGCGGGCTCGACCCGCCCGTTCGCGCGGTGCGGGCTCGCCAGCCGAATTGATCGACCACGGCGCGAATGACGTCATGAGCGCGCGGATCATCGAGATGTTTGAGGCGGAATGCAACGGGGTCGGCTCGTGCGGCTCGGGCAAGCTCGTCGATGAAGCTCTCGATCGCGAACACGTTCATGTGGGCGCCCAGCGAGCGCATGGCGGAGACGCGTATCGGCATCGTGGGCACGAAATGATGCTGCACGTGCAGGCTGGGCACGCGGTACAGCGGAATGCTGTTGCGGTCGCCTCCGCCTTCCGGCATGGGAATCGGTTTCGGCGGCGCGGGGGTGAACGGTTGCGCAAGCAGTTGCGCGGGCAGCAGGCGGCCCGCATTCTCGATGCGGTTGTTATGCGTGTTGCTCCATAGCTCGTAACGCCAGTCGGCAATCGTGCCTGCTGCATCGAGCGTTGCGCTCGCCTCGACTGTCATTGCCGGGCCGAACGGTTCCCACAGGTGTTCCTGTTCGCGCATCAATTGCACGCGCACCGGGCGGCCAGGTAGCTCCCGTGCAATGAGGGCGGCGTCGGCTGCGACGTCGTCCGCGCCGTTGTGTCCGTAGCAGCCCGAACCTTCCACATGCACGCAGCGCACCTTGTCGGGCGGCATGGCGAGCATTTCGGCGATGCCCGCACGCAGCGGATACACGCCTTGCGTATGCGTCCACACGGTCATCACACCGTTCTCGAGTTGTGCGACAGCGCACGATGGCCCAATCGACCCATGCGTCAGATACGGCCTCGAATAGCGCGCCCGCAGTGTCGATCCGGGTGCGGCCGCGCCTGTCGCTGGGCTCTGGTCGGCCACCACGATTTCCTGTGCAGGCAGAGTCATCAGTAACTCATGAACGTTCGCCGGATCGGGCAACGGTGGCCCGGCCTGCCATCGCGCGGCGAGCGCGAGCTCACGCATCGCGAGGATCGCGCGCCACTCGTCGTCGGCGACCACCGCGAGGTAGTTGCCGTTGCGCAAGACCTTGACGACGCCGGGCAGCGCCTCGACGCGCGCGCTATCGAGCGCAACGAGGCTCGCGCCATAGGACGGCGGCCGCACGACGCGGGCATGCAGCATTCCGTGCGGCCGCAGGTCCTGGACATAGCTCGCGCCGCCCGTCACCTTGCCGGGGATATCCACGCGCGGCAGCGTATGGCCAATCAGGGCGTATGACGATGGCGGCTTTGTCGGGGCGTCGGGCTGCGCGTTCTGATGGAGGTTCGCGTAACCGACCGCTTCGCCATAGGTCACGCGTCTTCCATCGGCGGCAATGATGGCGCCGTCGCGGGTAGTGAGGGACGAGGCGTCGACGCCGAGCTGCGAGGCCGCGCTCGCGACGAGCAGCATGCGCACCTGAGCCGCGGCGTTGAGGATCGCGGTGCCGCTGTCCGCCATCGTGTGACTGCCTGCTGTGTAGCCTTCGTTCGGCGTTTCGGCGGTGTCGGCGGTAATCAGCTCGATCGCATGAGGCGCGAGATCGAGTTCTTCCGCGGCGACCTGCAGGAGCGCGGTGCGAATGCCTGTGCCAAGCTCCACTTTGCCCGTGAATACACTCACCTTGCCGTCAGGCGCGACCTTGATCCAGGCATCGAGCGACGGCGTGGCCTTGAGACTGCCCGGCAGTTTCGGGGCGCTCGCGTTGAAGGTGCCCGCTTCGGTGGTCGTTTGCGCGAGCACGGCCATGCCGGGCACGATCGCGAAGCTCACCATCAGCGAGCCGCCCACCAAGAAGCGGCGCCGCGCGGGATCGTCTGGACCACTGTCGTGAGCGATGGGGGATGGGCGGCCGCCGCTCACGACAGTGCTCCTTCGTCCGCACGCGGCGAACCCGTCGCGACTTGCCGGATCGCCTCGAGAATGCGCATGTGCGTGCCGCAGCGGCACAGGTTCGGCTGCATGTGGCGGCGGATCTGTTCATCGCTTGGGTGCGGCGTTCGCTCCAGCAGCGTGTGCGCGCGCATGATCATGCCGGCGATGCAATAGCCGCATTGTGCGGCTTGCGCGTCGATGAAGGCTTGCTGAAGCGGTCCCGGATGTTCCGCGGTGCCCAGTCCTTCGACGGTTCGCACTGGCCGGTCACCAATGGCCACGACCGGCATGAGGCACGCGAACACCGCTTCGCCTCCCACGTTGACGGTGCACGCGCCGCATTGACCGAGTCCGCAGCCGAACTTTGCGCCATTGAGCTGCAACTGGTTGCGCAGCACATAGAGCAGCGGCGTGGACGGGTCGGCATCGACCGTATGACTGACACCGTTGATGTTGAGTGTGATCATCGTGGCAGGCCGTCCTTGCGAAATTGCGCGACCGCGCTGGCGTCGAGCGAGGGCCACGAGCCGCGTGCGGTGAAGCGCTCGCGCGTGTAGTTGGCGAGCTCTGCGATCTGCGCGTCCGTGAACGTGTTGGCGAATGATGGCATGAAGGGCGCGCCATCGCTTTCGTGCCAGTCGATTCCATCGAGGATGATGCGAACCGTGTTGCGTGGGCTGTCGGCGTTGACGGCGGTGGAAAGGCCCAGCGATGGTCGCGCGCCGCCGCTCGACATCGGCGCGCCTTCGGCATGGCACGACGCGCAGGCCGCCGCGAAAAGATTCGCGCCGCTGCCGGGCCGGGTGGCGCCGGGCACGCGCGCAGCGGAAGCGGGGAGAGCGGCGACGGCATGCTCCGGTACGTTTCGGCCGCCGGGCGGCAGCGCCAGCAGATACGCGGCAATCGCCTCGACGTCGGAGGCGGATGCGTCGGCGAGCATGCGCGTGACGGGGCGCATCGGACCCGCTGCCGCGCCATGTGCGCTGGCGAGGCCCGTGCGCAGATATCTGACGAGCTCTGCCTGCGTCCACGGCGTGGGGCGTGACGCGAGGTCCGTGAGCGCGGGAGCATCCCATCCCTCGATCGTGCCGCCTTGCAGCGCCTGGTCGCGGCGCTCGGCACCGAGGCGGTTGAGCGGCGTGTGGCACGCACCGCAATGACCGAGGCTTTCGACGAGGTAACGCCCGCGTGCGACGTCTGGCGGTTCGGATGGGGACGGCGCCGCTTCGGTACCGGCATGCAGGTAAAGAAGATTCCACACGGCCATGATGGGTCTGAAGCCGAGCGGGAAGATCAGCTCGTTGTGCGGCGCACGAGCGTTGACGGGAGCGCGGCTCATCAGCCACGCATACAGCGAGCCGAGATCGGCGTCGCTCATGTGCGTGAAGTGAGGATACGGGAAGGCGGGATAGAGCAGATGGCCGTCGCTGGACACGCCGCGCTGCATGGCGCGTTCGAACGCGTCAAGCGACCAGCGCCCGATACCGGTTTCGTCGTCCGGGGTGATGTTGGTCGAGTAAATGACGCCAAAGGGCGTTTGCAGTGGCAGTCCGCCTGCGAGGGGCTGGCCGCCCGTCGCGGTGTGGCACGTGACGCAATCGCCGACGGCTGCGAGCTTCGCGCCGCGCAGCACGGCCGCGGAATTGCTGGTGGCCGCTGACGGCGCGGTCACGGGATTCAGCGCGGGCTCCCCTGCATGCGCGGCATGTCCACTATATGCGGCTACGAGAGCAACCAGAACCACGGCCATGCCTGCAATTGCCACCTTTCGGTCTTTCATCTGCCCTCCATCGCCGAGCCGTCCGCGCATCATGGTTCTAGAGTACGCCGCGCGGCTCTGGTTGGTGCAAGTGTCGTTCCTGATCCTGCCAGCGAGAGCCCATCGCTCGAACGTCGCCGCGCTCCAGTCTTCAGGAACTGCAGCGATAGAGCGCATACAATCGTACCGGACACACTCAAAGTTGAACGGCGATGCGCATTCTTGTGATCGAAGACGAGCCGAAAACGGGCACCTACCTGAAGAAGGGCTTCGAGGAATCCGGCTACGCGGTCGACGTCGCGGCGGACGGCGCGGAAGGCCTGATTCTCGCGAAGGAAGCCGCGTACGACGTGATCGTGCTCGACGTGATGCTGCCTTCCATGGACGGCTGGACGGTGCTCAAGACGCTCCGCGCCACGCACACCACGCCCGTGCTTTTCCTCACCGCGCGCGACGACGTCATCGACCGCGTGAAGGGCCTGGAGCTCGGCGGCGACGACTACCTCGTCAAGCCGTTCGCGTTCGTCGAACTGCTCGCGCGCGTGCGCACGCTGGCGAGACGCGGCCCGCCGCGCGAGAGCGACGTGCTCGCGCTTGGCGATCTCGAAGTCGATGTCACGCGCCGGCGAGTGAAGCGCGGCGCTACGCGTATCGACCTCACGCCGAAGGAGTTCTCGCTGCTGCAACTGCTGGTGCGCCGCCAGGGCGAAGTGCTCACGCGCACGCAGATTGCATCGTACGTGTGGGACATGAACTTCGATAGTGACACGAACGTCGTGGAAGTCGCCATTCGCCGCCTGCGCGCCAAAGTAGACGACGAATTTCCCGTCAAGCTGATCCACACGGTGCGCGGCGTGGGCTACGTGGCTGAAATCAGAGAGTCCGTCTGATGGCCGTGCGTTCGCTCACAGCCACCCTTGCGCTCAGTTTCGCCGGCACGACGCTCGCGGTATTCGCGCTGGTAGGCAGCACGCTCTATTTCACGCTCGGTCGCGAGGTCAAGCGCGAGGACGATCTCGACATCGTCCTGATCTCGCGGCATACGCGCCGCCTCGCGCAGGAACTGCACAGCGTGCAGGACGTGCGCGGGCACGCCGAGCGACTGACGAGCCAGGTGTTAGGCAATTCCCCGCTTTCCATGGAGATCCTCGACGCCGGAGGCGTGCAGCTGGTCGAGCACAACACGCAAGGCATCGCCGACGCGGGGTTTCCGCAGGTTGCGCTCGCGCGACGCCTCGGCGCCACGCAACGCATTACCGAAGGCGACGTGACGGAGTGGCGCAATTCGCGCGGCGTTCCGGTGCGTGGACTCGCCACGCAAGCAGCGCTGACCGACGGGACGCCGGTTACGATCATCATCGCGCGCGACATGACCGACCGCTGGTTGTTGCTCGACCGTTATCGCGAGCGGCTCTACGCGTTTGGCTTCGCGGGCATGTTGCTGGCGTTCCTCATGAGCTGGCTGCTGGTGCGTGAGTCGCTGCGCCCGCTGCGCGAGATGGCGGCGCGGGCCGCCACGGTCACGGTCGACCGGCTCGATACGCCCATCGAAATCGAGCGCGCGCCGAGCGAATTGCAGGCACTGACGAAATCGCTCAACGCGATGCTCGACCGTTTGCACGGCGGCTTCGAGCGCATGTCGCAATACACGGCGGATCTCGCGCATGACATGCGCACGCCGCTCGGCAACCTGCGCGGCGCGACCGAAGTCGCGCTGACGCGCGCGCGCAGCACGGCCGAATACGAGGCGCTGCTCGAATCGAATCTGGAAGAGTGCGATCGGCTTTCCCGCATGATCGAGAGCGTGATCTTTCTGGCGCGCGCGGAGCACCCGCAGTTCATGACGACGCTCGCCGAGTTCGACGCCGAGGTGGCGCTCGCGCAGATCGCCGACTATTTCGAAGGTCTGGCGGACGACGCGGGCGTACGAATTCGCGTTGAGGGCGGCGGGCGCCTGCGCGCGGATAAGGAGCTGTTCAGGCGCGCCGTTGGCAACCTGCTCGCCAACGCGTTGCGCCATACGCCGCGCGGCGGCGAGATCACGCTGAGCGTTGGCGAGACGCAAGCGGCGGTCGAAGTCACCGTGACGAATCCGGGTGCGCCGATCGGCGCCGAGCTATTGGAGCGCATCTTCGACCGCTTCTATCGCGCTGACGCCTCGCGGCACAACGAGCCGCGCACGGGCGCGTCGGCCGGGCTCGGGCTCGCCATCGTGCGCACGATCATGGGCCTGCACGGCGGCTCGGCGCGCGCCGAAAGCGATCAGGCGGGCACGCGATTCATCCTGACGTTCGTGCGGCAGTAGGCGTTGCACCGAGGTCGGCCAAAGCCGCGCGATCCCATCCGCCACCCAGCGCTTCGAGCAGATGCACGCTCGCATCGAGCCGTCGCCCCGCGATCTGCTCTTCGTTGCGCTCGTTCGTGAGCGCGATGCTCTGGGCCGTCACCACGTCGAGATAGTCCACCGCGCCTGCCTGGTAGCGATTGGTCGTGAGCTTGAGCGAGAGTTGCGCGGCGGCCGTGGCGCGTTGCTGGCTTTCGGCTTCGTCGGCTAGCGTGTTCAGCGCGCTCAGGTTGTCTTCGACCTGCTGGAACGCCGTGAGCACAGTCTGCCGGTAGCCGGCCACGGCCGCGTCGTATTGCGCGTTCGCGCCCTTGAGCGTGGCATCGCGACGGCCACCGTCGAATAGCGTGCCCGCGAGCTGCGAGCCAAGCGACCAGAAGAGGCTCGGCGCGGTGAGCCACGGCGCGAAGAACGTGCTTTCGAGCCCGGCCGAAGCGGACAGCGTGAGGTCCGGATAGAAGGCGGCATGCGCCTCGCCGATTCCCGCATTCGCGGCCGCCACGCGCCGCTCGGCTGCGGCAATGTCGGGACGCCGTTCGAGCAGCGCCGAGGGCATGCCCGCTGGAATCTGCGGCGCGACGATCGACTCGACTTGCGCAGGCAGCGCGAACGAGGAGGCGGGCACACCGATCAGCGTCGCGATCGCGTGCTGGAGCTGCGCGCGTTGCAGGTCGACGTCGCTGTCCGCCGTGCGCGCGCTTTCGAGCTGCGTTTGCGCCTGGGCGACAGCGGAGGCGTCGATGGCGCCGTCGGCGAGCTGCTGTTGCACGATGCGTAGCGCGGCGGCGAAGGCCGTAACGGTGTCGTCGAGCAGTTTTTTCTGGCGATCCAACGTGCGCAAATCGAAGTAGTTCGTCGCAAGCTGGGTCGCGACCGACAGGCGCACCGACTCGAGATCGGCCGCGCTGGCTTGCGCGTTGGCGTGCGCCTGGACGGTGGCGTCCTTCACGCGTCCGAACAGGTCCGGCTCCCAGCTCGCCGTAACGCCCGTCGAATAGTCGGGAACCGTCTTGCCCGCGAGCGCACGGTCGACGAGATTCTGGGAGGTGCGAAAACGCTGCGCCGCCACGCCAGCCGTGACGGTGGGCGCGTAGCCCGCGCGCTGGAAATCGACCATCGCACGCGCGGCTTCGAGGTTGGCGACTGCCTGGCGCACGGTCTGGTTCGACACGTCGACGCGCGCTTCGAGCTTGTCGAGTTCGTTATCGCCAAAGAGCGTCCACCAGGGACCGCGCGCGTTGGCATCGGCGGGCGCAGCGACCGCCCAGCCCGGGACGGCCGATTGCGTCGCATAGTGCGCGGGCACCTCGACCGAGGGCACGCTGTAATGCGGCAGCGTCGTGCATGCTGCGAGCGAGGCTACCGTGCCTGCAGCGACGATCTTGCGCAATGAAGTGAATGGACTGTCGAACATGATGGACCTCGGCGCCTAAGCTTTGCTGCCCGCGACGGGCGTTGCCGCCACGCGCACGCTTTGTCCGCTGGCGATGGCGTCGCCGGGATTGTCGATCACACGATCGGTTGCCGCCAGTCCCGTTGCGACCTCGACGTAGGTGCCGAAGTCGCGGCCTATGGTGACCTTGCGAAGCTGCACCTTGTCCTGGGCGTTCACCACGGCGATCGTCACGCCGTCGGGGCGGAACAGCAACGCGCTCACGGGCAGTTCGAGCGCGGGCATCGCCGTGGTGAGCGCGAGATGCACCTGCGCGTAGGCGCCGGGCATCAATGCGCCGTCGTGGTTGTCCACATCGACTTCCACGCGCAACGTGCGGCTCACTGGGTCGATCACGTTCGAGCTGCGCGCGACGCTGGCCTCGAAGCGGCGCCCCGGATACTGTTGCGTCGTCACCCACACTGCCGTGCCGGGCGCGACGAGGCTCGCGTCGTCCTGGGGAACGTCGACGTAGATGCGCAGCCGGTCGGTTTGCGCGAGATGGAACAGCTCGCCCGGCATCGTGGCGAGGCCGGGTGTGCCGCCCGCCGTGACGAGCGCGCCCACCTGCACATTGCGCACCGTGATAACGCCGTCGAAGGGCGCTGTCACGTTCTGGTACGAAACCATCTCCTGCAGGCGTGCCACATTGGCCTGCGCCGCCTGGAGCGTGGCGAGCTTCGCGGCGGCGTCGCTGGTTTTCGCCTGCGCGTCCTGCTGCGCGACCGATTGCGTCTGCAGCATCGTTTGCCAGCGCTGTGCCGTGCTGCTCGCGAAGCGATAGTTCGCCTCGGCAGTCGCCTGGTCGGCGCGCGCCTGTTGAAGCTGCGCGTCGAGTTCGGGGGTGTCGATCTGCGCGAGCGTCTGGCCGGCCTTCACGTGCGCGCCGATATCCGCGTACCAGTGCTGCACATAGCCGCTCGTGCGTGCATAGATCGACGCGTCGGCCCAGGACATGATCGAGCCGGGCAGCAGCAGGTCCTGTGTCGTCGGCGCGCGCGTCGGTGTGACGGTCGAGACGATCAGCTCGCGTTGCGCCGCGAGCTGCCGTGCCTGAGCCGTGCGGGCTTCGAGGCGCGGCACGATGCCGACGATCAGAAACGCCACGGCCAGGCCGGCAAGGCCGACGGCGATTGCTGCACGACGTGCCGTGGATACGCCGCGCACGGCTTGCTGGGCGTCGGCGTCGCGATCCGCGGGCGGGATTTGCGGGTTCATCTGGAATCCTTATTCAACGAGAGTGGTTGCGTCTGCGCGCGCGTCGTCCTGGGCGTCGCGCTCGGCGCGGCGCTTCGCGAGCCAGCCGTGCACCATTCCGAAGACCACGGGCACGAACACAAGGGTCGAAAGCGTGCCGATCGCTAGACCGCCGATCACGGCGCGCCCAAGCGGCGCGTTCTGCTCGCCGCCGTCGCCGAGACCGAGCGCCATCGGCAGCATGCCTATCAGCATCGCGAGCGCCGTCATCAGCACGGGGCGAAAGCGATTGAAGCCCGCGTCGAGCGCCGCGGCGAGCGGCGCCATGCCGGCGGCGAGCGACTCGCGCGCCGTGTTGATGACCAGAATGCTGTTGGCCGTCGCGATGCCCATGCAGAGGATCGTGCCCGTCAGCGCCGGTACGCTGAGCGTGGTTTGCGTGACGAACAACGTCCATGCGATGCCGGCCAGCGACCCCGGCAGGCCGCTCACGATGATGAGCGGATCGAGCCACGACTGGAAGTTCACGACCATCAGCAGGTAGACCAGCGCAATCGCGAACACGAGGCCTTCGGCGAGGCCGCTGAACGAGGCGTTCATCGACTGCACCTGGCCGCGCACGACGATCGACGAGCCCGGCGGCAACTGCGCGCGCGCGGCATCGACGAGGCGGTTCACGTCCGAGGAGACGCCGCCCAGGTCGCGCCCCTGAGTCGACGCGAAGATGTCGAGCACGGGCTGCACGTTGTAGTGCGACACCACAGCCTGCTGCGAACTGCGCGACACGGTTCCGAGCGTGCCCAACTGGTTCTGCGGGTTGACCGACACCGATTGCGTGGTCACCGGAATATTGGCGAGCGTTTGCAGCGAGTGGATGTCGTATTGCGGCACTTCGGCCATCAGCGGATAGCTCACGCCGTTGTTCGGATCGAGCCAGAAATTTGGCGTGGTCTGCGAGCTGCCGGACAGCGCGATGAGCAGGTTCTGGGCAACGTCACGCTGCGTGAGGCCGGCTTGCATGGCCTTGGTGCGATCGACGTTCACGTTGATCGTGGGCTCGTCGCCGGGCTGCTGGATGCGCGCGTCGACGAGCCCGCGCACGCCGCGCATTTCATGGAGCAGGCGGTTCGCGACGAGCCGGTTCTGCGCGAGCTTGTTGCCGACGATCTGCACGTCGATGGGCGCGGGCAGGCCGAAGTTCAGGATCTGGCTCACGATGTCGGCGGGCAGGAACGCGAAGGTCACGCCAGGAAACGCCGCGTCGAGCACATTGCGCAGCTTCGCGACGTATTGCGCGGTGGGCTTGTGCTTCGGCGCGAGCGTGATGAGGATGTCCGAGTCTTCGGGGCCGATCGGGTCCGAGGAATCGTAAGTGAGGTTGATGCCGCTCACCGGTACGCCGATGTTGTCGAGCACCGCGGCCTGTTCGGCGGCCGGAATGACGCTGCGGATTTTCGCTTCGACTTCATCGGTGATGCGGGCCGTTTCCTCGATGCGCGTGCCTGTGGGCGCACGCAAATGCAGGCGGATCTCGCCGGTATCGACTGCCGGAAAGAAGTCGCGGCCTGTGAACGGAACCAGCACGAGCGAACCGAGGCAGAGCGCGAGCCACAGCACGACGAAGCGACGGCGCTGCGCGATGGCAGCCCGCAAAAGCGCGCGATAGCGCTCGCGCAGGGCTTCGAAGCGCTTTTCGAAGCCCGCCTGGAAGCGCGTCAACGCACCGCTCATACCGCGTGAGGGCGCGGTGTGGCGTGAGCGCGTACGCAGCAGATACATCGCGAGCGTGGGAATCAGCGTGCGCGAGAAGAAGTACGAGGCGCACATGGCGAACACCACGGCCTCGGCCATCGGCACGAACAGATAGCGCGCGACGCCCGAGAGCAGGAACATCGGCACGAACACGATGCAGATCGCGAGGGTCGAGACGAACGTCGGCACGGCGATCTCGCCGGAGCCGTTGAGGATGGCGTCGTGCAACGGGGCGCCGCGCTCGAGATGGTGCGTGATGTTCTCGATGGCAACCGTGGCGTCGTCAACGAGTATGCCGACGGCCAGAGCGAGGCCGCCGAGCGTCATGATGTTGATGGTTTCGCCGAGCGCCGACAGCGCGATGAGCGAGGTGAGCACGGCAAGCGGAATCGTCACGGCAATGATGAGCGTGGCGCGCCAGCTGCCGAGAAAGAGCAGGATCATCGCGGCGGTAAGGCACGCGGCAATGAGTGCCTCACGCACCACACCGGTGATCGCCGATTTCACGAACACCGACTGATCGCCGAGCGGGGTGATCTTGAGTGCGCTTGGCAGACCCGCGGCGATCTTCGGCAGCATCGCCTTGACCTGGTCGATGATCGTGAGGGTCGAGGCACTGCCGGTTTTCTCCACCGTGAGGAGTGCGGCGCGCTTGCCGTCGGCGCGCACGATATTGGTTTGCGGCGCGTAACCGTCGATGACATGAGCGACATCGCGCACATACACCACACTGCCGTTCACGGTCTTGACTGGCAGATCGTTGAGTGCGGCCACCGTTTGCGTGCTGCCATTCATCTCGACGTTGTACTCGCGCGAGCCGATTTTCGCGGTGCCGCCAGGCAAGATGAGGTTCTGCGCATTGACGGCGTTCACGACGTCGATGGGCGCGAGCCCCTTCGCCTGGAGCGCCTTCGGGTCGAGCTGCACCATGATCTGTCGAATCTTGCCGCCATAGGGCAACGGGACGGCCGCGCCTTGCACCGTGGCGAGCTGCGTGCGGATGAAGCTGTTGCCGAGATCGTAAAGCGACTGCTCGGGCAGTGTCGTGCTCGAGAGGCCCAGTTGCAGCACGGGCACCGTCGAGGCGTTGTACGTGATGATGTTGGGCGGCAGCGTGCCCGGCGGCAGGATGCGCAGAATCGATGCGGAATTGGAGGCCGCCTCGGCGATCGCGCGGTTGATGTCGGCGCCCGGATGAAAGAACACCTTCACGACCGAAACGCCGTTGAGCGACTGCGATTCGATGTGCTCGATGTCGTCCACGTCCGAGGTGAGGGCGCGCTCGTAGTTCGAGGTGATGCGATGCGCCATGTCCTCGGCGGAGAAGCCGTTGAAGCTCCAGACGATGCTGACCACCGGAATGTCGATGTTCGGAAAAATGTCCGTGGGTGTGCGCATGATGGCGAGCGGGCCAAGGATGAAGAGCAGCACGGCGAGCACGATGAACGTGTAAGGCCGTCTGAGAGCGAGCTTGACGATCCACATGACTTGTCCGGGTTGAGGCGGGGAGAGCCGCGCTTGAGGCGGCGAGGTAGGAGCAAGTATCGGGATTGCGCGCTTACCCGGTGCTGACCTCGACATTACGGATTTGTCATCTCCAGAGCGTGCTGCCAGATAACGAACTCGTAATCAACGGGTCAGCTTTGGGTCAGCACCGAGCGACCAGAATGCAGTCAACCTTCGCGACATCGTCGAGGGCGGCTGAAGCGGCATCACTTCCGATGCAGCGGCCATTCATCGAGAGGTGAACACCATGAAAGCACTCGTTTCCGCAATGCTCGTTGCCTGCGCGCTGGTTGCGCCGGTTGCCGCGTTCGCACAGACCACCAACGCGCCGGTGACGCGCGCCGAGGTACACGCCGATCTCGTTCGTCTGGAGCAGGCGGGTTACCGGCCTGTGGCTTCGGATCCCTACTATCCGGATGACATCCAACGTGCCGAGGCCATCGTCGCGCAACAGCAGGCGCAGAATCCGGCGCCGGGAAGTGCCGCGGTTGGCGGCGTGTCGATGAAGGGCAGCTCCGATTCGGGCGCGCCGGCTGCGGCCTCTGCCGGAGTACGTTCAATTTATGCAGGGCATTGAGGGTGCGGGGCGCGGCAACTCCGGCTACAAGGCCAGATGCCGCGCTGTTCTCTTATGTTGCCGATTTGCTCTGAACCGACCCACTCCTTGAGGAACCATGCTCGTTCCTCTGCTTCGTCGATGAGATCCTCCAGGATGATTGTTCAGCCACGCTAGCTAGTCTTTTCAGCGGCCGACTCTTTTTCGGACGTCAATCCCTGACTAAAGTGTCAGAGTTCAACCTGGCATCAGGGCCATCATGCAAATAGACACACCTGCAATTCCAGCATCCCTGGAGGGAAATTCAACGTCCGCGGCTCAATGGCTATCCGTGATCGCCGTAGCGGTGAGCGCGTTCGCCTTCGTGACGGCCGAGTTTCTACCCGTCGGGCTGTTGCCGCAAATCGCACACGACCTTGGCGTGTCGACCGGTGTCGCCGGTCTCATGGTCACCACGCCCGGTGTCATGGCCGCGATATTGGCGCCGACGCTGATCGTCAGCGCGGGCCGCATGGACCGCCGCTACGTTTTTCTGCTTCTCACCGCGGTACTGCTGATCGCTAACGTCGTGTGCGCAGTCGCACCGAACCTCGCGGTCATGCTGGTAGGAAGGGCGCTGCTCGGCGGCGCGTTAGGCGGTTTCTGGACTCTGGCGACGGCGGCTGCCCCGCGACTCGTGCAAGCCAAAGATGCCGCCAAAGCGACCGCGACCATTCTGACCGGTGTGACCTTCGCAACCGTGATCGGCGTGCCGCTCGGGACGTTTATCGCATCGTTCGCATCGTGGCGCATGGCGTTCGCCGCCACGGCGGGTCTGGTGTCGCTCGCCCTGGTGGCGCAAGCTTTGCTGGTGCCTTCGTTGCCGTCGGCATCGGCGTTGCGGATCGCCGACTTCAAGACACTGCTTGGCCGGCCTCATACGAGGTTGAGCATGGTGATGGTCGCGCTCGTATTTGGCGCGCATTTCTCGACCTACACGTACATAGCGCCGCTGCTCGAGCAAGACTTTTCGTTGAGCACGATCACGCTGCTGCTGTTCGGCTTTGGCCTCATCGGCTTCTTCTCCAATGCGTTGACGTCGACGGTGATTTCGGACCATCTGAAGAAGTCTGTGGCCGCGATGGTTCTGCTGCTATTGGGCGCGCTGTCGTCGATGTTGCTGCTTGAACATTCGCCGATCGGCGAGACCGCGGGGATGCTACTGTGGGGCATTGCGTTCGGAGCGCTACCGCTTTGCTTCAGCGTATGGATTCAGCGCAGCACGACAGACTTGCCCGAAGCGGGATCGGCCATGTTCGTCAGCATTATCCAGGTGGCGATTGCGGTGGGTTCGGCCGTGGGCGGCACCATTGTCGACCGTGCGGGTGTCCACGCTGACTTCACGCTGGGGCTGGGACTCGCGCTGCTAGGGCTCGCGACACTGCAGCGGCTCGCCGTGCTGGAACGACCGGCCACGGCGTCTTCTCTCGATTGCGCCTGCGACGCGTCGGTCGACTGATGCGGCAGGACAGTACCGCGCGTGACTGAAACGCACCGCGCGCTAGCCAGCCGCGACGCCGCCGCGGAAACGCTGTTGCACGAACTCGACGAAGCGGGTCGCGGCGCCATTGCTCATCGTCGATGGAAAGCTCAGCGTGAGCGGCGCGGTCAGCGCGTGTGGCTTCTTCAGGCGGCAATACACGACGCCCACCTGCTCATAGCGTTGCATCGAGGCGGGCACGAGCGTCACGCCGAGCCCCGTCGATACCAGCTTGATGCCCGACAGCATCCGCGGCACCTCGCGTGCGATGTTCGGCGAAAAGCCCGCATCGACCCGCGCATCCGGTGCTCGACACGTCATGCGCGGCCCAGGCGCAAGGCGCTCACCGCCTCGAACGCGGGATGGCTTACGAGCGGTACATGCGGATGCGTTATCCGGCCGGCTTGCGTCATCGCACGATCGTGATCGATGGCATCGGTCATGACGGGACCGGCATCTTCACGTCGCCGCAGGGCGTGGCCGCCGTGTTCGACGACAATGCCACTCGCTAGGCGACGGAATCTCTCACACAGCCGTCTTCACGACTCTGGGTTGAAATGGGGCGTTGCGCGGCACGTCGCCAGCGGCCTCGTCGCGTGCGGCGCCCAGCGATAGATAGCGCAAACAGCACACGCGAAAAAACGACGCGAAATTCAACGGCTCTTCGCCGCGCAACGCGACCAGTTCGTCGTGAAGCTTGACGACGAACTGGGTCGTCGTCATGTTTTCGCGGTTGGCGATTTCCCGAAGCACGTCCCAGAAGAGATTTTCGAGCCGCACCGTGGTCACGACGCCATGAATGCGCAGGGCGCGCGTACGCGACTCATAGAGGATCGGATCAGCGTTGACATAGACGTTGCACATACGGTCAGCCTTCCTCGCAAGTGGTGACGTCGCAGGACGCGAAGCGCGCCATGCCCATGGTCTGATCGTCGACGTCGTGATCGAGCGTAACACGAGTGGTCGCGCGCCCCATGTACGGACGCGCATCCATCGCCCGTCAATGCGTGATGCGCGTGCCGAGCAGCGCGAGGAACTGCGCGAGCCAGTTCACGTGCGAGGTCCACGCGGGCGCGGTGACGAAGTTCTCGTCGGTGATCGCGTCAGGCCAGTCGAGCGCCACGTACTGTGCGCCCGCCAGTTTTACTTCGGGCGCGCAGGCCGGATAAGCCGAGATGCGCCGGCCTTCGATCACGCCCGCCGCGGCCAGCAATTGCGCGCCATGGCAGACCGCGGCAATCGGCTTCTTCGCTTCAGCGAATTGGCGCACCCAGCCGATCACCTTGTCGTTGAGCCGCAGATATTCGGGTGCGCGGCCGCCGGGCACGAGCAGCGCATCGTATTGCGCGGGATTCACCGACGCGAAGTCGGCGTTCAGCGTGAAGTTATGGCCGCGCTTTTCCGTGTAGGTCTGATCGCCCTCGAAGTCGTGGATCGCGGTGCGAATCGCATCGCCCGCGCGCTTGTCGGGCGCAACGACGTCCACCTTATGCCCGATTGCCGCAAGCGCCTGGAACGGCACCATCAACTCGTAGTCTTCAACGAAATCGCCGGCAATGACAAGAATGCGCTTGGACATGGTTTGTTTCCTCTCGAATCGGGTGGGGAATGGCGAGGCGGACGCGCTATTGCGGCGCGCGCAAGTTGGCGGCCGTTGTGAAGCAATATAGCGATCGACGCAGTGGGAGAGGTAATACGCGGCTAAATGCCGACCAGGGATTTCACCGAGGCTGAGTGTCGCGCTCTATTCGAGTGCGACTTTCTCGTGATTGGAAATGGCGTATTCAAGCACGCAGATTCGACACACATCGCTGCAGCACCTTGCGCAGCGTATCGATCGGGATTTCCGTCACACCATCCAGCATGGAAACTTCGAGCGCGTCGATCGCCGAATCGCATTCCTTCAGTACCCGACGCCCTTCGTCGGTCAGAAACAGATGAATCAGACGGCCGTGGGTCGGATGTCCAACGCGTCCGACCCAACCGTTGGCTTCCATTGCCTTGACCACCTCGTTGGCGGACTGCGGCGTAATGAACGAGCGTTCGGCGAGTTTCGCGTTGGTCATCGCACCGCTGGCGCTGATCACGGAGAGAGCGGTGAACTGCGGCAAGGTCAGCCCGAATTCGCCAAGCACATCGATAAAACTGCGTTTGAGCAATCGGTCCAATTGGCCGACCACGTAGGAAACGCGGGCGGGTGGCGCACCGGTTTTCGTTGAACCGGCCCGTTTGGCAACGGGCGTTCGCCCCTTCTCCATTGTCTTGATCATTATCAGGTTGCCTTAGGTGTTTCTACCGGGCATATCATATTCTACTTTCAATATCAGCCTTCCTGATACTAGGCTCATCATCGATTCCGGGTGCATGCCACGGGAAGGCTTCTGATAAGTGACGCAAGATCATCGTCAGAAGTCGTCTCCTTTCCTTGGCCGTTTCGTCGTAGAACGAAGCGTAATTGGCCGCCGGCAATTCAATCAAAAGGTGAAGGAGACGTCATGTCAAGCATTGCCAGTCGGTCGAGTGCCGCGGGTTCCAGTACTGCGCTAACGTTGGCGCTGTGTTTTCTTGTCGCGGTACTGGAGGGTGTCGACCTGCAGTCCACCGGCGTCGCGGCGCCTCGCATGGCGCACGAGTTCGGCTTGTCGGTCAGTCAGTTAGGGCTGGCTTTCAGCGCCGGCATGTTCGGGCTTCTGCCGGGGGCCAAGGCCTCTGCGTCACGGCAATCTATGCCTGCATCGTCGGTGCGTTGATCGCGCTGTCTCAGCGGCATCTATCAGCGCGCGGCGAGCGGCGGACAGGCGCTGATCAACGGCGTGTTCGACGGCGCGTCGAGCAGTCCGACGCAAGCGATCGCGCGGGTCGGTCTGGAGACGAAATTCTAATCGGCGCAGCCGGCGCTACGATATCCTTGCGCAGCGGTCACCGGCCGCTCCTGGATATCTTTTCAACGGCGTCATAAAAGCCTCAAATGGAATCGTTCACACCTTATAGCGCGCTGGCCGGCGGTCTGCTGATCGGGCTCTCGGCTTCGCTGCTGCTCTGGTTCAATGGCCGCATTGCCGGCATTAGTGGTATCGCGCGAGGGCTGCTATCGGGCGATCGCAGCGGGTTTCTGTGGCGCGCGCTGTTTCTGGCTGGGCTCGTCGGTGGAGCATGGCTCTACTACTGGCTGGCCGCTCTCGCTGGACATACCGAGTCCGTGCCGCAGGCAAGAGCCGGCTTTCCACCCGGATTGCTGATCGCGGGAGGACTCGCGGTCGGCTTCGGGACGGCGCTCGCGCGCGGCTGTACCAGCGGGCATGGCGTATGTGGCATGGCGCGTCTCTCACCGCGTTCGATTGTCGCGACGCTGGTCTTTGTCGCTACCGGCATCGCGACGACCTATGTGGTGCGCCACGTCCTGGGGTTCCAATGAAAGTGCGCCGCTACCTCGCCAGTCTCGTGTGCGGGCTCCTGTTCGGCGCGGGGCTCGCGCTCGCTGGAATGACGCGGCCCCAGAAGGTGCTCGGTTTTCTTGACGTGGCCGGGCACTGGGACCCCAGCCTGTTGTTCGTGCTCGGGGGTGCGCTGCTGTTTGCCACGGTGGCCTTCCGTTTAGTTCTGCGGCGAGGCTCGCCATTGCTGGAGACGTCTTTCGATTTGCCGGCGACGAAAACGATAGACGCGAGGCTTGTCGGAGGCGCGTTGATTTTTGGCCTTGGATGGGGACTCTCCGGCTTTTGCCCAGGTCCGGCAATTGCACTGCTGGCCGCGCCGAACATCGAGGCACTCTATTTCCTGCCGGCCATGCTGGCAGGCTGGTGGTTGTACGATCTCGCAGCACGCGGCAGTAAGGGCCGCGGCAAAAGCTGATCGCGCTGCGTTTCCAGATTCCGCGATCACGACACGAATTGCTGCCCGAACGTCGGTTCCGGCGCTAACGGCAGCGTGACGCGGACACGATGCAGCGACTCGCACGACCTTTGAAGCCACGCTTGCAAAATTCGCCTAAGCTGAGGCAATGGGACCATGCGCCTCGTGCCGTCACACCTTTCGTGTCGCGGCGACGACGCGAAGGGGAGTGTCATGACTGAAGCTGTCGGAAATGGGACCAACGCGCGTGTTGCCTGGATTGCCGGGGTGGGCGCGAGCGCCGGATTAGGCGCGGCGCTCGCGCGCCGCTTTGCTCGCGAGGGTCTGCACGTCGCCGTGACGGGGCGCTCGCGTGATCGGCTCGATACGATCGTCGAAGAAATCCGGCGCGCCGGAGGGCAGGCCTATGCGTTGCCCGGCGACGTCACGAGCGAGAGCGAGCTCGCCGACGTTGCGCGCCAACTTGCCGACCATGGCACGCTCGAAGTCGCGATTTTCAACGCCGCTGGCGCAACGCGAGGGCCGACGCTCGAACTGAGCGCCGCGCAGTTCGAGGCGGCATGGCGTGTCACGACGCTCGGCGGTTTTCTGTTCGCGCGAGCGGCGTTGCCAGCCTTGCTGGCGGCCGGACGCGGCTCGCTGCTGTTCACGGGGGCCACGGCTTCGCTGCGCGGGCGGCCGCCGTTTGCCGCGTTCGCTGCCGCTAAGGCGGGCTTGCGCTCGCTCACGCAGAGCCTTGCGCGCGAGTTCGGTCCGCGCAATATTCATGTCGCGCACGTGGTGGTGGATGGCGGCATCGACGGCGAACGGCTGCGCACGTCCGCGCCACAACGCGTGGCCGAACGTGGCGCGGATGGCCTGTTGAACCCTGATGACATCGCCGACGCATACTGGCACCTGCATCAGCAGGCACGCAGCGCGTGGTCGCAGGAAATCGATCTGCGGCCGTTCAACGAGTCGTTCTAGCGTGGCGAGGTAAGGAACGCCGGCCGCGGTCAATACCTCTCGGCCACATATTTAAACGGATAGTCCGGCTCCTTATACCCGTCCGGCTTTTGCCGTTTCGGAAGCGTGACCTTCTTGCGAGCAGGCTGCTTATAAGGGATTTTCTGCAGCATGTCGCTGATGATGTTCAGTCGCGCGCGCCGCTTGTCGTTCGAATTCGCTATGTACCACGAAGCATATTCGGTGTCCGAAGCCGCGAGCATCGCGTCGCGGGCACGCGAGTAGTCATACCATCGGCTATAGGATTTCAGGTCCATCTCTGTCAGTTTCCAGATCTTGCGGCCGTCGTTGATGCGCGCCTCGAGCCGGCGCGTCTGTTCCTCGGGGCTGACCTCCAGCCAGTATTTGAGCAGGATGATGCCGGACTGGACGATCGCCAGCTCGACGAGCGGCACGGCCTTGAAGAAGGTCTGCACCTCCTCCTCGGAGCAGAAGCCCATCACGCGCTCCACGCCCGCGCGGTTGTACCAGCTGCGGTCGAAAATCACGACTTCGCCCGCGGCAGGCAAGTGCGGCACGTAGCGCTGCATATACATCTGGCTTTTTTCGCGTTCGCTCGGCGCAGGCAACGCGACCACGCGAAACACCCGCGGACTGACGCGCTCGGTCATCGCTTTGATCGTGCCGCCTTTGCCTGCGCCGTCGCGTCCCTCGAAGATGATGCAGACCTTGCTGCCCGTTTCCACGACCCATTGCTGCAGCTTGACGAGCTCGACATGCAGATCGTAAAGCGCCTTGCGATACTCCTTGTACGAGAGCGACCGATTTTCCTCGGGCTGCTCGTTTTCCGACTTCGTTCTGGCCATGCTTGTCTCCCCAGCGCGGACCGTCCCAAGGTATTACGCAATGATCCATTTCCAAGGTAAAGCGTGGCACGAATCGGGGCCATACGACCTTGGTCCAATATCGTCGGCGCAGAGCGCGCTGTATGCTGTGAGCGTCTGTTCGCGCGTGCCCGATCCGACTGTCCTCGCTGTGCCTCATCCGTATGCCAGCGAAGCGCGCGGGTTCGATCGACGCCATCGCCACGGGAGGCCTCATGGCTGCCACCGGTCTGACGGAGCAGGAAAACGTCGGCGACAGGGAGCCGGTTCTCGATGTCGTCGATCGCGTGTGCGAGTTGTGTTTCGGCCTCTTCATGGCGCTGACGTTCGTCGGCACCGTATCGGCCGTGGGTGCGGGCGCGGACGCGGGGCACAAGATGTTCTATACCGCGCTCGGCTGCAACCTTGCATGGGGCCTCGCGGACGCGGTGATGTACCTCGTGCGTACGCTGATCGCGCGCGGCAGGCGGGTAACGCTTGCGCATGCCGTGCGAAGCGAGCCGGATGCGGCCGTCGGCGTTCGGACGCTTCGCGATGCGATGGCGGAATGGCTCAAACCATTGATCGGCGATACGGAACTCGAGTCCATGCGCAAGCGTCTTGCCACGCTGCCGGATGTGCCGCGGCGCGCCGTGTTCGTGCGCGCCGACTTCATCGGCGCGGCGGGTATTTTTCTACTCGTGGTCTGCGCGACATTCCCGGTTGCGCTGCCGTTCCTGCTGATCGCGAACGTCCCGACAGCGCTGATCGTCTCCCGTGTATTGACCGTTGTCATGTTATTCGGCAGCGGCATGGCGCTCGGTCATTACGCGGGTTTTCGCGGCTGGCAAGCCGGCCTCGCGATGGCGGCGCTCGGCGTCCTGCTCACTGTCGCGATCATCCTGCTCGGCGGATGATCGATGTCGGCGGGGCCATGCCGCCTTGCGGACTTCGCGTTTCGTCCAGCGACATCCCACTTGCTGTAAGACCAAGGTCTGATTCCGCGACGGTTCCAGCGTGACATCATGTATCTGCAAGCGTTGCAGTCGTCGCTCCGGTTCTCGAAGAGCCGACGCCTCCAATGCTCGTGACGTGCGGCCGGAAGATCGACGCGCGGCGATGGCATTGACGGTTCCCTGGGCGGCCATGCCGCTTCACGGCGGAGAAAAAAGATCGAGGCTTCCAGACATCAGGACTGGCGAATCGCATCGTAACCAGAACGGAGGTCGATAGTGAACAGACGGAACTTTGTGCACACGCTCGCGCTTTCAACCATGGCTGCGAGTCTGGCTTTGGCGGGTTGCACGACGACGGGAAGCAGCGGTGAGAGTCCCGCTACCGACGCCGCCAAACGGCAGGAGATCGACGCGGCCGTAGACGGTACGATGTCGAAACTGTTCAGTACGGTACAAGGCTCGCACGAACTCGTAGCGAAGGCGCAGGGCGTGCTGGTGTTTCCTTCGGTGAAGAAGGCGGCGTTCATCGTGGGTGGCGAGTACGGTGAAGGCGCCTTGCGCGTCGGTGGACATACGGTCGGCTACTACAGTACCGCGGCGGCTTCGTTCGGATTGCAAGCCGGTGCGCAGTCGACTGCCGTGCTCTTCCTGTTCATGACGGCGGATTCGCTCGCGAAATTCCGCAGTTCGTCGGGCTGGTCGGCGGGCGCCGATGCCTCGGTTTCGCTCCTGAAAGTCGGGGCCAACGGCGCGATCGATACCACGTCGGCAACCTCCGAGGTCATCGCAATCGTCTTGACCAACGCGGGCTTGATGGCCGACGTATCGGTTTCCGGCGCCAAAGTCACGCGGCTGAACCTGTAGCAACGCGCGACAAGCAGCTACATTGGGTGGTCGTCATCGTGCTGTCACGGAGCGGCACGATGCGGCTGCTCGTGCTCTTTACGCCTTGCGATGGCTGTCGTATTGGGCGCGACTCTCCTATTCGAGTGATAGCGCGGCTTCGTTACGGCGATGCCGCGCGACACGCTTCACAGTCGCCCTCTATCTTCCTTCCTGTCGACTGTCCCAACGACACTGCAGATGATCTGCACTGCTCGCCGTGTGTATTCAATACCGGTAGAAAAGACGATGCGGAACGCGCGCTGGCGGCGGCGCTGCGTTGAGTCATCCGCTTGGCATAAATCTATTTTCCATAGTCGACGAATGCTAATGATTCGCCTGAAATAACGTGTTATAAACGCGTCGGCTGCCTCAATAAAAAGTAGTTTCGTGGCGATTTAATGCGATCGGAGAATTAGACATTGCCATACTCGATGCTTTCGTGATTCGCAGTTAGAGAAAGCTATCCGGCCGTGGGCGTTGCTTCGAAAGCGAGGCCGGGCAGGGCAAGAGGAACTAGTACGAATCCGCCACGTAAAGATAGCGTTGGGGGCCGATACTGTGACGTCGAACGTTTGCTAACGTTTTTATGTATGCGGGTGCGCCAGCCCGGAGGCCACTCGCGCTGCAATAATTGATTGACTAACAAACACTGTCGTTAATTGCCCGGAGATGGCGGACGACGCAGAAGACTATTGAGTAGTTTCCCGAGTAAGCGGGATAAAATTACGCCCGCCTGTCGGTAACTGATTTGGGATCGCCTATACTGAGTTCCAGCCACCAGACGTGCGAAGTACCGATTGTGAAGTCAATTACGTAGTTCGAAGCCCAAGATAAAGACGTCGCAGTTGTACGGAATCCGTTCGCACTGGACCCGGAGGTGCCAATGTTCAATCTGATCGTGCACGGCAGACACCTGGCGATCGGGGTAGCGGGGCTTTTCACGGCGTTGTACGCGCAGCCGCGTCACTCAGGCCAAAGCGGCCCTTCACAGATCGGCACCGGGCGCAGCGGCGGACCTCCACCATCGGGGCACGGCCCTTCCAGGCAATCCTCACCCTCGCATCACCCGTTTGAGCGTCTTCGCAATAGTCCTGGCACGTCGAGCCGGCAGAGTAGCCGCGATATCCACGAGCCGTCGCATTCGCTGCCGGCCTGGCGACGCCGCCTGGGCGTGTGCGCATCGTGGTTGCGTGGCGACGGCGATCGCGGCGCGCGGTGGATGCTCGACGCCAGAACACCGCTGTGGGAGACACTCGAAATGTTGCCGGTTCCGATCGTCACGGTCGATGAGCGGGACCAGATCGTCTTCGCGAACGCGCGCGCGGCGCAGCTGTTCGGCTATACGAGGGAGGAGCTGATCGGTGCACCGACTGCCAGGCTGTTTCCGATCGATGGCATCAACGCCGATCGTTCGGACCTCGGCGAACGTGGCGCGAAACTGAAATTCCCCGGCACCGCGACCACGCAGATCCTGATCGCGCGGCGGCGCGACGGCGGCGGCTTTCATGCGGAGGCCGACACCACGCGATGCCGGGCGCGCAATCAGGAGTTGCGGATCGTCGCGATCTCGGATTGCAGCGCCTGCGGCGAAGTCGATGGAACTACCAGAGACCTCGCGCATCTTGCGCGCGTTTCCTCATTGGGCGAACTGGCCGGATCGCTCGCGCACGAGTTGAAGCAGCCGCTTACCGCGATCCTGTTCAACGCACAAGCCGCCCGAAAATTCATCGATGCCGAGACCATCAACGTCGTGGAGCTTCGCGAAGCGCTCGAAGATATCGTCGCCGACAATTGCCGCGCGAACGACGTGCTGCAGAGGATCCGCGCCCTGGTACGCAAGGGCGATGTCGAATTGCAGTTGCTGGACCTCGGCAATGTCGTGCGCGACATCGGGATGCTCGTGCACAGCGATGCGTTGACGCGCGGTGTGCGCACGAGCTTCGACATTCCCGACAATCTGGCACTGATTTGCGGCGACAAGGTTCAGCTTCAGCAGGTGATCCTGAACCTGCTGCTCAACGCTTTCGACGCGGTCAAGGATTGCCCCGCCGAGGACCGTGTCGTCGAAACGAGGGTGCGCGAGGAGCCCGGTGGACTGATACGGATCACGGTGAAGGATCGCGGCCAGGGCCTCGCCACCGACAGCATGGAGCGGATTTTCCGGCCGTTTTTCACGACCAAGCCGCAGGGGCTCGGCCTGGGTCTGTCCATCAGCCGCACGATCGTCACCGCGCACCGCGGCCGGTTGTGGGCGGAAAACAACGAGGCCAGAGGGGCGTCGTTTCACGTCACGCTTCCCGTGGCGACTGATCTCCGGCAGGGCCGAGCGTCCTGATCATCATGAACCAGACCACCACCCGCGTATTCGTCGTCGACGACGACGACAGCGTGCGCTGCGCACTCGCCCGCTTGCTGCGCGCCTCGGGCTACCAGGTCGAGTGCTTCGACAGTCCCGAGGCCTTTCTCGAACGAGCCGATCTGACGAGCATGCCAGCCTGTCTCGTTCTCGATCTGCAGATGCCGGGCATGACGGGGCTCGACGTGCAACGCAAGCTCGATCAGCTGCTGCCCATCGTATTTCTGACCGGGCACGGCGACATCAGTTCTAGCGTCGACGCGATGAAAGGCGGCGCGGTCGACTTTCTGCCCAAGCCAGTGTGCGACTCGCTGTTGCTCGCCGCGGTGGATCGCGCGCTGGCGCGCGCGTGCGTCGAGAGCCGGCGGCGCCACGAACGCGAGGAAATAGAAGAGCGAATGCGGCATCTGACACGCCGCGAGCGCGAAGTCATGGAACTCGTCGTGACCGGCCGCCTGAACAAACAGGTTGCGAGCGATCTGGGCGCGGCCGAAAAGACGATCAAGATTCATCGGGCTCGCGTGATGGAGAAGATGAAGGCCCGATCGATCGTCGATCTCGTTCATCTGGTGCGAAAGGCCGGCGTTTGTACGGCCGGCGAAGAATAGTCGCCCGAATCACGCGCCGACTCCCGCATTGCGCCGCCACTCTGGCCGGCGCTGACCGATACCGTAGTGGACCAAAGTCTTATATCTCATTGGGCTTTCAACCATTACGCTAAGGCATCAGTAGTTTACTTTCCGGAGCGACTGCGCGCTCGCGCTGTCATATGGTCAACCCTAACCAATTCGTTGCGGTGGTCGACGATGACGAGTCGGTGTGCCGAGCCATCAAGCGTTTGCTGCATTCCGAAGGTATCAGGGCGGAGACGTTTTGCAGCGGCGACGAGTTCTTGAATGCGCTTGTGGCTATTCCGTCGTATCGCCCCGCCTGCGTGATTCTGGACGTCCAGATGCCGGGAAGCAACGGTCTGGAAGTCCAGCGTCAGCTCGCGCAAATGGGCGTGCCGGTCATCGTGATTACCGCCTACGACGATCTCTCCGTCCGCCAGACCGCGCTTGCGGCCGGCGCGGCCGCGTATCTGCGCAAGCCTTTCACCAGCGCGATCCTGTTCAAGGCCGTGGAGATGGCCATCGGCGGTCCGCCGACGCCGTGAAGGCGCGTCGTCGCGCCGGATGATATGAGACCAAGGTCCGATTGTCGTCGTTTCTCCGGGCCACCAAACTGAATTCAGCCAACGCATGGAACCGAACGCCGGCTGCGCCGCATTGCACGCGAGACCGAACAGCTCGCGGCGCGTGGATGCTTTTGCGCGCGCAATGCGCTGAGCGGAGTTCGGCAGCGTTCAAGGAAAAAGCGGGAGCGCACGTGATGAAATCAAGCTCGGTTTGTCTCGCGATTCTTCTCGGTACCGTGGCGATGCAGGTGGGCGCGGCGGACTTCGACGGCAGCAAGCGGCTCATCTGCGCGACGATCGACGCGCACACCTGCGATCCCGGCATCGCCTGCACGCGCTCGCTGCCCGCGGATATCGGTGCGCCGAAATTCCTGACTCTCGACTTCGACAAACGGGTCGTCGTTGGTCCCGCGCACACCACGCCGATGATCTCGGTCAACAAGGACGCGGATCAGGTCCTCATCCTCGGCACGGAGATGGGCTTTGGCTGGACGCTGGTCGTCGATTCGGCGGACGGCGAGATGACGCTCACGATCGCGAACAGAAACGACGCCCTCGTGCTGTTCGGCAATTGCGCACCTTTGTGACCAGGCGGAGTGTGCGATGAAAACCGTCCCCGTGACCTGTCATTCGCCGCGGCGGGATTCTCGCGGTGCTCCCGCGCTGTGCGTCGTCGTCGCGACGCTGGCGCTGCTCACGTTGCTCGCGTCGTGCAAGAAGGCTGCTGCGCCACCGGTCGCCGCCGCGCCGGAAGTGACCGTGATGACGGTCGCGCAGCAGGACACGCCGGTCGACTTCGAATTTACCGCGCAAACCCAGAGCTCGCGTGAAGTCGAGATCCGCTCGCGTGTAGACGGCTTCCTCGACAAACGTCTGTACACCGAAGGCGCGTTGGTCAAGACGGGACAAACGCTGTTTCAGATGGATCGCAAGCCGTTCGAGGCCGCATTGCAAACAGCGAAAGGACAACTGGCTCAGCAGCAGGCTCGTCTCGAAGTCGCCAAGGCCAATCTCGGCCGCGTGGAGCCGTTGGCGGCGCAGAACGCGTTGAGCAAGAAGGATCTCGACGACGCGGTCGGCAACGAGAAACAAAGCGCCGCCGCGGTGATCGCCGCGCAGGGCGAAGTCGACACCGCGCTGCTGAACCTCAGCTACACGACGATCAAGTCTCCGCTGAACGGCCTGTCGAGCTTCGCGCGTCAGCAGGATGGCAGCTACATAACGGCAACCGCGAACGGCGGCTTGCTGACCTACGTGTACCAGCTCGACCCGATGTGGGTGAACTTCAGCATCTCTGAGAACGAGATGCTGAAGTACCGGGACGACATCGCGGCAGGACTATTGCGATTTCCTGCGAACAACGATTTCTCCGTGCATCTGATTCTCGCCGACGGCACGCCCTATTCCGAGTCAGGCCAGATCGACTTCGCGAACCCGGCGTTCAACACGGAAACGGGGACCTTCCTCGTGCGCGCGACCTTCGCGAACCCGAAGGGCACCTTGCGTCCCGGCCAGTTCGTGCGGGCCCGCGTCGCCGGCGCGATCCGGCCCAACGCGACGCTGGTGCCGCAGCGCGCGGTGTTGCAGGGGGCGAAGAGCCACTTCGTGTGGGTCGTCGATAACGATTCGAAGGCGCATCAGCGGGTCGTCGAAGTCGGCGAATGGCAGGGCGATAACTGGTTCGTGTCGGATGGACTCAAGGCGGGCGAGCGCATCGTCGTGGATGGCGCGCTGCGCGTCACCGGCGATTCGACGCTGAAGATCGTCAAAACGCTGCCGTCCGTCGGGAGCGCTTCGGCGGCGGTGGCGACGTCTGCATCGCAAGGCGGCGCGGCGGCGCCTGCCGCCGAGTGACGGGGCGCCCCCATGAATATCTCGCGCTACTGCATCGACCGGCCGATTTTCGCGTCAGTCATCTCGATCATCATCACGCTCGGCGGCACCATTGCGATGTTCTCGCTGCCGGTCGCGCAATACCCCGACATCACGCCGCCGCAGATCACGGTGTCCGCCACCTATCCGGGCGCCAGCGCCGAGGTCGTGGCGAACAACGTCGCCGCGCCGATCGAGCAGCAGGTCAATGGCGCGGACAACATGATCTACATGAACTCGTCGAGTTCGTCGACCGGCAATATGACGCTCAACGTGTACTTCAATATCGGCACGAACCCCGAACTGGCCCAGGTCGACGTGCAGAACCGCGTGAATCTGGCGCTGCCGCAACTGCCGCAATCGGTCCAGGCGCAGGGCATTCAGGTACAGAAAAGGTCGCAGGCGTTCATGATGGTGATCGCGATCTATTCGCCCACCAACCGCTACGATTCGACGTATATCGCGAACTTTACGAACATCTACGTGCTCGACGCGATCAAGCGGATTCCGGGCGCGAACCAGTCGAGTATCTTCGGCACGCCAGACTACGCGATGCGGATCTGGCTCAAGCCCGACCGGATGGCCCAGCTGGGCGTGACGGCCGCCGACGTGCAACGGGTCGTCGCGAACCAGAACCAGCAGTTCGCGGTGGGCAGTATCGGACAGTCGCCGACGAGCGGAGAGGTCCAGCAATCGTTCGCGGTCACGACCACGGGGCGCCTCGCCGAGCCTTCGCAGTTCGACAACATCATCGTGCGCGCCGCGAGCGGCGGCGCGGCGATCGTGCGGCTCAAGGACATCGGCCGCGCCGAGCTCGGCCAGAAAGACTACTCGATTCGCAGCCGCTTCCAGGGCAAGCCGGCCACCGTGCTCGCCGTGTATCAGCAGCCGGGCGCCAATGCGCTCGACGTGGCGAAGCAGGTGCGCGCGACACTCGCGGAGCTGAAGAAGTCGTTTCCGGAAGGCATGACCTACGAAATCGCGATGGACACGACCGAGTTCACGCGAGCGTCGATCTCGGACGTGATCCATACGTTCTTCGAAGCGCTGGTGCTCGTCGTGATCGTCGTGTTCGTATTCCTGCAAAGCCTTCGCGCGACGCTGATTCCGATCATCGCGGTGCCGGTGTCGATCGTCGGCACCTGCATGTTCATGCTGCTGCTAGGCTTTTCGATCAACATGCTGACCTTGTTCGGCATGGTGCTCGCGATCGGTATCGTCGTCGACGATGCGATCGTCGTGATCGAGAACGTCGAGCGCAACATGACGGTGTTCAAGCTCTCGCCGAAAGAGGCCTCGAAAAAGGCGATGGACGAAGTCGCCGGGCCGGTCGTGGCGATCGTGCTGGTGCTGTGCGCGGTGTTCGTGCCGGTCGCGTTTCTCGGCGGCATCACCGGCCAGATGTACAAGCAGTTCGCGATCACGATTGCGATTTCGGTGGTGCTGTCCGGCATCGTCGCACTGACCTTGTCACCGGCGCTCGCCGCGTTGCTGCTGCAGAGCACGCACCACGAGAAGAAGGGCTTTTTCCGCTGGTTCGACAATCAGTTCGCCCGCATGACGTCGGGCTATACACGCGCGGTCAAGCTGATCATCAAGCGCTTTGTCATGGGGCTCGTGTTCTTCGCGGCGATGATCGTGCTGGCGGTGCTGATGGTGCGCTCGGTTCCGGGGGCGTTCCTGCCGCCTGAAGACCAGGGTTATCTGCTGGGCGCGGTCATCATGCCGGACGCGGCTAGCCTCGACCGCACCGGCCGGGTGTCGGACGTCATCACCGACTATTTCATGAAACGGGAGGGGGTCGGCAGCATCACCACGATCGATGGTTTCAGCCTGCTCGACAGCCAGAACAAGAACAATGCCGGCACCTTCTTCGTCGGTCTGAAGAGTTTCGACGAACGCTATACGCGCGCCAACCGCGCGACGCAGAACGCGCCCCAGGTGCTGCTCGACGCGTATCGCTACTTCGCGAACGTCCAGGAAGGCATTATTGTGCCGGTCAACCCGCCGTCGATTCCGGGGCTCGGCACGACAGGCGGCACGGAGATGTGGATTCAGAGCAAGGGGGACGCTTCCATCGCACAGCTCGCGGGCGTGGCCGACCAGTTCGTGCAGAAAGCGCGGGCGCGCAAGGAGCTGACCGGCATCACGATGACCTTCAATGCGGCGTCGCGGCAACTGCTGGTCGACGTGGATCGCGACAAGTCGGAGACGCTCGGCGTGCCGATCGAAGACGTCTATAGCTCGATGCAGACGATGTTCGGCTCGCTGTACATATCGCAGTTCAACCGCTCGAGCCGGCTGTGGCAGGTGATCCTGCAGGCGGACCCGCGGTATCGCCTGAAGCCCACCGATCTCGATCAGATCTTCGTGCGCAGCACCAACGGCACGATGGTGCCGATCAAGTCGGTGGCGAGCTACCGCTTTACGACGGGCCCAGACCTCGTCACGCGATTCAATAACTTCCCGGCTATCAAGATCACGGCGAATGCCGCGCCGGGCTTCAGCTCCGGGCAGGTGATCTCCACCCTGGAAGAGCTCGCCACGCAGATGCCGGCCGGCTACGACGTCGCGTGGAGCGGCGAGGCATTCGAAGCACGGCAGTCGGGCGGCACCTCCGGGCTCGTGTTCGTGTTCGGTCTCGTCATGGTGTTCCTGATCCTCGCCGCGCAGTACGAGAAGTGGTCGCTGCCGGTCGGTGTGCTGATGGCGGTGCCGTTCGCGCTGTTCGGCGCGCTGCTCGCGATCATGTTGCGCGGGCTGTCCAACGACGTCTACTTCCAGATCGGGCTGACCATGCTGGTCGCGCTCGCCGCGAAGAACGCGATCCTGATCTTCGAATTCGCGGTGCTCAATCGCGAGACGGGCGCCTCGGTGTACGACGCGACGATGACCGCGGCCGAAGAACGGCTGCGGCCGATCGTGATGACCTCCCTCGCGTTCATTCTCGGCTGCGTGCCGCTCGCGATCGCGACGGGCGCGTCCGCCAACAGCCGGCATTCCATCGGCACGGGTGTGATCGGCGGGATGCTCGGCGCGACGGTCATCGCGGTGTTCTTCATTCCGATGTTCTTCTGGGGACTGGAAACGATGTCCTCGCGCTCGAAGAAAAAGAAAGGCGACGACGCGCCCGCCGCCACCGATGCGAAGCCGCACAACGCATCGGGAAGCGGCCCGAATGCCTCGCCGTCCGCTCCGGACAAGGGAGACTGACATGCGGCGCTCTTTCGTCAGCCTCGCCGCCGCGCTATCGCTCTCCGGCTGCCTGCTCGGCCCGAACT
>DATAQT010000283.1:0-43889 GCA_036264535.1 Paraburkholderia sp. | reverse complement strand
GCGCTTTCCAGCCCGGCAGCAGCCGCACGAGTTTGCCCTTCGCGAGGTCCTCGGCGACGTCCCATTCGGAGCGCAGAATTACGCCGCGGCCTTCGCAGGCCCATTGGCGAATCACGTCGCCGTCGTTGCAGCTCAGATGCGTGGACACGCGCACGTTGCGGCGCGTGCGGCCCTTGCTGAACTGCCACAGCGACACGTCCTCGTTGTTTTCGCGCAGTACGATGCACGGCAGCCGGCTCAACGCATCCGGCGAATCGGGTTCGCCGATGCGCCTGACGAGCGCGGGGGCCGCGCAGACGAAGCGCGCGTTCGGCGCGATCGTATAGCCGACGAGGTTCGACAGCGGCAGCTCGCCGATATGCACGACGATATCGAAGCGATCGAGCGTTTCGGTCAACGGCCGGTCGGACAGCGTCAGCGCGACGGCGATACCGGGGTTCTGCTGCTGGAACTCGCCGATCAGCGGCGCCAGGTGTCGTCGTCCGAAACCGAGCGGCGCGTTGATCTTCAGCGTCCCGACGAGACCGCCGCGGCGCGTTTCCAGATCGTCGAACAACGCGTCGAACTGCTCGATCAGCTCGGCGCCGCGCTCGCACAACAGTAAGCCTTCGTCGGTGAATTGGAGGCGGCGCGCGCTGCGGTTCACGAGTTGCGCGCCGAGCTTTTTCTCGAGTTGCTGCAGCCGCTGCGTGACGGCCGACGGCGACAGCGCGAGCCTGCGCGCGGCGGCGATCAGGCTGCCACTGGCGCGCAACGTGAGCAGGAAGCGGATGTCGGCCGAATCGTTCATGGGTGCGATGGGGGGTGCGATGTAGGAACGCGGAATCTCGCAGCATAATGCGTCTGGAACGCTCACAGGGTAAAGTGGCGCTTCCGCTTGATTGACTCGAACATCAGAAGAGAAGTGCCATGCCGTTGCCCGATGAATCGTCCGCGCACGACGCCGCGCCCAGCAGTCCGTTGAAACAGGCGGTCTTTTTGCATACGGGCTGGCGCAGCGCGGGCACGTGGGTGTGGTCGCGGCTGCGCGAGCTCGAGCGCGCGGCCGGTTTCTATGAGCCGCTCAGCAACGTGCTCGCCGAGCTGAAGCTCGCCGACGTGCCCGCCTCGCGTCCGACCTTGACCTCGGGGCACCCGCCGCTCGCCGCGCCGTACTTCGACGAATACCGGCCGTTTCTGCGCGAAGACGCGCGAGGCGTGGCGGGCTACGACAGGCGCTTCAGCATCGATCGCTTTACGCGCGAGCCCGATGCGACACTCCCCTCACTGCAAGCCTATCTGCGCGCGTTGAGCGAGCACACGACCGGGCAGGGCCGGGTGCCGGTCTTCAAGTTTTGCCGCACGGGCGGTCGTCTGCCGTGGCTGAAGCGCGCGTTCGCCGAGGCGCTGCACGTGGGCGTGTTGCGCAATCCCGCGTCGCAGTTCGCGTCGGGTTGGCTGCTGCGGCAGCAATGGAGCAATGCGTTTTTTGTCGCCGCGCCGTTTCGCGTGCTCGGCCTGAATCAGATGGATCCGCTGGTGCGCGAAGCGATCGGCGTGTGCGGGGTGCGCTTGCCGCCGCTGCCTGCCATGCCCGACGACGCATATGCCGTCGCCTGCGAGCAATTCGCGCGCACGGTGGACAGCGACAACGCGTATCGCGCGTTCATCGCGTTGTGGATCCTGTGCGCGCTGCGCATGGGCGAGGGCGTCGATCTGCTGATCGATATGGACCGGCTCGGCGAGTCGCGCGACTACGCGAGTGGTTTGCGTGCCGCGTTCGACGCGCAATGCGGCCTGCTGCCCGACTTCACGAGCGCGCGCGATCTGGTCGTTGAAACCCGGCGCAGCGCGGCGCGCATGACGGGCATCGACGGCGGCGCGTTGCGCGCAGTGCATTCCGCCGCGCTGAAATTCCTGAAGGCGCAGGCGGGGATCGACGCGGCCTTCATCGAAGTGGTCCGCCAGAAGATGGTGCTGGCCAACGAGCTGACCGAAACCTGGCGCTGACCGTGCGCCGTCAGCGCCACCTTGCACCGTCTCAGAACTAGCCCGCCGCCGACACCGCCGCGCGCAACCCAAGCAGATAGCTGTCCACGCCGAAGCCGCAAATCTGTCCTTTGACGATCTCCGCGAACACCGACTGATGCCGGAACGCTTCGCGCGCGTGAATGTTCGACATGTGGATCTCGACCACCGGCACGGTCAGGATCGCGAGTGCGTCACGAATGCCGTAACTGTAGTGGGTCCACGCGCCAGCGTTGATCAGCACGCCGTCGGCGTTGTCGGTGAACGCCTGATGGATGCGCTCGCACATCGCCGCTTCGCTATTGGTCTGAAAGCTCTCGACCCGCACGCCGAGCTCGTCGCCGAGCGCGCGCAGGCGCGCGTCGATTTCGTCGAGCGTGATCGTGCCGTATTGCGCGGGATCGCGCTTGCCGAACATGTTGTGGTTGATTCCGTGCAGCATCACGAACGTTTTCATCTAGTGATCCTTAATAATCGACTGGGTGATTTCGAGGCGGCTTGAGCGTGTTTTAGTGGACGGCCGCCGCGACGGCGCCAGTCGTATCGACGACCGCGCCGGTGCGCGCCGCTTCGACGATCGCCTCGGTAATGCGCAGATTCCGCAGGCCGTCCTGCGCGCTGACGAGCGGCGGCTCCTTGCCGTGAATGACGCGCACGAAATGCTCGAGCTGGAGCTTCAGCGGATCGTCGCGCGTCATGTCGGCGACACTGACGTCGAAAGGCTTCCACCACGAGCGGTCCGCGGCTTTTGCGTAGGTCTTCAGGCGCATCGTCGGCACCGCGAGCGAGCCGAACGTGCCCGCGATCACGTAGCAGTCTTCATCCGGATACGACGGGTAGGCCTTGTTTTCCTGCGAGGTCTGCTCCCAGCTGCGTGCGCTCGCGGCGGTATCGGACAGCATGAAGCTGCCGAGCGCGCCGTTCGCGAAGCGCAGGTTGATCGCGACCGTATCCTCGACCGCGAAGCCGCGCGTCGCATGCGAGGAAAAAGCCTGCACGGCGGCGATGTCGCCGCACAGCATGCGCAGGTTGTGCACCTCGTGAATCATGTTCAGCAGGATCGGACCGCCGCCGGGCTGACACCGCCAGTCCGCGTCGGCAAAGTACTCGTCGGGCTTGAAGAACACCGCGCTGCCCATCACCGCGACGAGCTTGCCGAGCCGGCCCTTGTCGATCAGCTGCCGCGCGCGCGCCATGATCGGGCTGTGCGCGCGGTGATGGCCGATCAGAAGCGGCACGCCGCTGCGCCCGGCTTCCGCGGCGAGCGTTTGCGCTTCGTCGACGCTCGGCGCGATCGGCTTTTCGAGCAGTGTCGGCACACGCGCCGCGAGGCAACGCGACGCGTGTTCGACGTGCAGCTGGTTCGGCGTCGCGAGAATCACGCCGTCGGGACGATCGCGTTCGAACAGTTCGTCGAGCGAGCGGAAGAGCGGCACGCCCGCCTCGGCCGCGAGCGCGGCGGCTGCGGGAGAGGGGTCGACGATCGCCGACAGCGTGCACGTATCGCTTTGCTGCGCGACGGCCATATGCGCGCGGCCGATATAGCCCGCGCCGGCGACGGCGATCCGGGTGCTGTTCATGAGCGGGTTTCCTGTCGTCCTGATGAAAGTGGGTTGAGGGACAAGCGGGCTTACGCCACGGCTTTTTTCGTGTCGGCCATGCTCTGCGCGCGCAATGCGTCGTAGCTGAGCTTGTCCATCGGCGCGACGTTCTTTTCGCCGAGGTCGCTAAGCCGGACGCGGAAGTTTTCACGCGCGCTCCATGCGGCGATCGCGCAGACGATCGTAATGGCGAACGTGATCGTGCCGATCGTCAGCGGCACGTTGTGCGATCCCGGCGGCGCGACGTAGGCGAACAGAGCCGGCAGCAGCGCGGTGATCGTCGTGCCGATGTTCTGGCCGATCGCCATCGCGGAGACGCGCGAGCGCGTCGGGAACAGTTCCGGATAGAAGCTCGGGAAGATCGCGTTGTAGCCCTGATAGATGACGCCCCACATCAGGATCGACATCACCATCGCGAGCGGCACATTGCGGATGCTGATCGCGTAGAGGTATGCGAAGGACAGCAGCCCGGCGCCAAGGCAGCCGACGATGATCGGCAGACGACGCCCGATCCGGTCGGACAGATTGCCCACGTACGGAATCACGAGCACCGCGACGATGTTGCCGATCACCGGAATCCACAGATAGAGGCTCTTCGAAAAGCCGATGCCGTACGACGGCTGCACCGCGTACGCCGCGCCGAAAATCGTCGCGACGACCGGGATCACGTTCATCAGCGAGCACAGCACGACGCGAATCATGTCGCCCCAGTTGTATTTGAACGCTTCGACGATCGGTGAGCGCGGTACGCCGCCGCTCGCATCTTCCTTCTCGAACGCGGGCGTTTCGTGGACTTCTTTACGGATGATGTAGCCGGCGATCAGCACGACCGAGCTGAGGAGGAACGGAATGCGCCAGCCCCATGAGTTGAACGCGCTGTCGGACATGTAATAGGCGAGCGGCAGGAATACCGCGGCGGCGAGAATCTGGCCGGCCTGCACGCCTTGCAGCGTGAAGCTCGCGTAAAAGCCGCGTCGCCCGAATGGCGCGTGTTCGAGGATCATCGAACTGGCGCCCGAAATTTCACCGGCAACCGCGAAGCCCTGGATCAGCCGCAGCACCACGAGCAGCACCGGCGCGAGAAAGCCGACCTGCGGATAGGTCGGCAGCAGACCGACCGCCATCGTCGAAAGACCCATCAGGAACATGCAGACCAGCAGCACGTTCTTGCGCCCGTGCGTGTCGCCCCAGTGCCCGAGCACGACCGCGCCGATCGGTCGCGCGACGTAGCCGACGCCGTAGGTCGCGAGCGATGCGACGATCGCAATCTTGGGGTTACCGGAGGGGAAGAACAGCTGAGGAAAGATCAGCGCGGCGGCCTGCGCGTAGATGAAGAAATCGTAGTACTCGAGTGCCGAGCCGATCCAGCCGCTGGCGGTTGCCTTGCGAGCCTGCGAGCTATGCCCGCTGCTTGCCGATGCGTTCGTTTGCATGTCGTCTCCTGAACGGGAAATGTTTTTGTCAGCTTCTACGGCTGAATCATTGGCGCCTTTAAATGGGCGTCGCGCAAGCCAGGATTTTCCTGGTCTCGTTGTCGCGGTGCGGCATAACGGTATGGATCGAAGCATCACGGCAAATGCTGCGGCGCACTACGGGTTAACCACTTCGTGTGTGTGCCGGCATGGCATTCAATCCGGCGTTCAAACGACTGCCTCTTGCTCAACCAATCCGTTGCAGCTAGGGTAATAGCGTTATGCGCCGACACAATGCGTCCAGATGCAAAATCAGAATGCGCTCACAGCCACGAATGAATCCTTCCTGCGCGATCTGCAGCTGTTCTGTCATATCGCGCGGCGCGGCAGTTTCGTCGCGGCGTCGACGGAGATGGGGCTGTCGCCGTCGCATGCGAGCAAGCGCATCGCAATGCTCGAAGCCGGTCTCGGCGTCAGGCTGTTTCAGCGCACCACGCGCCGCGTCAGCGTGACGAGCGACGGCGAAGCCGCCCTGCAGTGGGCGCAAAAAATTCTCGACGACGTGCAGGGCATGGCCGATGCGTTTGCCGATCGCCGCACCGAACTCAGTGGTCTGCTGCGCATCAGCACGAGTTTGCGGCTCGGCCGCAAGCACGTATCTCCGATTCTCGCGATGCTGCGCGAGCGTCACCCGAACCTCGAAATCTGGCTCGAACTGCTCGATCGGCGCGCGGATGTCGTCGGCGAGAACTTCGACATCGACGTGCGCGTCGGCGAAGTGCAGGAGCCGCACCTGATCGCGCACAGGATGGTGGAGAGCGCGCGCATCCTGTGCGCGTCGCCGGATTACGTCGAGCGCCACGGTGCGCCGGTCGAACTCAACGATTTAACCGGTCACGATTGCCTGCTGTTTCGCGGCCGCGACGACCGCTTCGGCGTTTGGCGCCTGCGCGGGCCGGATGGGGAAAAGAGCGTGAAGGTGACCGGCACGGTCGCGTCGAATCTGAGCGACATCGTCGTGCAGTGGGCGAAGGAAGGCTACGGGATCGTGATGGTGTCGATCTGGGACGTGGCCGAGAGCCTGCGCGCGGGCGAACTGGTGCGCGTGCTGCCCGACTATCAGCAATCCGCCGATGTGTGGGCGGTGACGGCCGAGCGTTTGTCGTCCTCGGCGCGGATTCAGGTGTGCATCGAGTTTCTCAGGGAGCAGCTGACGCGCGGACCCTATGCACTGGTGACGCGCGGCGTGGGCGGTTTCTGAACGGCGTCTGCATTGCTGCGGCGCTCACACGCTTGTGCCTTTACACGCTCGAAGCCGTATCCTCTTCGGCTTCGTCCAGTTCGCTGCGCTGAACCGTTGTGACAGAGTCCGGAATAACCGTCGCTGTAATTGGCTGGGGGTCTTCGATGCTGTAACGCAGGCGCCAGCCTTCGCGATAGAAACGCAGTTGCCGGTATCGCATCAGATAGACGAGGCCGACGAGCGCCGCCCCGAAGCCTGATGCTGCCCCGACGCCGAGTGCCCAGCGCGGGCCGAAACGGTCGGCGACCCAGCCCACCACCGGCGCGCCGAGCGGCGTGCCGCCGAGCGCGATCGCAAGCAGAATCGCGATGACGCGGCCGCGCATCGCGGGCTCGGTGGTCAGTTGCACGAGGCTGTTGGTCGAGGTGGTGAAAGTTTGCGTCGATACGCCGATCGCGATCAGCACGACGCCGAACAGCACGTAGTTCGGCATCAGCGCGGCCGCCGTGCAGCCGACGCCGAACATCGCGCCGGCGCCGAGCAGCAGCCCCATCGTCGGCCGCGCGCGGCGTGCGGCGAGCAGCGCGCCGGTGACCGAGCCGATCGCCATCGTCGAACTGAGCACGCCGTACTCGCCCGCGCCCGCACGGAACGTGGTGACGGACATCGTCGAGATGAAGATCGGGAAGTTCAGGCCGAAGGTGCCGATCAGGAACAGCATCAGCAGTGCAGCCTTCAGATCGGGGCGCGTCCAGACATATTTGAAGCCTTCGACGAAGCTGCCACGCGAGCGCACATTGCGCGGCTTGATATGAAGCTGGTCGAGCCGCAGCATGCGCAGCGCGCCGAGCACCGCGACGAACGACAGCGCGTTGATCAGAAACACCCAGCCACTGCCTACCGATGCGATCAGCAAACCTGCGACCGCCGGCCCGAGCATGCGCGCGGCGTTGAACGACGTGGAGTTCAGTGCGACCGCGTTGGCGAGATCCCGTTCGCCGACGAGGTCGGACACGAAGGTCTGGCGCGCGGGGGAATCGAACGCGGTCACGCAGCCGAGCAGTCCCGCGAACACGTAGACCTGCCAGAGCTGCACGACCCCGGTGACGGTAAGCAAGCCGAGCGCGAGCGCCAGCGTGCCCATCGCTGCCTGCGTCGCGAACAGCATCTTGCGGCGATCGAAGTGATCGGCCGCGTAGCCGGTGAGCGGCAGCAATAGCATCTGCGGACCGAACTGCAGCGACATCACGATGCCCACCGCTGTCGCGTTGTGATGCGTGAGCCCGGTGAGGACGAGCCAGTCCTGCGCCGTTCGCTGCATCCACGTGCCGATGTTCGAGACGATCGCGCCGCTCGCCCAGACACGGTAGTTGAAAATGCGCAGCGAACGGAACGTGGTGCTCACGGCAGGGGTTTCCTCAACGCGGAGAGGGCCGCATACAGGCAGGGGCGCGTTTCAATACCGCTTCAGGCGCGCGAGCTTTCGAGCAGATCGAGCACTTCCTGCGTCGTGCCGGTTTCGCCGAGGCGCGGGAAGATGCGCGTGATGCTGTTGGTGTGCGCGTCGGCGTTCATGTCGGTCATTGCGTCGACGACGAGCGTGACGTTCAGGCCCAGTTCGCTCGCGAAGCGCGCGGTCGATTCGACGCCGATGCTGGTCGCGACACCGACGAGCACCACTTGCGTGACGCCTTGCTGTTGCAGGTACGCGGCCAGATCGGTGTTCGTGAAGGCGCCCCACGTGCGCTTCGTGACCAGATGGTCCGATGCCTGCTGCTTCAGTTCGGGCAGCAGATCCGCGAAGCCGGCCGGGAAGTCGCCGGTGTGGCGGCCCTGATCGGTGCGGCCCGGTGCGCCGGCGGTGACGTTCACGAGCACGACGGGCAGACCGTGGCGGCGGAACGCATCGAGCAGCGTTACCGAGCGTTCGACGATTTCGCCGGCCGGATGGGCGGTGGGCAACGCGACGATGCCGCGCTGCAGATCGATGACGACCAATGCGGTCCTGGCGTCGAGAGTGGTGAGGGCCATGGTGTGCTCCTGCGAATGGCGAGACGCGTGCGTGCGAATCGCGAGTTACGTTACAGATCGACGAGGCGTTTCAGCAGATCGACGCCCGTCGCGAGTTGTTGCTGTTCGGCCGCCGTGAAGCGCGTTTGAATGGTGCGATACAGCCAGTCTTCGCGCGCCGCGCGGCTTGCCTTGACCTTCTTGCGAAAGGAGGGAGTCAGCGACAGAACAGTTTGCCGTCCGTCGTTGGGATCGGGCGCGCCGCTGACGAGCCCCGCGGCTTTCAATCCCGCGAGCGTTTCACCCATCGATTGCGGACGCATGCCGTGCGCGCGCGCGAGCGCGGTGACAGTGGCGGGCCCTTCGCGTTCGAGCAGGGTCAGCACCTGCACTTGCGAGGGCGTGAAGTCGCCGACATGCGACTCTTCACGCAGACGCCGGCGCAGCTTGCCCGCCAGCACGCGCAGATCTTCGGCCAGCGTGTGAAGTTCTTCCGGCGTAACGGGGGGAGGGGATTTGCTCATGCGATGAGCTCGCGTGACGACATGATTTGAAGGTTTCCTGATAAGGTTACCTTCGTATCTTGCTCAGGTCAAGTCTCGAGATGACGGGCGGGCGCGCGCGGGGGCGTCGCCACGAAGGCCTCAACGCGCCCGCATTCGCCGGTTGAAAAAGCGCCATACTGCGCCGCCGACCAGCATCGCGCCGCCGAGCGCGAGGCCTAGCAGCACCAGCGAACTCAGATGCTCGCGCACCACCGGCACGTTACCGAACAGATAGCCGCCCGCGATCAGCGACACGACCCACAGCGCCGCACCCGTGGTGACGAACGCGACGAAGCGCGAGAACGTCATGCGCGACACGCCCGCGGCGAACGGCGCGAACGTACGCACCACGGCGATGAACGGCGACAGCAGGAAGGTCAGGCGACCACGCGTCTCGCTGAACGCGTGTGCCCGGCGCAGCGCATCGCGGTTGAGCCAGTAGTAGTTGCGGGTGTAGACCTTGTCGCCGACCGCGCGGCCGATCGCGTACCCGACGATGCTGCCGCCCACCGTCGCGACGAACAGCACGGGAACGATGATCCACACGTTCAATGCGCCCGTGGCCGCGAGCGCGCCGCAGATGAAGATCAGCGGATCGCCGGGCAGAAAGAACAGTGGCAGAAAGCCGTATTCCACGAACACGACGACGAACAGCAGCGCGTAGATTGCCGTGCCGAATTGCACGATCAGCGTGCTCAGATGCTGGTCGAGGTGCAGTGCGATCTGCAACGCATTCATCAGGTTCATCGTGGCGTGGGGCTCGGGTGGGGTTCGGATGTCACGAGTGTAGTCCCGCAAGCGAACGTGCAGGGTGCCTGCGCGAGTTTATGCCGTTTGTCGCTTGTCGATGTTGCAGCGCCGATGTCAAACTCGTGCGGTCCTGATCAGATGCAACGCCATGTCGCACGACTTCACCATCACCTTCCGTTTTGCCGCGCCGCACGATGCCGAAAGGATTCGCGCCATCGAATTCGAAGCGGGTCTGCGCTTCATCAGCGTCGGCATGACCGGCATCGCCGACGCGCCGCCGATGGCGCGCGAGCTCGTCGAGCGCAAGATCGATGCGGGCGAGATCATCGTCGCGCTCGATGAACAGGCGACCTGCGTGGGCTTCGTGATGTTCGAGCCGCAGCCCGCGCGCATCTACGTTCAGGAGCTCGACGTGCTGACTTCGCACGCGGGCAGGCGCATCGGCGCGGCATTGATCGAAGAGGTCGCGCGAATCGCGCGCGTACGGCAATTGACGCAGCTCGTGCTGTCGACGTACCGCGACGTGCCATGGAATGCGCCGTACTACCGGCGGCTCGGGTTTCGCGACCTCGACCTGGCGGAGCTCGACGCGGGGTTGCTCGCGCGGCGCGACGCGCATATCGCGCGCGGGCTCGATGAATCGAAGCGGGTGTTCATGCGGCGCGATCTCGTCTAGCGCATAAAGAGCGGCGGGCGTGACTGGGTCGAAATCCAGTCACGCCCGCCGCTCTGCCTTGCGAGGTCACGCAGCGGACATGAGCCCGCTGCGACTGCCGCGCCGTGATTCCGATCAGGCCGTTTCCAGCGCCGGATAATCGGTGTAGCCGACTTCGCCGCGCGCATAGTAAGTCGCCGGAATCGGCTTGTTCAGCGGCGCATCTTCAGCGAAGCGGCGCACCAGATCCGGATTCGCGATGTACAGCTGACCCCAGGCCACCGCATCGGCTTCGCCCGCGTCGAGCACCTGCTGCGCGGTTTCCTTCGTGAACTTCTCGTTCGCGATGTACGGGCCGCCGAACGCTTTCTTCAGCTGCGGGCCGAGGCGGTCGTCGCCGAGCGCTTCGCGTGCCGCGATGAAGGCGATCTTGCGCTTGCCGAGTTCGCGCGCCACATAGCCGAACGTCGCGGCCGGATCGGAGTCGCCCATCGTGTGCGCGTCGCGGCGCGGCGCCAGATGCACGCCGACGCGGTTCGCGCCCCACACGCTGATGCACGCGTCGGTGACTTCGAGCAGCAGACGCGCGCGGTTTTCGATCGTGCCGCCGTAGGCATCGGTACGCTGGTTGGTGCTGTCTTGCAGGAACTGGTCGAGCAGATAGCCGTTCGCGCCGTGCACTTCGACGCCGTCGAAGCCGGCGGCCTTCGCATTTTCCGCGCCCTTGCGGAAGGCTGCGACGACACCGGCGATTTCATCGAGTTCAAGCGCGCGCGGCGTCACGAACGGACGCTCGGGACGCACGAGGCTCACATGACCGCCCGCTGCGATCGCGCTCGGCGCGACCGGCAGCTCGCCGTTCAGGAACACCGGGTCCGAAATGCGGCCGACGTGCCACAGCTGCAGGAAAATTTTGCCGCCCGCGTCGTGCACGGCCTGCGTGACGAGCTTCCAGCCTTCGACCTGCTCCTGCGACCAGATGCCCGGCGTTTCGGCGTAGCCGACGCCTTGCGGCGTGACTGACGTCGCTTCGCTGAGGATCAAACCGGCGTTCGCGCGCTCGGCGTAGTAGCGCGCCATCAGCGCGTTCGGCACACGGATTTCCTCGGCGCGCTGACGCGTGAGCGGCGCCATGATGATGCGGTTCGGCAGCGTGATATCGCCAATTTGCAGCGGATCGAAAAGAGTCGGCATAAGAGTTCACCTTTGGCGGCGGGTAGGGCCCGAGCCTCAAAAAACTGCGTGAAAAAGGGAAGCGCGGCGATGCGAATGCGGCGCTCAGAGCTTCGCATTCATGTATTCGAGGAACGCCTGAATGACGGGCTCGTTGCGTTTGAAAAACACCCATTGACCGACCCGTTTCGACGTGACGAGCCCCGCGCGCTGCAACGCGGCGAGGTGCGCCGACACGGTGGACTGCGACAGGCCGCAGCGCGCGTCGATCTTGCCCGCGCACACGCCGTGGTCGAGTGGCAACTCCTGATCGGCGAAATGTACGTGCGGCTCGCGCAGCCAGCCGAGAATCTCCCGGCGGACCGGGTTGGCCAGCGCCTTGTGGATCGCGTCGAAATCGGGCGTCATATGGATGGGTTCAGGTGATTCGACATCCGGCACGCCGGGTGGCGTGGAGTGCATCGCTACGGGACGAATCATATATCGGAATTTGACGATATAGGTCAAGGCACTACTGGGAATGGGGCGATAGATGTCGACATGCAAAAATGTCCGTACCTTCGCGAAGACGCTCGCAGCGCACAAATAAGAGCGGAGCTGAAGTCCTATATTGTGAAATTCCGCCTCCATCTGTTTGTTTATTGATTATTCGGAGGGATGCCATGCGAATCGTCCTGATCGGCGCAACGGGCATGGTGGGACAAGGCGTATTGCGGGCGTGTCTCAAGGCCCGGGACGTCAGCGAAATCATCGTGGTGGGCCGGCGCGCGCCGCCTGGCTACGAGGATCCGCGCCTAAGGGTCTTCGTCGTCCCCGACCTGAGTCGCTTCGACGCGGCAGACGATACATTTGCCAACGTCGACGCATGCTTTTTCTGCGTCGGCGTCTCTTCGTTCCGCATGTCCGAGCCGCAATACCGCGCGGTGACCTACGACCTCACGCTGCATCTCGCGCAACAACTGCTTGCCCGCAGTCCGGGCATGACCATGGTGTATGTCTCGGGGGCCGGCGCGGACAGCAGCGAGCGGGGCAAGACGATGTGGGCACGCATCCGCGGAGAAACGGAAAACGCGTTACAGCGGCTACCGTTTGGTCGGGTGGCCATTTTCCGGCCCGCCGCGATCGTTCCCGAAGACGGAATCCAGTCGCGCACCGCCGCTTACCGGTGGATGTATGTCGTGTTCAAGCCACTCCTGGTGCTGCTGCGTCGCGTATCGCCCGCCAGCATACTGACCACCGGAATCATTGGCGACGCCATGCTCAATGTCGTGCGTGTAGGCGTGCCGCAACCGATCCTCGAGTCGGCGGACATTTATCGATTGGGCGTCGCGCGGACGTGATCGACGCGCACGCATTGAGCACCGGCGTCAACGCCGATTACTGGCTGCCGAAGCGCAAGGCGCTGTACACGGACATCACGTATGTGATTAACAGCTCGAAGGCCGCGCTGAGCGCTCAATCGCTCAGCGCATCCCGATGATCGCGCTGACCTTTCGCCGACGCGTAATAGCGCTGCAATGCGTCGGTCGAGCGCTCGCCCAGAACGCGGATCTGTGCGAGCCAATAGGTTTCCACTGGCCACTCACCGGCGATCAGGCGCGGATAGATCTGCCGCGCGTAACGGTGCAATGCCTTCGCACCGATGTTGCCGCTGACACCAAGCAGCGCGTGCAAGCTCCCGTGCGTCGCCTTGATATCGACGGCCGCGCTGTTGGCCGCGAGCCGGGCGATGAGCGAGCGGACCTGCTCGATGCCGTTCAGGAACGATTCGTCGAGCAGATCGAGCGAAGCCAGTTCTTCGAGGTGCGGCTCGTCGAGCAGGCTTTCTTCGGCGATGGCCACGGACAGGGACGGGGACGCGGGCGCGGGCGTGCCCGGAGCCGGGGCCAACGCCACCGGCGCTGCCGCAAAATGGGTCGGCGCGTTTGCGCCCGCGGTTTCGGCGATTCTTTGTGGCGGGTCCGCAGCCAGCGCGCCGCGCGTGCCGAACTGCCGCGCGAGACACGCGTACAACGAGCCTGCCTGCACGGGCTTGATCAGCACCTCGTTCATCCCGGCGGCGAGGCAGGTCTGCACGGCTTCGGTATCGGAGTGACTGGTCAGCGCGATGATCGGCACCATCGCATAGGCATCGGTGCGCGCGCGAATCGACTTCGTCGTGTCGACGCCGCTCATGCCCGGCATGTTCATGTCCATCAGGATCGCGTCGATAAAGCCGTCTTCCTGCAGTTTCCTGAGCACCGCCTGACCGTGGTCGGCCTCGATTACGCTGGCGCCGCAGCGCTCCAGATAAGCCTTCGCGACGAGCCGGCTGTAGGTGTCGTCATCGGCGATCACGAAGGTTCTGCCGGCGAAGCCGTCGGGCAGCTCGTCCGGCTGATGCCGCGCGCCGTTGTCGAACAGCGCCTGCACCGCGGTGATCAACTCCTGCACGTTCGAGGTCTTGCTGACGATCTCGTCCATGCCAGCTCGCCGCGCGCGCAACCGCACCGCATTGCCCGGCTCGGCGGTATAGGCGACGATCAGCACGTTGCGATTCGGGCAGTCGCGTTCGGCGCGGATACGCTCGGTCGCCGTATAGCCGTCCATCCCGGGCATGCTGATGTCCATCAGCACGAGGTCGTACAGCGGCGCGCACCGCAATCTGGTGAGCGCGAGCTCGCCGCCCGACGCCTCGCTGACGTAGGCGCCGGCCTTCGTCAGCACGCGGCGGGTGCGGGCGCGCAGCGTGTCGTCGTCGTCGACGACGAGCACGCGCTTGCCCTTGAACGCGGGCATCGCGCGTTCGAAGACGCGTCGCTCGTTCTCCGCGACTTCGTCGGCGGCCACGGGTGGAAAGCGCAGCGTGAACGCCGTGAACTTGCCGACTTCCGATTCACACTCGATGCTGCCGGCGAACGCGCGCATCGCACGCTGGCAGTACGCGAGTCCGAGCCCGGTGCCGCCCGAGTTGCCGGCTGTGCGAAACGGTTCGAACAGATGCTGCAGGATTTCCGGCGCGATGCCGGGGCCGGTGTCGCGCACGATCACCGCGTCGCGGTCGATGGTCAGCGTCAGCGTCGACTGCGGATACGCGACGATGTGATGCAGCGCGTTCTTGATGAGATTGAAAAGCGTGAACAGATAGACCGTCTCGTCGACCTTGAACACGAAATCGTGCTTAACGACGAGACTCACCTTCGCGCGTTCCCTGTCGTTGTCGAAGCCGTATTCGGCGAGCGCTTTGCGCGTGGTCGCCGCCGCATGCAGGTACGTGAGGCTGTCCGGGTGGATCGATTTCGCGCTGACTTCGTCGAGCGTCATCGCGATGATGCGCAGGCCGCGCTCGATCGACAATTGCCCCTGCGCGAGATGGTTATACATCAGCGAGGCCGTGCCGGCCGTCAGCGTGGGCGCCGCGCCCGTTTCGCTCGCCGAGGGCAGGGCTTCCTCGACGCGGTCGAGCACGTGCCGCAGCTGGCCCAGCGGATTGCGCATCTCGCGCGCAATGGAACCCGCGAGCGCCTGCAACGCACGGTTCTTTTCGACGAAGATGCGTCCCTTGCTGATCGCGTGACTGAACGCCATGCTGCAAAGCAGGACCACCGGCAGCAGCGCGAGATTGGACTTGTCCTGCGCGCTGAGGACGACCGGCGTCGGCGCGCTCAGCACGCCGGCCACGCCGCCGGAAAACACGCCGATGCCGATGCAGATGATCAGCAGCAGAGGGCTGTCGATACACAGCGCCAGAATGAAGATCATCATGACCTCGGTCATCATCCACATCGTGGAGAAACCGTTTCTGACGGTCAGGAACGTGCAGACGAACGGCAGCACGTAGATGAGGCAGCAATGCCAGTAGATCAGCAGCGCGGGGTTGTAGCGCCTCGGCCAGCGCGCCTGGAACAGCAGCGGAACGCAGACGGCCGCCGCGCTGAGGCGCAGCAGCAGGTTGTCGTAGGGCTGCGGAAGGATGTAGGTCCAGACGACGTAGTAGATGGGGTGACACAGGAGGCCGAGTGCGCCTCCCCATCGAATCGCGAACCTGCTTCTTTCCAGCATATCCCGCATGCTTTCGCGCGGTATCGCCATCAGGCCTCCGATCTCATTAGAACCCCATCATTTCATGCGTATTGCATTGCTGTGCTTCGACACCTGCGGCGAGCGAATCGCCGTTCTTGCCGTGGAACGGCCCGACCGAAAGGCCGTGCGTCTTCAGGAGACCATGAGTATAAGAGACCGACCACACAGGCGGGCGACCGATGATGAAATCAGATGCGATACCTTCCTGCCACGCCGACTAGCCTTCGGCAAAACAGGTGTAGCAGTCGCGGGTGGACGGCCGCCTGAACGGGAACGCGGTGTCGAGTCCGGCGGGGCCACGCGCGAAGCATTCAATATAGAGCGTATGACCGCGACAAGCGAGTTCCGCTTCGACGCTTGCCGCGCGCGGATGCGAGTCGTCGATCCAGAACCGCGCGCGTTTGAGATCGGCGACGCTCAGTAAGGCACGCTCGTGCTGCTCGCGAGGATCGCGCCGTCGAAGTCCGGCAACGGCGTGTCCGGGCTGTGAACGTATGTACCGATACTTTAGATTGACCGAGCAGGTCCGACGCGAGCAGTTCCTTCGCCTGATCGATCAGCAGGTTGATCTTGTCCGGCAGATCGATCAGCACCAGTTCCTTCGGCGCATCCTTGTAGAGCAGGTACTTCACGACCGTTGTGCCAAGCCGGCCGGCCGCGCCGAATAGCGCGAGCTTCGTGTTGCCGGGCTCGAGGTCGAGCTGGTCGCAGCAATGCATTACCCAGTCCTTAAGCATCGCCGCGGTTGCCGCGTGGCCGGTCGTGATGTGAGGTGGTTTGACTGGCCGCGGCAGTGCGATGAACGGCAAAGGGCCGCTCGGCGGCCCTTTGCCTGCCTATCAGGAGAACTCCCGATTAGCGCGTGATGCTATAGCCGATTCGCGCAATCCAGCGGGCAACTCCACATAACCGCGATCGGCGATGTCGTGGTTCTCGCCGGCGATGTGCGTATAGTAATAAACCTTCGGCTCGATGGTCAGATGGTAGCCATTGAGGTCGCCGAAATCCCAGATCGGCTTCACGAAGAGAATGTCGATGCCGCGCGATTCGGGACCGTCGCGTCCATTCGATTCATGCTCATAGCCGGCCATCATGCCCATCCTGCTCCACGACTTGCTCTTCCAGCCGCTGTCTTCGAGGTAGTAGAGGAGCGCCGGCTTATAGCTCGTATCGCGGAACGGCGCCGAGTACTCGCCGAGATCCCACAGCGAGGTCTGCGTATAGGCGAAGTACAGGTTGTCCGCGAAACCGCGCGAACGCGGGTCGTCCGGGATGACGAGGCGGAACTTGGAGCTCAGCTGGAATTTCGCGAGGTTCTCGCCATTCGAGCCGTCGGCGAAGTACATCGGCTCGTAGGCGGAGAAGCGGCTCAGGAAAGTGTTGATTTGCGGCACCGGCGCATCCGGTCGCGACGGTGCGGGAGACGAGGCGACCAGGTTCGTCGACGAAGGCTCGCCGCTCGTCGTGCCCGTGGTTCCACTTGTGCTGCCGGCCGACGCGAGCGCCGCGTCTTTGCCGGAGTGCGGAGGACGCGTGAGCAGCACGAACGAGGGTGAGACATCGAGTTGAGGTACGTCGATCTTCATCGCGCCGCGCGCCCATTCGGGCCAGGTGCCGGTATAGCGGACCGCTTTCAGTTCGCCGGGGCGAGCTTCAGATGGTCGGCGCGCCGCTTTCTCGCGTGAGCGTCAATGGCTTCGAAGTCACGTCGGTGCTGCCGACCGCGATGGTCAATTGGGGCGGCACGTCTACCTCGGTGCCGCCGGGCTGATCGCCGGAATAGACGATCGTCACTTCGAGCGGACTGGGCGATAGCGCTTCGCGAGGTGGACGCAATACCGACACGCCAGCGACGCTTTAGGCGGAATAGCTGCCGGGCACAAGCGCGCTCATGCAAAGCGACAGGCTGGGTACGAGCCTGGACAACGAGTTGGAAAATGAGCTGGAAGCGGACTTGAAGATAATCGGGAAACACACGAGCGGTGGCTGCGTACGTCGGACTGGCGGTCTTTCTTCACGCGAGACATCAATCGATTCCGCACACGGAGCTCCTATTGGTCTACGAGTTCAAGTCGCAATGAGCGCACGTATTGTCGCGTTCGCGCACATCGCGAATCATTACATCGATATGCGTGTCGCTGCATAGTCATCGAGTTGTTCGGTCGAGAAGCGGCCCGTGAGTTGTCTCGTTGATCGAGACGTTGAATGGGGATGTGTCTGGACCGGCCGCTCATTCCATCGGCGAGACGAGCAGCGACACCGGCACGCCGTGACAATCGACCTCCGCAAGGACCTTCGCCCCGAGCCCGGCGGCCACCCTCGCGCGTGCGTCGAATGGTCCGGTGTCGCGTTCGATGCGCAGAATGTTCAGCGGCCAGGAAGGCCGCGTCAGCCGCTCGTGGGCGAACGCGCCGACCCATAGCGGCGCGGCGGAGATGCCGTTATCGATCGCGTAACCGCTGGGCCATAAGCGCAGCACGTAGCGTTCCTCGCGCGAGTCGCCGGCCCGCATGAAGACCAGCGACGACGGCACGCCGTTGTTCAGCTTCGGCAGCACCGGCAGCGACACCGCCGCGACGTCGGGCGAGGCGAGCGCGAGCAGGCTGTGCGCGGACACGTCGGTGCCCTCGATCCACCCCTGCGCGCGCAACTGCTCGCGTATCGAAGCGGGCTCCGACACCCATTGCAGCGTCAGCGGCTCCTTGTGATCGCCGCCCATGTCGGAGCGAAAGCACGGCAGGCGCTTCCAATCCGAGAGCTTCCACTGCGCCTGGGTGAGTTGCACGGGCGGCGGCCGCGGCGCGCTGTCCGGCGGCGTCGGCATTGCGACCCCGAGTTGCAGGCCGACGCTGAGCACGACGATCGCGAGGACCACGAGCGGTATGAAACGACGCTGCGGCGGCTGCTGCGGATGTCGCCAGATCGCCGTCAGCGCGATGAGCGCGACCCACACATACGCGAGCGCCGCGCCGCCGATCGCGTCGGACACCCAGTAGCGGCCGAAGTAGATGCCCGCGAGCGCGACCACGAACACGACGATGATGCTCGCGCTCGCAACCAGCACGCCTTCGAGCTTGCCGACCCGGCGCGCGAGCAGAAACGCGAGAAAGCCGTAGACGATCACCGTGGCGGCGACGTGATTGCTCGGAAACACGTACTGGCTCGTCATCAGCTCATTGGGTGGCGCGCGGCGCATCGCGAGTTGCAGGCCGAGAATCAGCAGCTGCGAAAATGCGACCGCCGCGAGCCAGTAGCTGATCGTGCGCCAGCGCCGCTCCCACAGCATCCACAGCGCGACCGTGACGACCAGCACGAGCAGCGTGATACCGCTGCCGAGTGTCGCGAGCGCCGCGAGCACCGTGTCGCCCCACGGCGTGCGCACCGATTGCAGGAAGTGATAGACGGACAGGTCGACGGTGGTCAGCGGATCGCCACTGACGACATCGTCAAGGACCCCGAAGAAAAGCGCGCCGGCCACCAGCACGATCAGCGACGTCAGGAGGAGGTGGGTCGCATCGGGCGTGTCCGGGTCGAGCATGCGACGCGCGACGCGGCCGAGCGGACCCGGATGGCGGCATGCCCAGTCGCCGAGATGACGGCCCGCCGCGCTCGACCACGCGTTTGCGTGCGACACCAGAAATCCCGCGCCGCGAAAGCTCAGCCACACGATGCACAGGAGCATCGCGAGGATCACGACCAGCCGGAACGACACCGCGCCCGCGAGCAGCACCGACGCGCCGAACACGACACCGGGCAGGATGTGCGCGGGCGCCCACAGCAGCGCGGAGAGCACGTTGATCGCGAGGAAGCGCAGCGAGCGCATGCCCATCATGCCCGCGACGACCGGCACGATCGCTCGCAACGGGCCGATGAAGCGGGCGAGCACGACGCTCTTCGCGCCATGCTTCAGAAAGAAGTGCCGACCCGCGTCGAGCACTTCGGGATGCGTGCGGAACGGCCACAGGAGGACGATGCGCTCCTTGTAGCGATCGCCGAGCCAGAAGCTGAAGCCGTCGCCGGCAACCGCGCCGACGATCGCCCATACGAATACCCAGGCGAGGCTCAGCGAGCCGGTGCCGGTCAGCGCGCCGGCGAGGAACATCGCAGTACTGCCGGGGATGAAGGTGCCGATGACCGCGATCGCTTCGAGAAATGCGGCGAGGAACACGACCGCGAGCATCCACGTCGAGTGGCCGGCGAGCAGATGCAAAAGGTGGATGTAGGCGTGCTCCATCGTGCGCGATCGGCCGTTCTGGCTAACGAACGATCATAACGCGCACGGACACGCCGTGGGCGCGGGCGGAAGCGGCGCCGCTGCAGCGGTCGGGCGATCGGCTCAGAATAGGTGTCGTGGCTCGGCGGATCGATGCGGTTGGAGGTGGGTATGAAGAGAGCAACAGGTGGGACGGTGCGGTCGGCGGTGCTGATGGCGCTGTTGACGTTTGCGGGCGCGGGGGCGGTTCAGGCCCAGCAATTGGGCACTCCGGGCGGCAGCGGAACCGGCACCAGCGCGGGCACCAACGCGCCCGCTGCTACTGGCAATGCGGCGGCCGGCGGCGCGACGGGCATTGGTACCGGCGTCAGTCCGAGTGCCATGCCGGGGCCCGGCATGTCGGCACGCGGCACGTATGGTCTCGGCGCCGGCGGCGAGAGTGGCTCGGGCGCCGCGCTCAACAACATGCGCGCGAACGGCACGGCGCTCTACATGAATCCCGACCCGCGCGCGCCGAATGTGAGCGGCCGCGCGGCGCCGCCGCGCTAGTGCGGCGCGTATAGAATGCAGGTCCGATCCGACCACAGGGGAAGGGAATGGCGCACGGCGAGCATAAGTACCACGTATCGGTGCAATGGACGGGCAACCGCGGCAGCGGCACATCGGGCTACCGCGACTACGGCCGCGATCACACGATTTCTTCTGGCGGCAAGCCCGACATTCCAGGCTCGTCGGACCCGGCGTTTCTTGGCGACGCGACGCGCTGGAATCCCGAGGACCTGCTGGTCGCGTCGGCCAGCGCGTGTCACAAACTGTGGTATCTGCATCTGTGCTCGGACGCGGGTATCGCCGTGCTCGACTATCGCGACGACGCCGAAGGCACGATGCTCGATACCGCGCAGGAAGGCCGCTTCTCGCAGATCGTGCTGCGGCCGCGCGTGACGATCCGTGCGGGCGGTGACGTCGAGCAGGCCATGCATCTGCATCACGTCGCGCATCAGAAGTGCTACATCGCGAACTCGGTCAACTTTCCGATTCTCTGCGAGCCGGTGGTGAAGACGGACGCGCGCTGAGGCGAATCCAGCGGCGCGAAGCGCGCGAGCTGCGTGGCGAGCGTGGCCCCGGCAGCATGTCGGCCACCCGTTCGCAGGCGCTCAACGATTGCCGTCGAGCAGATCGCCAAGCAGTTCGTCGAACGCGGCCTGCGCGTCTTCGAGTTCCTGCAGCGCGGCGTCGAAAGTCTGCAACGCAAATTGCGAGGGTTTGCCGGTGCCGGCCGGCGGGAATTGCGATTGCAGTGACGCGAACGCCGTCTGCACCCGCCTGGTCGCGGTCAACACGCGTTCCATTGCGGCGGTTTCTTCGGCTCGCGCCTTGTCGTGATCCATGAGAACTCCGGTGTCGTCGGGTTGAGTCGGAACGGCTCGTGCCGCTTCAAAGGGGGACTAAAGGCGGGACTATGCCACGTTCATGTTCAGGAGAGCGGCAGACCGCCATACGCTTTCACTTCGCGCAACGATAACGCCGATTCCACCGACGTCACGCCCGGCATGCCGCGCAGTTCGTCGCGCATGAACGTGCCGTAGTCGTCGAGGTCGCGCGCGACGATCTGCAGGATGTAATCGGCGCTGCCCGACACGTTGTGGCACGACAGAATACGCGGGATCGCCTGCACCTCGCGCTCGAAGCGCGTCGACACCGCGCGGTCGTGCACGGCGAAGCGCACGAGCACGAACGCGACCACACCCAGACCGAGCGCGGGGCGCGACAGCACTGCGCGGTAGCAGTCGATATAGCCGTCATTCTCGAGCCGTTTCAGGCGCCGCGCGCACGGCGTCTCGCTGAGCCCGACGGTCTCGGCGAGACGCGCGTTCGACATGCGGCCGTCGTTTTGCAGCGCCGCGAGGATCGCGCGGTCGGTTTTGTCGAGGTCGTCGGCGGGCATGGCGGAGTGGGTTTGCGGGTTGGGGGAAAGCGCTATGTTATCTGAGAATTCTGGCGCATTCCGCTATCCGGTGCGCCATCGGGACAGAAATTCGCCAGCAAACCCTCAGCATCCGATAGCAACATGGAGCCTCTAAAAACAAGGAGGCTCCGATGATTTCCGCTCACCTGCTGGCCGTCTACGTGGCGGCGTTGGTTGTCGTTTATGCGATGCCCGGGCCGGACATGGCGCTGATCCTGCAAACCAGCATTGCGCGCGGCGTGCGAAGTGGCTTCGCGGCCGCCGCGGGGCTCGGAGTGTCGCGCGCGACGCACGTGAGCCTGTCGGCGTGCGGCATGGCGGCGCTGCTGCGCAACGCGCCGTGGCTGTACGATGCGGTGCGCTACGCCGGCGCAGTCTATCTCGCGTGGGTCGGGATTCAGATTTTCCGCTCGCCCGGGTTTGCGTTGCCCGCCGGTTCACGCGACCAGCAAGCGGCTGACGCGCCGCGCGCTGAAACCACGGTTTCGAACGATGCCGGCAATCCGGCGCGGCCGTTGCGGACCGCGTTCGTCAAGGGTCTGCTGACGAATCTGCTCAACCCGAAGGCGCTGCTGTTCTGCTCGGTGCTGTTGCCGCAATTCGTGCGGCCGGAGGCGGGGCCGCTCGGGTGGCAGATGATCGAGCTCGGTGTCGTGCTGCTCGTGATCGGCGCATGCTTCGACGCGTTGTATGCGATCGGCGCGGCGCGCATCGCCCACTGGATGCGCGCGCATCCGCTCGCGCAGACGGTACAGCGGTGGACCTTTTCGGCCGCGCTGATCGGCTTTGCGCTGCGGCTTTCGCTGGATTGAGGCCCGCAGCTGGCGTGAGGCTGCGAGAGTTGGCGAGCGGCGACCCGAGCCGCTCGCTTCTGCAATTTTCGCTCACGCCGCGAGCGGTCCCCAATGATCGGCTTGCGACGGCCGCCGACCCGCCCGCTCCCTTTACTGCGGCATCCCGCCCAGGTAGTCGAGCTTGCCCAGTTCGACACCGTTGTGACGCAGGATGTCGTACGCGGTCGTCACGTGGAAAAAGAAGTTCGGCAGCACGAAACCGAACAGATATGACACTCCCGTAAACTCGATCAGTCCCGGCCGCATTTTCAGCGTGATCGTGCGGCTTTCCGAGCCGTCGATCTGCGCCGCATTGAAGTCCTTCAGGTAATCGATCGTCTTCTGGATACGGGCCTGCAGTTCGTCGAAAGTCTGCTCGACGTCTTCGAACTTCGGCGGCTCGACGCCGGCGAGCCGCGCCGCGCAACCCTTCGCGGTATCGCTTGCGATATACACCTGACGCACGAGCGGCAGCATGTCCGGCGCCAGCCGGGCATTCGTGAACACCGACGACTCGATCTGCTTCTCGGCGGCGTGCGCCTCGGCTTTGCCCAGGATGGCCTGCAGGTTCGTGAGGCCGCGAATCAGCACAGGCAGTGATGCTTGATACATCGAAATTGACATGGGTTCCTCTGATTACTCGATCGTGTGCGCGGGCGGCGCGCGAAGCAATGAAACGGCGGAAATGCCGCTTCAGCATCATAGCGTGTCGCATCTACGCCGCGCATTAGCCATTCGGACGACTGCCGCGTAAGCCGGAACTGTGTTCGAATGCCCTGGTCCGAGGGTTGGACGAAGTCTTTGAACAACCCCCTGCCGCGTATCGCGCTAAACGATGCGCTCCATGCAGGCGCGTGGCGTGCTTGCCCTCCGGGGCCGCGCGGTCGGGCGTGATCGTGTGCGCCGCCACGCTAACAGGAGAGTCGACACCATGGTCACCAAGCATCCATTGCCGGGCAGCGAGCGCAAGGTCGAGCAGGGCACGAAGGTCGTCGGGCAATGCGATCCCGCCGAGCGGATCGAGGTCTTCGTGATGCTGCGCCGCCAGCAGCAGGCGCAGTTCGACGCCTTGATGAAACGCATCGAAGCGGGCGACCCGAGTGTGACGCCGCTGTCGCGCGAGGCGCTCGCCCAGGACTATGGCGCCGCGCCCGAAGATATCGCCAAGGTCCGCGCGTTCGCCGCCGCGCATGGGCTCACCGTCGTGCGCGAAGATCCGGCGGCGCGCTCGGTGCTGCTGAGCGGCACGATCGCGCAATTCCAGAGCGCGTTCGAGGTCAAGCTCGAGCGCTACCAGCACCACACGGCCGGCCAGTTCCGTGGCCGCACCGGCACGATCAGCGTGCCGGACGATCTGCGTGACGCCGTCGAAGCGGTCCTCGGGCTCGATAACCGGCCGCAGGCGCGGCCGCACTTCCGCATCCGGCCACCGTTCGTGCCGGCGCGCGGACAACAGGTGTCGTTCACGCCGCCTCAGCTCGCGACGCTCTACCAGTTTCCGCAAGGCGATGGCGGCGGCCAGTGCGTCGGCATCATCGAGCTCGGCGGCGGCTATAACACGTCGGACCTTAAAACCTATTTCTCGAACCTCGGCGTGAGCGCGCCGAGCGTGACATCGGTCGGCGTCGATCAGGCCGGCAACCAGCCGAGCGGCGACCCGAACGGGCCGGACGGCGAGGTCACGCTCGACATCGAGATCGTCGGTGCGATCGTGCCGGGCGCGACCATCGCCGTGTACTTCACGCAGAACAGCGACGCCGGCTTCATCGACGCGGTGAGCCGCGCGGTGCACGACACGACCAACAAGCCGTCGGTGATCTCGATCAGTTGGGGCGCGCCGGAGTCGGTCTGGACCAGCCAGTCGATGCAGGCGCTCAACAGCGTGCTGCAATCCGCGGCGGCGCTCGGCGTGACGATCTGCGCGGCCTCGGGCGACAGCGGGTCGAGCGACGGCTCGGGCGGCGGCGACCAGGTCGACTTTCCGGCATCGAGCCCATACGTGCTGGCTTGCGGCGGCACGCACCTGAGCGCGTCCGGTTCGTCGATCACGCGCGAGATCGTGTGGAATGACGGCCAGCAGGGCGGTGCGAGCGGCGGCGGCGTCAGTACCGCGTTTCCGGTACCCGCGTGGCAGCAGGGTTTGTCGGCCACGTCGACGGGCGGCGGCAGCACGCCGCTCAGCGGGCGCGGCGTGCCGGACGTCGCCGGCGATGCATCGCCCGCGACGGGCTACACCGTCCTGATCGATGGCACCGAAACCGTGGTGGGCGGCACCAGCGCGGTCGCGCCGCTGTGGGCGGCGCTGATCGCGCGGATCAATGCGGCGAAGGGGCAGCCGGCCGGCTTCGTCAACGCGAAGCTGTACAAGGCGCCGGGCGCGTGCAACGACATCACGCAGGGCAACAACGGCAGCTTTGCGGCGTCGACGGGATGGGACGCCTGCACGGGACTCGGCAGTCCCGATGGCGGGAAGGTGGCGGCCGCACTATAGTCTGCAACACAGCCCATGACACACGACAAGACGTAAGAGCGAAGACGCACGGCATGTAAAACGAACCCTTGGAGCGATCATGACGAATACAGAATCAGCTTCCGGTAGTGAGCATTCGCCGCACAATACGCATGCCGCGGCCACGGCAGGCGCGGCCGCCACCACGAGTGCGGGGCACAAGGGCGGCGACCAGCCGTTCTTCGATCCGGTCGCCTACGGTAACGGCCCCGACGATTCGGTTACCGAAACAGTCGAGACGGCCGCGATCACGCATCATTCGGTGAGCATCGGCGGACACAAGATCAACTACACGGCGACCGCGGGCCATCTGGTGATCGTCGATCCGAGCAGTTCGCAGCCGTCGGCGAGGATGTTCTACGTCGCCTTCACGCAGGACAACCAGAAGGAGGAAACGCGGCCGGTTACGTTTTTCTATAACGGCGGGCCGGGGTCGTCGTCGGTATTCGTGCTGCTCGGCTCGTTCGCACCGCGCCGCATCAAGACGTCGATGCCAGGCTTCACGCCGCCCGCGCCGTATTCGCTCGAAGACAATCCGGACAGTCTGCTCGACAAGAGCGACCTCGTGTTCATCAACCCGGTCGGCACCGGCTATTCGGCGGCGATCGCGCCGAAGAAGAATCGGGACTTCTGGGGCGTCGATCAGGACGCGGATTCGATCAAGCAGTTCATCAAGCGCTTCCTGACGAAGAACAACCGCTGGAATTCGCCGAAGTACCTGTTCGGCGAGTCCTACGGCACGGCGCGCAGTTGCGTGCTCGCGTACCGGTTGCACGAGGATGGGGTCGATCTGAACGGCATTACGCTGCAATCGTCGATTCTCGATTACACGCAGTCGGGCAATCCGGTCGGTGCGTTGCCGACGGCGGCCGCCGACGCGTGGTATCACAAGAAGCTCGGCATCGCGCCGCGGCCGACCGATCTCGGCACGTTCGCCGAGGAGGTCGCGCAGTTCGCGCGCACCGACTACCTGGCCGCGCTGCGCAAGTTTCCGACCACGGACTCCGCGACCGTCGAAAAACTCAGCGAATACACCGGCATCGACAAAACGACGCTGCTGGCGTGGAGCATCGACATCGCCGGCTACGACAGCCGCGGCAATTCGCTGTTCCTGACCACGTTGCTGAAGTCGCAAGGCCTGGCGCTCGGCGAGTACGACGGCCGCGTGACCGCGATCGACACCGGCATCGCCGGCAAGATCGACCCGAACTCCGGCGGCAACGATCCAACCATGACCGCGGTCACCGGCGTCTACACGACGATGTGGAACGTGTATCTGAACGAGCAGTTGAAGTACACGTCGAACTCGTCGTTCACCGACCTCAATGATCAGGCGTTCAAGTACTGGGATTTCGGCCATATCGATCCGACCGGCGCGCAGAAGGGCCTCGACTCGAAAGGCAACATCATTCTGTACACGGCCGGTGACCTCGCGGCCGTGATGGCGCTCAATCCCGACCTCAAGGTGCTGTCGGCGAACGGCTTTTTCGATTTCGTCACGCCGTTCTATCAGACCGTGCTCGATCTGCAGCAGATGCCGCTGCTCAGTCAGCAGGTGCGGCAAAACCTGTCCGCGCGGTTCTATCCGTCGGGGCATATGGTGTATCTCGACGGCGGTTCGCGCACCGCGCTGAAGGCCGATCTCGCGAAGATGTACGAAGCGACGGTGTCGGACGCACCGGCGCTCGGGCGGATCCGCGCGTTGCAGGCGCGGGTTGCGAAGTAGCGGCGGCAAGCTGCGCGCGGGCCTCGTCGTATCAGCCGGGGCCCGCGCGCTTCCATGTCGGGCTTTTGGACTTATCCAAATTGAATGTGTTTTAATTGCCCTGCGAATTGAACTACCGCGTGCCGCCGCCGGCGCGCCGACGAATGAACGCAGGCAACGCAGACACGCATCCGCGCGGTCTTTTCCGCGACACCACCCGCAACAATGATGCGACCGACGCGCCGCGGTTCGCGCGCAAGCGCTTCTTCCCCCGGCGCATGCGTGTGACGCGGCGTGCGCTGCTCGTCACCGTCAGCGCGCTGCTCGCGCTGCGCATCGGCAACGCCGCCGCGCAACAGAGCGTCATGCTCGACGACCGCGTGACCCAGCAGTCGATCGGCGATACGATCTGCCGCCCCGGTTACGCTGAAACCGTCGCGCCGCCGTTCGATGAACTGCTGGCGCACAAGGATCGCATGCTTGCCGCGCGCGGCGTCGATGCGCATGACGGCGTCGCGTTCGCGCTCGACCGGCGTGTGCCGATCGTGCTCGGCGGATCCCCCGATGCGCCGGCCAACCTCGATCTCTTGCCGTGGGCCGGCCCGCAGGGCGCGCGCCGCAAGGCGCGCGCAGCGGCGATGCTGAAGCGCTGCGTTTGCGAAGGCAAGCTGAGTCTGGCGCAAGCACAAGCGGCGATCGTCGGCAATTGGTCCGCGGTGTATGCGGGCTTTGGCCAGGCGTCTTGCGACGTGAGCCGGCTCGACGTCGCGACTGGCGACGACGACGGCGTCGACAGTGACGTCAGCCGGCGCGGCGATGAGCACGAACGCGCGCGTTGAGCGCGTCGCGCGCTCGCGCATCCGCGCGTTGGCGGCTTGCCGGCGAAGCGACGGTTCGCTACCCCCTCACTTATTTAGGAGAAACACGATGACCCATTCCCGTCTCGCCGCCCTTGCGCTGACCATCGGCTGCATGAGCGTCAGCGTTGCCGCCTTTGCCGCCGCGCCCGCGCATTGCGAGCGCGCCGATGCGCTCGAGATTCGCGGCGACGTGCCCGCGGCGCTGAGCTTCGACGTGTATCGGCAACTGCACCCGCTGAACGCGCGGCGCATCGCGCTGTTCGAGGCCGCCGGCGAAGTGAAGCGTCTGCCCGACGGCTTGCCGGTGTGCCAGATCGCCGACGACGGCGTCGACGATCCTTCCGCGGTGCTGGTCCGTCTGCCGCAAGGCAAGAATGCGTGGTGGGTGAGCGCCGCGAACGTGCAAGCGGCGGACTGATCGCGCGATCAGTCCGCCTTTGCCCGCGTTCCCCGTAGGTTGCCTTCGGCGACACGCCCGAGTGCCGGGCCGGGGCGAGCCGGCCGGGCTTGCAAGGTCCCGAACCAGTCGATGTTTTTCTAGGGTTGACGTGACTGATTCAGGTACAGTGCATCGACGGGGATGTTTCGCCGTTGCCTACGACACTGCGTCACAGTGTGTCCGGTGTCGAAGTTGGCTATCCTGAAAACAGGACGAAATTCGCACGGGAGATTTGAACGATGGCCTTCTACTTGTCATGGCTCGCTTTGGGATTGGCCGGCGCGACCGGCGTCGTCGCACTGCGCGCGCTTGCTGCCGCTCAGGCGAAGCAGCGTGCCGCACTGCGACCGGTGCGTATCGCAAGCCCGGACCGCCGCACGGACCGCGAAGCGCGGCGAGGGTAGGCCGCATGAACCTGACTGTGCGCAATATCGCCGAATCGTGCAGCGAGCAGGAAGTGCGGGAATTTCTGAAGCGCGAACTCGGCCATTACGCGAAACACGTCGAGGTGGTGGACGCCGGTAAGCCCAGCGCCTACGCGACGGTCGAGCTCGACGCCAGTGTGCCGTATGTCGGCGACGTGATCGCGCGGCAGATTCACGGCAAGCATCTGGGCGGCCAGCAGCTCGAAGCGAGCGCCGATCTGTTCAGCGACCAACCGCCTGCCGCGCAGTAAGCGCCTCGGTTAGCGCCGCAAAAAGCACGGTCCATTCGAAGGCGACGGGCATGCCCGTCGCCTTTATTCGTTTCAGAGCGCCGTGCGCGGCCTCGTCATGGTTCATCCAACGGCTCCGGCCAGTCGAACGGCGTGTACGGCAGCGCGCGCTTGTGACGCGTCGCGTTGTAAAACTGCAGGATCACGTCGCGCGCGGGATCGCTGACCGGCTTGCCTTCGAGAAAATCGTCGATCGCGTCGTACGGGATGCCGTACGCGTCTTCGTCGGGACGAAGTGGCCGGAGCATCTCGAGGTCGGCGGTCGGTACCTTGTGCGTCAGAGCGTCGGGCGCGCCTAGCGTCTTCGCGAGCGCACGCACGCGACGCTTGCTGAGCCCGGCAAGCGGCAGCACGTCGGCGCCGCCGTCGCCGAATTTCGTGAAGAAGCCCATCACCGATTCGGCCGCGTGGTCCGTGCCGATCACGACCCCCGAGCGCGCGCCAGCCACCGCGTATTGCGCGATCATGCGCTGGCGCGCCTTGATATTGCCGTGCACGAAGTCCCGCTGCGATTCGTCCTTGAACGCTACACCGCTTTTATCGAGCGACTCGAGCATCGCATCGGCGGCCGCTTTGATATCGATCGTCAGATTTTCGTCGGCGCGAATGAAAGCTAATGCCTGTAGCGCATCCGCTTCATCGCGTTGTTTGCCGTAAGGCAGACGGACCGCAACGAAACGCGCGTCGTAATGGCTCCCGCGCAAACGCTCGACCGCGAGTTGCGCGAGACGCCCGGCCGTCGTCGAATCGACGCCACCGCTAATGCCGAGCACATAAGTTTTCAGGCGGCTGTCGCGCAGATAGTTCGTCAGAAAATCGACTCGCCGCTCGATTTCACGGTTGGCGTCGAAGTCGGCGGCGACGTGCATCTCGGCCGCGATGCTGGCCTGGCGGACGGCTGGATCGGATTGAGCCATGATCGTGAGGTATCCTCCCAAATATAGATTGAAGCGCGATTAAAGCGGATTGAAAGCGGGTTGAAAAATGGCTTGAGTATCGGAGCGGCTTTCGGTGGATCTTTCGTCGAATGAAATAGTGTTTCGCTTTTTTTGATTTTCCGACGGCGGTTTTAATCGGGTATTAACTGCCTTTGCGCAGAGACGTCGATTGTCGAAAATCGCCGATTATTAAGGCGAGGACGAGCGCGCGACGGTATTTTCATCGACACGCCTCAATTCACTGAGTAATATCGATCGTTCCGAACGCCGTCGGGACCCGGCGTGCAATCAATAATAATCATGTTTGCTTCAAGACGCGATGACATACCCAGATCGGCCTGGTCAGCCTGGATTGAGCCGCATGACTTCCACCACGGTCGTTCGTCGGTGCGACAAGTGGAGGATGCGGGTCTCAACCACGGCGCCGCGCGCGGTTCGCGGCGCGGGGGCTTTTCGTAGTCTGATGCGCGCGCTCGGCGTGGCTGTTTGCGCGTGGATTTGCGCAGGCGTCGTGTCGAGTGCCGGCGCGATGGCGGCGCAGGTTCATGCGGTGGCGCTCGCTACCGCGCAGTCGCCTGCATCCGCGACGTCGGCGGCGCATGCGGTGAATCAGGCCAATCCGGCAAAAGTGTGGAATGGCGCGAGCCGGCCGTCGGCCTCGATCGACGCGGCCACGCTCGCCGCCCCCGACGCGGCCGGCAACGTCGATCCGCGCCGCGCGTTCCTGCTACGCGATGTGTTCGCGCAGGACGTGACGCGGCGGCTCAGGCTGCCCGCCGGGGAACAGCGTGCGTACGCCGACCGTCTGGAGACGGCGCTCAGTGCGAACGAACTCGGCGGTCTGTCGGGCGAGTACGTGGTGCTCGTCGATCGCAATCCGAACGTGCAGGCGCTCCTCATTTACTTTCGCGCGGTGCCGGCCGATAGCTGGCAGATGATCGGCGCATCGCCGGTATCCACCGGACGGCCCGGTGAGTTCGACCATTTCATCACACCGCTCGGCGTGTTCGACCACACGCCCGACAACATGGATTTCCGCTCCGAAGGCACGGAGAACGAAAACCACATTCGCGGCTACGGGCGGCGCGACATGCGCATCTTCGACCTCGGTTGGGCGCAGGGTGAACGCGGCTGGGGCAAGGGCGGCATGTCTCAGATGCGCTTCCAGATGCACGCGACCGACCCCGATCGGCTCGAACCGCTGCTCGGCATTCGGCATTCGAAGGGCTGCGTGCGGATTCCCGCGTCGCTGAACGCGTTTCTCGATCACTACGGGATTCTCGACGCCGAATACGCGCAGCTCGTCGATTCCGGCAAATCGCTGTGGGTGCTGAAAAGCGACCGGCAGGTCATGCCGTGGGCGGGGCGTTTTATCGTCGTCGTCGATTCGCAGCGCAAGAGTCGGCCGGCGTGGTCGCCGGCGCCGGGCTCGATGGCGCGCGCGAAAATGCCCGCGCACGCCGATACGGCCGACTGACAGGCGGTCTTTCTCCACGCAGTTGGGCGAACTCCTCACGACCTCGCCAGCAACACCCCCGCCAGCGCGACCCCAAAGCCGGCGATCTGCACCGGCAACAGCGTCTCGCCGAATCCCAGATAGCCTTGCAGCGCGGCGAGCGGCGGTGCGAGGAACATCAGCGCGGTCGCGCGCGCCGCATCGCCGCGTCGGACCATCCAGACGAGCAACGTCACGCTGATGCCGGACAGCATCACGACGCCCCACGCGAGCGATGCCCACAGTGTCGGTGACGCGATCCAGCGATGCTCGCCGAGCGCAAGCGCCAGCCCACCCGCGACGATCGCCGCGCCCACGTTCTGCACGGCGCACGCGCTGCGAATATCGGCCTTCGCGAGCGAGGTCTTCTGGAACAGCGTGCCGGCCGTGATCGCCCCCACCGCGCCGATCGACACCAGCACGACCAGCCACGCGGGTGCGTTGCCATGAGTGGGCGGCGTCGCGGCCGCGAGCTTGGGCGCGAGCACCAGCACGACGCCCGCGAGGCCTAGCGCCATGCCGCTCCAGCCGCGCCGCGACAAGCGCTCGCCGAACAGCGGGGCGGCGACGGCGGCCGTCGCGAGCGGTTGCAGCGCGCCGAGCAAGGCCATCACGCCGGCGCTCAGACCCTGCGCGACAGCCCAGTAGCCGGCACCGAGATAAACGCCCTGCAGCAGTGCGCCCGCGGCCAGGTGCTTGCCGAAGTCGCGTCCCGTCGGCCAGCTCGCGCGCGCGACGAGCGCGGCCAGCGTGAAGACCAGCGCGGTGCCGCCGAAGCGGGCGAGCAGAAACAGATTGGGATCGGCGTATGGCGTGATCGCGCGGGCGACCACGAAACCGGTCGACCACAGCACGACGAAGACGGCGGCAAGAAAGGAAGCGAGCATCGAGGCGGCCATTGAAGCGGACGGCGTGAAAAAGCCGCCATGTTGGCGCTACAGGCGGCGCGCGTCTTGTTCGAAGCTGCAACGCGCGAGCCGGACCGTCACCACGCCAGCAGCATCATCCCCGCTCCGAGCACGCCGCCACAGACGACGCACGCCCACAACAGCCAGCGCGTGCGCCGGTACTCGCGCGCGAGATCCGCGAGCAGTTGCGCGTTCTGTTGCGGCGTGCCGGTGCGATCGTGCTGCTGCAGATAGCGCACCGCCAGTTGCGGCACGCGCGGCAGCATATGCGCGAGATGCGGCAGCTCGTGCGACAGACGCTTGAGCCAGCCGCGATGATCGAGGTCGCGCCGCGCGATATCGGCGAGCACGCCGCGCGCGATGTTCCATGTATCGACGCCCGGATGAAGCGCCCGCGCGAGCATCTCGGCTTGCTGGAACGAGCGCTGCGCGGTCGCGAGCCGGCCGGGCACCTGGCCGTAGAACGGCTGCACGCCGTGCAGTAGATGATGAAACAGCGAACCGGCCGAACGATCCTGCGGCGCCGCCGCGAAGTGCGCTTCGGCGCGGGTGCGCAGCTCGGCTTCGAGCACCTCGGCGCGCGTGTCGTCCGGTACGTGGCCAGCGTCGCGATGCATGTCGGCGAGCCGCGCGTAGTCCTGGTCAAAGAGGGCGGTCGCGCCGTGCACGAAGAACTCGCGCTCGCCGCTCGACAGCGTCGCCATGATCGAGAACTCCGCGAGCACGAGGCGTCCGAGCGTGTCCGGCTCGATGCTGACGCGCACGCGGCGCGCATCGAGCGTCGCGTGGAAGAAGCCATGCTCGAACGCCTGCTCGGTGACCACCTCGACGATATGCGCGGCGAGCGGCGCGAGCTTGATGCCGTGCGCGTGCAGGCCTGGCAGGTCGCTCGCGGGCAGCGTGTTGATGCGCTGCATCGTCAGCGTGTGGTCGGTGCACAGCTCCCAGATCACATCCGGCACGATGATGCGCTTGTCGCCGTCGAAATGGTGGCCGGTCTGGCTCAGGTTCGCGGCTTCGGCGCGCAGATCGAAGCGGCGCAGGATGTCGTCGGTGAAGGTTTGCGCGAGCGCGCGCAATTGCAGCTTGCGCGCGACGCGCGACAGCTTTTCGAGCCAGCGCGCGACCCAGCGCAGCAGCGCGAGCTCATCGCCGATCTGTTGCAACTGCTGCGCGCGCACGAGCTTGATGGCGACTTCCTTATGACCTTTGACCGGCGCCGCGAGCCGCGCGAAATGGGTCTGTTCGGCGAAGCCGCTGCGAACCGGTACGAGGTCGACCGCGCTGAACAGTTCGCCGAGCGGCCGGCCGAACGCGCGCGTCAAGGCCTGCGCCGAGTCGTCTGGCGCGAGCGGCTCTTCCATGTGATCGATCGCGTCCAGTGCATCGTGCAGCGTGCCGGTCGCTAGTTCGGGGCGCCCGGCGAGCGTCTGCGCGAAGCGGCTCGCGAGCGGACCGAGCGCCGGCAGTAGAGCATGCAACTGCGCGCCGCTGCGCTCCGACGCATGCACGCGGCCGATCAGCTCGATCATCCAGTGCAGTTTGTGGTCGGGCGGCGCAGCGAGCCAGATCAGGCGCGCGCCGAAACGCAGCGCATGGAACAACAGCAGTAGACGGCGAAACAGTGGCGGCATCGGCGGTTCGATTGACTTGCGAGGCAGTGTGCGCGGGACTCGGCCGGGCGGCGGCGTTGCGTTCGCTGCACGGCCGACGGGCCCAACCCACAAGGTTAGCAGGTCGGCGCGATGGCTGGCGGGTTCGCGCGCAAGGTGGCTCGATACATCCTCGGCGCAACCTGCGCGCCAGCGCCATCGAGGCGTAATACGCGTAATACAATACGGCGGCCTTCCTCAACCACGGCGAAACCCACGCGTGCCGGCTTCCGGCCTTCACAGATGCTCGCAGAACAACGTCATCAATACATCCTCGCGCAAGTCGCAAAGAACGGCGCGCTGTCGGTCGCCGAGTTGGTGCGCGAACTGAACGTGTCGCGCGAAACGATCCGCCGCGATCTCAACACGCTGGCCGGCCGCGGCCTGCTCGTGACGACGCATGGCGGCGCGTTGTCGAACGATCGGCGTGAGCCCGATCTCGATACGCGCGAAGCCGAGAACGCCGGCGCCAAGCGCGCGATCGGCGAGCGCGCGGCCGAGTTCGTGCCGGACGGCGCGTCGCTGATCATCGACTCGGGCAGCACCACGCAGGCGGTCGCGCGGGCGCTGCTCGACCGGCACCGCCTGACGGTCTACACGAACGACTGGCGCATCGCGCTGCTGCTCGGCCGACGCAACGACAATCGCGTGACGTTGCTGGGCGGCGAGCTGTCCGATATCGAGGATGCGACCTTCGGGCTCGACACGGTCCACCAGCTGACGCAGTACCACGCCGATTTCGCGTTCATCGGCGCGGGCGGGATTTCGCCGGACGGCTATCTGACCGACTACAGCCGCATGGTGGCCGAAGTGCGCAGCCGCATGATCGCCGCGGCCGACATGGTCCTGATCGTCGCCGATCATTCGAAGTTCGGACGCGTGACGCCGGTGCGCATCAACGGCTTCGAGTCGGCGCGCTATCTGGTCACCGAACTGGCGCCCGAGCGAGTGCTCGGCAAGGCGATCGCCGCGCATGGTCCGGAGATTCTGATCGCATGAGACGGCTGGGCGGGGCGATCCCTTGCCGGGCCTGTGCGCCAGCCGCTTTGAGCCCCATTCCCCACCCGCCAAAATCTCAATAAAAAAAGCCAAGGGTTTCGCTACAAGTTTCGAAGCGGCGGGGCACGATACCGCGCCGTTGTCACGACCCGGTCCGCCGCCAGCGAGGCAGATGCCGCAAACGCCACGAGCACGGCCAGCACGCCGCGCGAACCCCGCGCCCGCGAGCACCGTCGCGCGCTTCGCGCTTCTCTCCGACTCACCGTGCATACATCGTCATTTTCGCCATGTACGATCCACACGGGATCGGCGCGCGGCACGTCGCTTTCGTGTGGCGCGGCGCGTTCCACGTGTTGGCTTGAGTTGGCAATTTGTGTCTTTTTTTGGAGTTCGGCAAAATCGTCACGGCCTTGTCATCGAAACCTGTGATTCTTGCCGTGCCCGCTCAGGCGCGGCAGGCAGCGCGAGTGTCGTAGGCGGGCTGTCAGCCAGGCTGGGCGAGAAGCGGCAAAGTTGTCGGCAATCTGCAATCCACGGAGACCGGCGCGGCAATCGCAGCGGGCAACGCCAAGCGGCGCGTGCCGCCGTTCAATCACTACAGGTATGGGGTATCCCCGACCGTCTGTTTTTTTGCCTTTCGGAGAAAGCGACATGAAAAAGACGAATTCCCTTCACGCCGCGACCGGGCTCGCGCGCAAACTGCTGCCGGCGCTCGTCGCCGCGGCCGCGTTCGGCGGTGCCGCGATGCAGGCTCATGCGGCCGACGCAGTCGTGCTGTACACGGCCGATGGTCTCGAAAATCTGTACAAGGATGTGCTGCCGGCCTTCGAAAAGAAGGAAGGCGTGAAGGTCAATATCGTCACGGCGGGTAGCGGCGAGGTCGTGAACCGCGCGACCATCGAGAAGGATCAGCCGAAAGCCGACGTGATCGTCACGCTGCCGCCGTTCATCCAGCAGGCCGACCAGAGCGGTCTGCTGCAGGCGTACCAGAGCGCCAACTACAAGAACGTGCCGGCCATCGCGAAAGCGCCGAACGGCGCGTGGGCGACCTTCGTGAACAACTACTTCTCGTTCGCGATCAACCCCGAAGTCACGAAGACTGAGCCCAAGACTTTCGCGGACCTGCTGCACCCGGACTTCACCGGCAAGGTTGCCTATTCGAATCCGGCGACCGCCGGCGACGGCATGGCCGTGATCATCCTGACTTCGTCGCTGATGGGCGAAGACAAGGCGTTCGATTATCTGAAGAAGCTCGAGCAGAGCGCCAAGTTCCACACCAAGGGCACGGGTTATCTCGACGTGCTGCTCTCGCGTAACGAAATCGCGGTTGCCAACGGCGACCTGCAGATGGACCTCGACGACGCGGCCAACGGCGGCCTGTCGCTCAAGCCGGTGTTCCTCGCCGTCGCGCCCGGCGGCCAGCCGACCACGTTCCAGCTGCCATACGCGATCGGCCTGATCAAGAACGGCCCGAACCAGGCTGAAGGCAAGAAGCTGATCGACTATCTGATGTCGACGGAAGTGCAGTCGAGGGTGCCGGACATCTTCGGCATCCCGGCTCGCAGCGACGTGCCGCTCGCGGGCAAGAACGGCGAAGCGGTCAAGCAGTCGATCGCCGGCGTGAAGCTGATTCCGGTCGACTGGAACCAGGTGATGGCGAAGAAAGCGGACTGGACCGCGCGCTGGAAGAGCGAAGTGATCGGTTCATCGGGCAAAGAGACCGAAGTGGTCAAGCCGAAGTAAGTCAGTGATCAACGTCAACAGCGTTTGACGTTGTCGATTCAGGCGGCGCTTCGCGCGTAGTGCGCGGCGCCGCATCAGCATTAATTCTGTTGGAGGACGACCCCGGTGAATACGGCCAGCCTCGCTCATCCCACCGCGCCTGGCGCTCCGCTCGATGCGCTCGACGCCGCGCGTTCCGACGCGGCGGGCGGCGTGCAGATCGATCACCTGACGGTGCGCTTCGGCGCGCGCACGGTGCTCGACGATCTGTCGTTGACCATCCAGCGCGGCGAGTTGCTGACCGTGCTAGGCCGCAGCGGCTGTGGCAAGACGACCTTGCTGCGCTTCATCGCGGGCTTCATCGAGGCGGACGGTCTCGCCGGCACGCTGACGGTGGCCGGGCGCGATCTGACGCACGTGCCGCCGCACAGGCGCAATCTCGGTCTGCTGTTCCAGAGCTACGCGCTGTTTCCGCATCTGACGGTATTCGAGAATGTCGCGTTCGGCTTGCGCGCGCGGCGCATTCCGGCGCGCGACGTGGCGCGACGCGTCGCCGAGGCGCTCAAGCTCGTGCAGCTCGGCGATGCCGGTCACGTGATGCCCGCGCAGCTGTCGGGCGGCATGCAGCAGCGCGTGGCGCTCGCGCGCGCGCTCGTGATCGAGCCCGACGTGCTGCTGCTCGACGAACCGCTGTCCGCGCTCGACGCCAATCTGCGCGCCTCGGTGCGCTCCGAATTGAAGTCCCTGCATGAGCGTCTGCCGAATCTGACGATCGTCTGCGTGACGCACGATCAGGACGACGCGCTCGTGCTGTCCGACCGCACGCTGCTGATGCGCGATGGCCATATCGCGCAGCTCGGCACGCCGCAGCAGCTCTACGACACGCCGGCCGACGGCTTCGTCGCGCGTTACCTCGGCGCGGCCAATCTGCTGCTGCCGCAGGTCGCGTTCGGTATGGACGACGCACGCTACAACGAGCGCGAGCGGGTCGCGTGTCTGCGTCCGGAGGCGTTGCGCATCGTGCCGCTCGGCGAGGGGCAACTGCACGGCGCGATCGCATCGGTCGAATGGTATGGCGCGGCATTGTCGGTGTCGGTCGTGCTCGATGCGCTGCCGAACGACCCCGTGCTCGTCACGATGCAGCGCGGTCCCGGCATGACGCCGGAGAAGGGCGCGCGTGTTTCCCTGCGTTATGAGGCTCGCGATGTCGTCCTTATCAAGCCCTGATACGGCCACTCCACCAGGCCTCGATACCGCGGCCGCCGCGCGCCGTCTCGCCAGCGCGGCGGCGCATACGGCCGCGGTGAAGCGGCGCGAGCGCATGGCGCAATGGCACCTGCTGTTCATTGCCGTCGTGGTGCTCGGACCGCTCGTCATCTACCCGCTCGTGCGGCTCGTGATGCTGAGTCTGACTGATGCGCATGGCCTGTCGGGCCACGCGTACGTGACGTTCTTCGGCAACCCCGAAACGCGCGGCGTGATCGGCACGACGCTCGGCATCCTGTTCGCGAGTGCGAGCCTGGCTTCCCTGCTCGGCGTGTTGCTCGCGTCGCTGCTGTTCTTCAAGCCGTTTCCGGGCGCGCGCATGGTGACGCGCTTTCTCGAACTGTTCGTGGCGTTTCCGTCGTTTCTGGTCGCGTTCACGCTGATCTTTCTGTACGGCTCACAGGGCTCGGTCAGCATCGCGCTGCAGCGGCTGTTCAATCTGCAGGCGCCGCCGCTCGATTTTCTGTTCGGGATCGGCGGCGTGATTCTCGCGGAAGTCGTGTTCTTTACGCCGTTCGTCGTACGTCCGACCCTGGCATCGTTCGCGCTGCTCGACCAGCGGCTGATCGAAGCCGCGCGCAGTCTTGGTGCGAACGGCCTGATGGTCGCGTTCCGGGTGATCCTGCCGCTCGCGTGGCCGGGCATCGCCGCGGGCACGATTTTGTGTTTTCTGCTGACGCTGAACGAGTTCGGCATTCTGCTGGTGCTCGGCAGCGCGCATCTGATCACGCTGCCGGTCGCGATCTACAGCGCCGCGACCGTCGATCTCGATCTGCCGACCGCCGCCGCCGGCGCGGTCGTGATGATGCTGATGTCGTTGTCGCTGTACGCGTTGTACCGGCGCGTCAATAGTCGCAAGGCGAAAGGAGCCGGTCATGGCCGTTGATCTCGATCCGACCGTGCTGCCGGTCATGCACAAGAAGGGCCGGCCGGTACGGCACAGTCTCGCGGTGCGACTGCTCGGCGGTCTGTTTCTCGGCTTCGCCGCGCTGCTGTGCTTCTGGCTGTTCGTGCTGCCGGTGCTGGTGGTCGCGCTGTCGAGCGTCGCATCGCACTGGTCCGGCACGATCCTGCCCGATGGTTTCAGCATGCGCTGGTTCGAGCGCCTCAGTTCGAGCGACTTCGACGCGCTGACGACCAGCCTCGAAGTCGGCATGGGCGTCGCGGTGTTCGGCACGGCGCTCGGTTTGTGGCTCGCGCTCGCGCTCGAAGGACGCGACCGCCGCGGCCTCGGCGTCGTCGTCGACACGATCGCGATGATGCCCAACGGCGTGCCGAGCGTGGTGCTCGGCCTCGCGGTGCTGATCGCGTATCACAAACGCCCGCTCGACCTGTCGAGTTCGGCTGCGATCGTCGTGTTCGTGCAGCTCGCGCTGGTGCTGCCGTTCTGCTATCGCTGCGCGGCCGCCGCACTGCGCCCGGAGCTGACCGTGCTGCGCGAAGCGGCCGCGAGCCTCGGTGCGCCGCCGTCGATGGTGCTGCGCCGCGTCGTGCTGCCGCAACTGGTGCCGGCGATCCGCGCGAGTCTCGCGCTCGGCTTCGCGCTGTCGCTCGGCGAGCTCGGCGCGACGCTGACCGTCTATCCGCCCGGTTTCGCGACCGTGCCGATCGTCGTAGTCGGGCAGGTGGAACGTGGCTATTACCTGCCGGCTTCCGCGCTGTCGCTGATTCTGCTGCTGGTCTCACTGGTTGCGCTGCTCCTGATCGCGGCGCGCGCTCCCCGCCGCCGGATCGACTGACCCGACTCCCCGGCGGGCGATTTCCTTGATCGGAAGCAAGCAGGCCAAGCGGGGAGCATCGATGTCGATGTGGCAAAATTTGTCAAAATGACCGAATATATGCATTCTACTTCCGTCGATCCGATCGAGGTCGTGCGCCGCCATTCGTTGACGGCCCTGGTGCGCGACGAGATCGAGCGGCAGATCGTCGACGGTGCGCTGGCGCCGGGCGACAAGCTCAACGAAGCCGACTGGGCGGCGCGCTTGCAGGTGTCGCGCGGACCGGTGCGCGAGGCGTTTCGCGCGCTCGAGCAGGCGGGGCTCGTGCGCACCGAGAAGAATCGCGGCGTGTTCGTGCGGACGGTGTCGCTCGCGGAGGCGGACGAGATTTACGCGGTGCGCGCGGTGCTCGAAGAGGCGGCGTGCCGGATGCTGGCCGCGCACATCGATGCGGGCAAGCTCGCGGTCCTGCGCGACTGGGTCGATGCGATGCGCGCCGCGCTCGCGTCACGCGATCACGATGCGTATGCGCGCGCGAACGTCGCGTTTCACGATGCGCTCGTCGCGGCGGCGGGTAACACGAAGTTGTACGACACGTATCGCCAGCTCGTCAGCGAGTTGAGCCTGTTTCGACGAGCGGCGCTGGTCGTGCAGGGCGACGCGATGGAGCGCTCGCTGGCCGAGCATCGCGCGATTCTGACGGCGCTGGCGTCGCGCGATGCGGAGCAGGCCGCTCAGTTGATGCGCGCGCATGTGCAGGGCGGGTTGCAGCGTGCGCATGCGGCATGCGCGGCGGTGGGCGACGCGGCAGACGGGCAGCGCATGCCGGCAACCGCAGGCGGGCCCGGCTCGCGCGGGCGACGACGCTCGGCCAGAGGCTCAGGCGAACGCTTCGGCAACACCACCCGCGAACGGACCTCGAGGCGATGAAGCCTCTGATGACAACCCCGGTAATGGAAATCGACGCGATGACACACCCCGAGCAAGGCACGATCGAAGTCAACGGCCGGAGCTACCGGCTGCCTTCGCAACCGACGGTCGTCGTGTGTGTCGACGGCTGCGAGTTTGCGTATCTGGAAGCGGCGGTCGCGGCCGGCGTCGCGCCGTTCATCGGCTCGATGCTCGCGGGTGGCGCGGCGTTTCGCGGCGACTGCGTGATTCCGTCGTTCACGAACCCGAACAACCTGTCGATCGTGACGGGCGTGCTGCCATCCGTGCATGGCATCTGCGGCAACTACTTCTGGGACACCGACGCGAACAATGGCGCGGGCGCCGCGGTGATGATGAACGACCCCGCCTATCTGCGCGCGCCCACGCTGCTCGCGGCCGCTGCCGACGCGGGTGCCGCGGTCGCCGTCGTCACCGCGAAGGACAAGCTGCGCGGGTTGCTCGGCTGGCAGTTGAAGGGCATCTGCTTTTCGGCGGAAAAAGCCGACAAGGTGACGCGTGAGGCAAACGGCATCGACGACGTGCTCGAGCTGGTCGGTCTGCCGTTGCCGGATGTGTACAGCGCGGGGCTGTCGGAATTCGTGTTCGCGGCCGGCGTGCGGCTCGCGCAGACGCGCAAGCTCGACCTCATGTATCTGTCGACGACCGACTATATCCAGCACAAGTGCGCGCCCGGCACCGAAGGCGCGAACGCGTTCTACGCAATGATGGACGGCTATCTCGCGCAGCTCGACGCGCTTGGCTGTGTGATCGGCCTCACCGCCGATCACGGCATGAACGCGAAACACGATCCGCAAACTGGTGAGCCGAACGTGATCTATCTGCAGGACGTGCTCGACGACTGGCTCGACGCGTCGACGGCGCGCGTGATTCTGCCGATCACCGATCCGTATGTCGTGCATCACGGCGCACTGGGCTCGTTCGCGACGGTCTATTTGCCGCGCGATGTCGACGCCGCCTCCGTGATTGCGCGGATCAGTCTCCTGCCGGGAATCGAGGTCGTGCTCGATCGACATACCGCGTGCGCGCGCTTTGGCTTGCCCGAGGATCGCGTCGGTGATCTGGTCGTGATCGGCACGAAGCATGTCGTGCTCGGCACGCGGCGCGACGAGCATGACCTGTCCGGGCTCACTGTGCCGTTGCGCTCGCACGGCGGGATTTCCGAGCAGGAAGTGCCGCTGCTGTTTAACCGGCGCATCGAGTCTTCGGCCACCGGCAACGAAGGCAAACGGCTGCGCAATTTCGATATCTTCGACCTCGCGCTGAATCGCGTGTCGGCATCATGAACACGGCGCTGCGGGACCATCCGGCGTTTCGCGGCGAAGCGCTGCGGCTTCGCGGCGAGCGCGCGCCGCGCGCCCGTACGCTCGACGTGTTCGATCCTTATAGCGGTATGCGCGTCGGTACGGTGCCGCTCGCCAGCATCGACGATGTGCGCGCCGCGTTCGACTATGCGCTCGCCTATCGGCCGACGCTATCGCGCTACGAGCGTTCGCAGATTCTCGAACGCGCGGCGGTGCTGCTGCGCGAGCGCATCGAATCGGCGTCGGACTTGATCTCGCTCGAGTCGGGTCTGTCGAAGCAGGACTCGCGCTACGAGATCGGCCGCGTCGCCGACGTGTTCCGCTTCGCGGCGATGGAGGCATTGCGCGACGACGGTCAGAGTTTCTCCTGCGATCTGACGCCGCACGGCAGAAAGCGTCGCGTGTTCTCGCAGCGCGAGCCGCTCGCGGGCGTGATCGTCGCGATCACGCCGTTCAATCATCCGATGAACCAGGTCGCGCACAAGGTCGCGCCGGCCATCGCGACGAATAATCGCGTGGTGCTGAAGCCATCGGAGAAGGTGCCGCTGTCGGCGCTTTATCTGGCCGATCTGTTGTATGAAGCCGGTCTGCCCGCGCCGATGCTGCAGGTACTGACCGGCGATCCACGTGAAATTGCCAACGAGCTGATCACGCACGCTTCGGTCGAGCTAGTCACGTTTACAGGTGGTGTCGCGATCGGCAAATACATCGCGACCCAGGCCGGGTATCGACGCGTCGTGCTGGAACTGGGTGGCAACGATCCACTGATCGTGCTCGACGACGCCGATCTCGAGCGCGCGGCGACGCTCGCCGTGCAGGGCTCGTACAAGAACTCGGGGCAGCGCTGCACGGCGGTCAAGCGGATGCTCGTGCAACAGCGCGTTGTCGCGGAGTTCGCGGAACTGGTCGTCGAGAAGACGCGCGCGTGGACGTACGGCGATCCGTTCGATGCGTCGAACCAGATGGGCACCGTGATCGACGCCGCCGCCGCGCAGCTCTTCGAGGCGCGCGTGAACGAGGCGGTGGCCGCGGGCGCGCGTCTGCGCATCGGCAACGAACGTCGCGGCGCGCTGTATGCGCCGACGGTGCTCGACAACGTCGATCCGTCGATGACGCTCGTGCGCGAGGAAACCTTCGGGCCAGTGTCGCCGATCATCGCGTTCGATACGCTCGACGACGCGATCCGCATCAGCAACGGAACGCCGTTCGGGTTGTCCTCGGGCGTGTGCACGAACCGGCAGGACGCGATCACGCGTTTCATCAACGAACTACGCGTGGGCACGGTCAACGTGTGGGAAGTGCCGGGCTACCGGATCGAGCTGACACCGTTCGGCGGCATCAAGGATTCGGGGCTCGGCTACAAGGAAGGCGTTCAGGAAGCGATGAAGAGCTTTACCAATCTGAAGACGTTTTCATTACCTTGGGAGTAACAGGTGGCACTGAGTCTGGACGATATCCGTGTGCTTTTCGAGCGACACGGCAGCATCGCGTATAGCGGCGAACCGGTGACGCAGCTCGAGCATGCGCTGCAGAGCGGCGCGCTAGCCGAGGCGGAGGGCGCGAGCGACGAGCTGGTCGCCGCGGCGTTTTTGCACGACCTTGGGCATCTGCTGAACTTGCAAGGGGAGACGCCGACGGAGCGGGGCGTCGATGATCTGCATCAGTATTTCGCGTTGCCTTTTTTGCGGCCGGTATTGTCGGATGCGGTACTGGAGCCGATTCGTCTGCACGTCGACGCAAAGCGCTGCCTGTGCGCGATCGACACCACCTATTTCGGCCAGCTTTCCGCCGATTCGGTGCGCAGCCTGCAATTGCAGGGCGGGATCTTTAGCAGGGAAGAGGCGCAGGGGTTTATCCAGAAGCCGTACGCGCAAGATGCGATGCGTTTGCGTCGATGGGACGATCGAGCGAAAGAGAAGGATCGCGCGACGCCGGGTATCGACCATTATCTATCCGTGGTCGAACGGGCGATGCGCGCGCATGCGGCTGCGTGAGTCGAGGTGCTTTGGGCCATGCCAGGTTGCGTCCCGCGCGTCAAAATATCGCTTGCAAGTCCCGATGCCGGCGACTAGAATCTCGCTCTTTCGTGCTCCGGACGCCGGGGCACGGGGAAGCGGGAAGCCTTTGATGGCGAGGGTTTCAGCGGCGTGGGCAGGTTAAGCGAGTGATAAAAACCTGTTGACGATCCGATGGAAGTTCTCCATAATCTCGTTTCTCTGCTGCTGATGCAGCGACGCAGAC